>JBJYWX010000157.1:0-26351 GCA_046259695.1 Promineifilaceae bacterium (SeqCode) | reverse complement strand
GCCGGATTCTGGAAGTTGGGCAAGATATACATGAATTTGGGCCCGCCACAGAGAGCCTCCTCCAGTAGGTCAGTACATAGCCCATCGTCGTCGACCGGGACGCAGCTGTATTCGGCCTGATAAGCGCGCCAGGCCTGGAGCGCGCCCAGATAGGTTGGCCGTTCGGTGAGGATTAGATCACCCGGATTGATCATGACTTTGCCAATCAGATCGAGCGCTTGCTGCGAGCCACTCGTGATCAGGATGTTTTCCGGTTTGGCTTCTATGCCATAACGCGCCATGTGGTCAACGATCCATTGCCGCAGCGGCGCGTATCCTTCAGTAGCGCTGTATTGCAGCGCACAGGCTCCGTTCTCACGCAAGACTTTGTCGATCGCACGTTGGAATTCGGCGACAGGGAACACCTCGGGTGCGGGTAGGCCCCCGGCAAAGGAAATGACCTGCGGATCTTCGGTCAGCTTGAGTAGTTCGCGAATGATGGAGCTGCCCATATTGTTCATGCGCTGTGCATAGCGACGATTCCAGGGTGTTGTCATTGTTTGTCTCCTAGGGGTTGCCGGCGGCGAGGCGCCAGGGCTTCTAGCGCCGGGTCCACCTTAAAATCACCGAGCGGATAATAGGGTACCATATGCTCACCTACCCACTCGCAAGCTTCGGAAGGCGTCATATGCCAGTTGGTGGGGCAGGTGGAGAGGAGCTCAACCATACTGAAGCCGAGCCCGGCAATCTGAGCCTCAAAAGCTATTCTGATCGCCTTTTTGGCTTGATTAATGTGGCGCGCGTCATGCAGACTGCGGCGAACGCTGTAGACGGTTCCTTCAAGTCCGGCAAGAAGCTCGGCCATGCGCAGCGGGTAGCCGGTCAGCTCGGCGCTGCGGCCGAATGGTGACGATGTTGTCTGCTGGCCGATAAGGCTTGTTGGGGCCATCTGCCCACCGGTCATGCCGTAGATGGCGTTGTTGAGAAAGATGATCGTCAGCTTTTCGCCGCGCGCTGCGGCATGAATCGTCTCGGCAATTCCGATCGAGGCCAGATCTCCGTCCCCCTGGTATGTGAACACGATCTTTTCAGGGTCGGAACGCTTGACGCCGGTAGCCATTGCTGCGGCACGGCCGTGCGCCGCTTCGCAGGCATCAAGCCGGAAGTAATTATAGGAGAAGACCGAGCAGCCAACCGAAGCAACCAGGATCGTGCGTTCGCGAATCTGAAGTTCATCGATGACTTCCGCGACCAGCCGGTGCGCAGTGCCGTGCGTGCATCCGGGGCAGTAATGGGTATTGACGTCAGCCAATGTGGCAGGGCGTTCATAGATTATCTTTTCGTTGATTTCTTTAGTCGCGGTGGCCATTTATGAACTCCTTTGCCTGGGTGGCTGGCAAACCGGCAAGCTTCCTAAGTTCGGCGGAGATTTCCGAAGGGAAGGGTATTGCACCTCCCATCCGGCCGTAGAAATGCACCGGAGTCAATCCGGCTGCGGCTTCGCGGACGTCGTGCAGCATTTGACCGGCATTCATTTCTACAACCAATAGGGCGTCCACGCGCCGGGCCAGTTCATTGATTTCCTCTTCTGGAAATGGCCAGAGTGAGATCGGGCGGAAGAGGCCGGCCTTGAAACCCTCGGAGCGCAGCTGACTAATGGCTGTTTGGGCGGAACGCCCGGCCGTACCGAAAGCTACCACAGCAAATTGCGCGTCATCCAGTTCGCGCGCATCGTAGCGTACTTCACCTGCCTCCCTGATGTGCCTGAGCTTGTCCTGCAGCTCCTGATTGTAGGCTTCTAATTTCTGTGCTCCCAAATGGATCGAGGAGACAAGATTTGGCGCACGTCCCTTGGCTCCTGTTAGGGCCCATAGCGGCCGCCCAGATGGTAACTCGGCCATGGGAGGTAATTCTGCCGGTTCCATCATCTGTCCAATCGCACCATCGGCGAGGACGAAGACCAGAGTACGATACTTCTCGGCTAGTTCGAAGGCGAGAACAGTCAGATCAATAGCTTCCTGCACGGTTGCGGGCGCCAGGACGATAGGATGAAAATCACCGTGGCCGGCCGATCTTGTTACTTGGAAGTAGTCGCCTTGAGACGGCTGAATATTGCCCAACCCGGGGCCACCGCGCATGATGTCAATGACGACCGCCGGCACGTCGGATCCGGCCATGTAACTAAAGCCTTCCTGCATTAGGCTTATACCTGGACTGCTGGAAGAAGTCATAACTCTTCTTCCTGCAGACGCCGCGCCATAAACCATGTTGACAGCGGCTACTTCACTCTCGGCCTGTAAAAACACGCGGTTCAGTTCCACCATGCGCTTTGACATGTGTTCCAGCAATTCAGTTTGGGGGGTTATGGGATAGCCAAAATAGGCTTCGCACCCGGCGCGAACTGCCGCCTCGGCGAAGGCAATGTTGCCTTTGAGCAATTGTTGGGTCATCTTAGACCACCTCTGCCATAGTACGTTCCCGATGCACCGGGACCAGGGTGCGATAGACTACGATGCTGGCGTCGGGACACACCACGGCACAAAGGCCACAGCCCGTGCAGAGATGATCAGGGTCGTTCAACGTGGCCGGCCGGTAACCAAGGGTATTGAGAGAGTCTGCCAGCTCAATGACGCCTGGCGGGCAGGCCGCCAGGCATAGAGCACAACCTTTGCAGCGCTCCTGATTGATCACGATATGTCCACTTGCCATTTACGGTTCCTCCATGTTGAGAATGGGAGATAGGAGAGTGGGGTGCAATAAAAAAGGTAACATTTCCCCGATCAGACTTTGTCCTGCACCCCGACTTGGACAACTCCGGTTGTCAAAGAACAAAGAATCGGGTCATGTCACCCATCATCATTATGCCAGATTGCCTGCCTTATATAAAGTGACAAAAAGCATATAACAAGGTGCGGAATGTCACGTTTCCGCGGGCTTATGCTAATTATATTCGGGCATTATCTCAAAAAGCCACATTTAGTTCATAAGCAAGATCCGCCTTGAACTGAATGGTTACATTAGTCACTACCATTCAGTTACTTTAGTCACTGACCAGCTGCCGGCGCGGCGCTACACTGAGAACGTGTAATTCATTCGGGTTGTGACATTCCCCAATGCAGCGGGAAAGGAAAGAGCTATGGAATTCGGCGTACCGAAAGAGGTGAGGGCGCTGCAGAGCGAGACCCGCGTGGGCCTGACTCCGGCAGGCGTTATGGGGCTCGTGCATGCGGGCCACACGGTTTATGTTGAAAAAGGGGCTGGTGTCGGGGCGGGTTTCGCAGACGAGCTATATCGCCAGTATGGAGCGCAGGTCGTGTATTCTGCTGCCGAAGTGTATGGGCGCTCCGACGTGGTCGTTAAAGTGTCACGGCCGACAGCAGATGAACACGAACTGTTCCGCGCCGGCCAAACTATTTTCTCGTTCTTACATCTCCAGGTTGCTTCATCTGATCTATTCGAAGCGCTATGCGAGCGTGAGATCACGGCCGTGGCTATGGAGACAATCGAGGATGAGAGGGGCTGGCACCCTGTTCTGCTGCCCATGAGCGAGGTGGCCGGGCGTCTGGCACCTGTTGTTGCTGGGCAGCTATTAATGACAACTCATGGCGGCCGAGGCACGTTACTGGGCGGAATTCCCGGTGTACCGAGGGCTTCTGTCGTAATCGTTGGGGCGGGGGTACTGGGCGCCAACGCCACGCGGGCTTTTTTAGGCAGCGGCGCCGAGGTGATCGTCGCGGATAGTGATATTGAACGTCTCGAACAGATTGATAAGGATTTTGCTAACCGCGTTACGACACTGATTGCCACTCACCACAATTTAGATCGAATCAGCCGCTTCGCAGATGTCTTGGTGGGAGCGATTCAAGATCCTGGCAGTCGCGCCGAGAAAATTGTCAGCCGGGAGATGGTAAAGAATATGCGCTCCGGATCTGTGATACTCGATTTTTCGATTAATGATGGGGGCTGTGTGGAGACAAGCCACCCAACCACTCTACGCGATCCCGTGTTTGTTGTGGATGATGTGATTCACTATTGCGTACCCAATCTCCCCGCAGCCGTCTCGCGCACGACAAGTTACGGCTTGACCAACGCGCTTCTTCCCTATCTCAAGAAACTAGGCCAGCTTGGCCTGGAAGGTATTTTGAGGGAAGACCCTGGTTTCGCGCAAGGCGTGCACGTATATGAAGGGAAACTGGCCCATCCGGAAGTGGCCGCCGCTCTCGGTCGTGAAGTCACAGCCTCGATCCGTCAAGGAGGTAGCGCATGAACTGGGAAGCGCAGTATCGCAGCAAGATAGTAGATGCTGACACCGCGATGCGGGCCGTAAAATCCGGAGACCGGTTGTACCTTGGCGGGGGTGTGGGCGTACCGCAGAAACTCATCCGTAGCCTGACGGCACGCGCGGACGAACTGCGTGACGTAAATATTACCCATATATTGACGTTCGCGGATGCGCCATATGCCGGCGCGCCTTATGAGCAGTCCTTCCGCGTCAACGCCCTGTTTATTGGCGACAATGTGCGCGAAGCTGTTGCCGACGGGCGAGCTGATTTTACGCCGGTCTTCCTATCAGAAATACCATCCTTGTTTCGTGATGGAACGCTTCCCCTTGATGTGGCCCTGGTCACGTTGGCGCCGCCTGATGCACATGGTTTTTGCAGCTTCGGTGTCGAAGTTGGAACGACAAAACCAGCAGCCGAAGAGGCCAAGATAATCATCGCAGAAATCAACCGCCAAATGCCGCGCACGCTGGGGGACTGCTTTATTCATGTTGGCCGTCTGAAACACATCGTAGAAGTTGACTATCCGCTTATTGAGGTGGCAATTGGAGGCAGCAGCGAGCTTCACATGGAGGTGGGCCGCCATATCGCCGAAATGATACCTAACGGGGCCACGCTGCAGATGGGTATTGGCAGTATTCCCGACGCAGTTCTCAAGAACCTCGCCAGCCACCGCGATCTGGGCATTCATACCGAACTTTTCTCGGATGGCGTGATCGACATGGTGGAACAAGGAGTTATCACATGCAGCAAGAAGACGTTTCATCCCGGCAAGATAGTGTCAGGTTTTGTGTTTGGCAGCAAGCGGCTCTATGACTTTGTCCACAATAACCCTCTCATCGAGCTACACCCCACTGATTATGTAAATGACCCGTTCAATATCGCACAAAATGACAACATGGTAGCCATCAACTCCGCCCTACAAGTAGACTTAAGCGGACAGGTATGCGCCGACTCCATTGGCTCCCTGCTATACAGCGGAGTCGGCGGGCAGGTTGATTTCATCCGCGGGGCGGCCCGTTCCAAGGGGGGCCTGCCAATAGTTGCCTTTCTGTCAACGGCTAAGAGTGAATCGCTAAGTCGCATCGTGCCCACGCTCTATGAGGGCTCTGGCGTGGTGACGACTCGCAACGATGTACATTATGTAGTAACTGAGTACGGTGTTGCGCGACTTCACGGCAAATCGGTTCGTGAACGAGCAGGGGCCCTGATTGGCATTGCCCATCCCAAATTTCGCGACGAGCTAACCTGGGCCGCTCGTGAGTTGGGATATCTTTAGAAATGGCGCGGCACGGCGCTGCGAGCCAATCTATGTGATTATTGTCAGGCGTAAGCATGACAATTGACACTGGCTAGCCGTTCTGCTGGCCGGTAACATGGATTCAACTGGCTGATTAGGTGTTATGAGTTCGGAGATATTACTTATGGCTGATGTTAAATGGGTGAAGATAGAAGGTCGTTGGTGCGAACTGATAAATAAAGACATTGAGATCCTCGAAAAACGCGTCTATCCTTCTGAAGTGATGCCGGATACCAGTGCATATCACATACTTGCCTGCAGATGTACGGCCGCTATTGACTGTAACCTGGCCGGCATTCCTTGCGAACATGCCTATAACAACCCGGGCCAAGGCGCGGCCACGGGTAATGACTGATTTAATTGCCACAGGCCCCCGTCGTAGAAGAAAGCAGTTCGCCTGAAGCCGCATTTCTGCACTGACAGTACCTCGTGTTCTCTGGAGCACCGGACCACATGAAGTAGCGCACATCTGTCTCCAAGCAGGCCGGATTGTCAGAAGCCATGCGCGCAAGCTCGACTCCGATTCCTTCTGCGTCTATCTCCTGAATGAGAAATAGGCGAATGTGGTCACCTTCTGCGACTCCCCACTGCAGTTGGTTCCTGGCCGCCAATGAGAACGCCAGCAGCGGCAGGCTCAAGAGCATCAACCAGAAGAGAGTGAAGATCAAGTAAGCGATTCGCCGCGGCCAGGGTCCCATAGCGATCAATAGATCCAGATCTGCAGAGTGTGCTGACCTGGCTCTTCATGCGCGAGCCGAGTGCTCAGCTTTCGGCGCGCATTGCATCCAAATACAGCAGATTCGTATATTCTTTCACCATACGCCGCATACTGAAACGGGGGGCATTGGAGCGAACCGCTTCGCGCATCACCTCCACCCAGCCTCGGGGAATGCTGTCGTGGCGGCGGTCATAGTACAGGGGAACAATCTCTTCTTCGAGTAAGCGATAGATCGCTTGCGCGTCGTATTCGTCTTGCTCGTCGGGATTGTCGAACTGTTTACCGTTGATCGCCCAGCCGTTAGCCCCGTTATACCCTTCTACCCACCAGCCATCGAGTATGCTTAAGTTAGGAACTGCATTCAGTGACGCTTTCATGCCACTGGTACCGCTGGCTTCATGCGGGCGGCGCGGCGTATTCAGCCAGACGTCTACGCCCTGTGTGAAATAGCGGGCGGAATGCATGTTATAGTCTTCGACAAACGCAATGCGCCCACCCAGGTGGCTATGCTTAGCCAAGTTATAGATCTCTTGAATTAGCGCCTTTCCGGGCTCATCCGCCGGATGGGCCTTACCTGAGAAAACAAACTGAACCGGGCGATGAATGTCAAGAAGAATGCTGCGAAGCCGCTCTATATCGCGAAAGATGAGCGTGGCACGTTTATAAGTGGCAAAGCGTCTGGCGAAGCCAATCGTAAGTGCCTCGGGATCGAGCATCGTGCCGGTTGTCAAAACCTGCGTCGGATCAGACTGCCCGCCGATCCAACTCCGCCTCGCTTGACTGCGTAGGAAACGCATGAGTTTGTACTTCAGTAGCATGTGCACTTCCCACAATTCTTCCGAGGGAATATCAACAATGCGCTGCCACAAAACGGGATCATCGTGCCGATCAATCCAGTCTGCGCCAAGGTACTTGGCAAACAGCATGCCCAGTTCACCCGCTATCCATGTAGGCACATGAACACCATTCGTGACCGACGTAATAGGCACCTTGTTTACCTCTGACAGTTCCGGCCAGACCCCTTGCCACATTTCGCGGGAGACCTGACCATGCAGTTCGCTTACGCCGTTTGATTTCTCCGAGAGATGCAGGGCTAGGACGGTCATATTGAATGCATCGCCCCACACTTCTCTGTGTGCGCCCAGCGAGAGAAATTCTTCGCGGCTAATCCCGAGCTGTTCCCAATAGTTGCTGAAATACTGATCGAGGAGATGGTAATTAAAGGCATCATGGCCCGCTGGAACCGGTGTATGCGTGGTAAAGACACTATGCTCTCGAACATCCTCCACGGCCTCATCAAATTCCATACCCTCCAAGACCTTCTGGCGCACGTTTTCAAGCAGTAAGAACGCCGAATGGCCTTCGTTCATGTGCCATACAGATGGTTCAATCCCGAGGGCGTTGAGGGCGCGAACACCGCCGATACCTAACATGATTTCCTGACGGATGCGCATCTCGCTATCGCCCGAATAGAGCCGGGCCGACAATTCACGGTCCCATGGATCGTTTTCATCTACGTCCGTATCTAGCAGGTAAAGCGGTACACGGCCCACATTAACCTTCCAGATCCTGGCAAAAACAACCCTGTTGCCTAATTCCACGCTGATTTTGAGGTCACCGCCATTCTCACCTTTTACGATCTGGATTGGCGCACGATCAATATCAATTAATTGGTAGACAGCTTCCTGCCAGCCATGCGATGGCACACGCTGCCGGAAGTAACCCTGCGGATACATAAAGCCGACGCCAACGAAGGGCAGTCCCAGATCGCTGGCCTCTTTTGTGTGGTCTCCAGAAAGGATGCCTAACCCACCTGAATAGATAGGCAGTGAATTGTGCAGCCCAAACTCGAAAGAGAAGTAAGCTATGGTTTCGTCAACTAATTCGGGATAGGTAGTATGGAACCAGGTGTGACCGTCGGTGAGCATCTTGTCAAACTCAAGCATGACCTTCTCGTAAAGGCGCAGCCATGCAGCGTCTGCGGCTCGTTCATCCAGGTGTGCCGGCTCCATTTCAATAAGCATTTCCACGGGATTATGTCGAGTCTCTCGCCATAGTGGGTAGTCAAGGCGGCGAAACAGCTCCCGCGCATCAGGTGTCCAACTCCACCACAAATTGTAGGCGAGCTCGGGCAGCCTACTGATTTTTTCTGGAATCTTGCTCTGTATTGCCAACATCAGTCTATTCTATTCCTTCTCCAGTATTCTGTCGGGCGCTGAAAAGCCAAATCAACAGCATTAGCGAGCGCTTTTCCGCACAAGCTACAGCGCGGTCAGAGCCACTTGGAGCCAGCATCTCAACGGGAATCCACCCGTCTTCCGGCGTCAAACGGCGCCGATTATAACATGGTAATCAATATGAGGTAGCTCCACCGTGGAGGACGCCTAGGATGCGGTGCGCAAACGGAAGGGAATCGCCTGCGGTGCTGGCGAAGCAAGTCGTTGAAGAGCAAGGTCAGCGGTTTTGTTTACGGCCCACTCAAACTGCTGCTCAACAAGCAGATGATGATCGATAATCGGAGACGGGTTGGTACTGTTGATTACGGTCAGCCTTCCATCACGGTGATTGAACTCAATCAGATTGATGTCGTAGCCGTAAGCCTTTGTTATGGCAATTGCCTGCTTCGACAATTCCTCAGCCATCGCGTCGCCGAGCGGCATCGATGACAAGTAGCGCTTCTCATCCGGATCATAATGAAGCAGGAGGGTGTGTTCCATACCAACTACTAGGCAATGAATATGCTCACCGCCTTCAATGACCTGCTGCAGCATCATGGTGCGCGTACCGCTTTCATCGTATCTTTGAATGAGCTCCTCCACATTGTTCACCCGAAAAGAAAGGCGACGACCACCGCTCTGAATTTCCTTGAAGATCGCCGGCACGCCAATATGGGCAATGATGCCTTCCCAATCCATCGGATAGATGAGATTGCGAAAGCTGTCAGGGACAGTTTCGGCGAGCGTGTCTTTATTGGGCAATACAATGGTACGCGGGCTGTTGAACCCAAGCCGTTCAGCAACGGCCGTGCCGAAAAAGCGATTATCAGCCGACCAAACGAATGGGTTGTTTATGACGTACGATCCATTCATGGCCGCGTATTTGACATAGGTACGGTAGTAAGGAATTTCGTGCGACATGCGGTCAATGATGACCGGATAAGGGCAGGTATCTTGGGGATAAGTTCCGCCCAGCTTGATAATTTCAGCTCGCGCACCGTCGCCACGAGACTCAACTGCGGCCATGAAAGCCTCTGGCCAGTCACTTTCGCGGCCGATAATCAGGCCAATCATATTTCGCTTTTGGTCAGTCTTGGCCATTAGTTCCTTTAGTCATATAGCGCCCAATCTCAGGGCTCCTGGCTCGAAGCCCGATACTCTTCCATGGCGCGCTCCAGGGCCAAAATAAGAAGACAAGCCTGATCAGGCGTAATATAAATATTCGTTTCTTCAAAATTGAATAGACGTTCATCCTCAGGGCAATCCTCGATAAGCTGAATACAAAGATCGTCCTCGAATTCCTGATCGGATTTGTCAAAGAAGATACTGACCGTTAGGCCACCGTCTAAGAGTATGACCGACATTGAAATGCTCCGTTCAACCGTGAAGTGTCTACCAACTCAAGTGACTAGTCGCAAGACAAGCTCAATGCGAAACGCCCAATCCACCTATGTATGTCAAATTGACCTCACTTCTTCGAGGTCTGGGAAGAACTGCTTAACGGTCCCTTCGACCCAGCCATGCAGCGTAACCGGAGCCAACTCACAGCCATCGCATGCACCAGACATACGTATGGTCAGGACACCATCATCATATTCCACCATTTGAACAGCGCCACCGTGGTAATGTTCGATGTAGGCGCTGATCACTTCAATCAGAGCTGCCATGCGCTCAGCATCGCTCGCTTCTTCCGGCAGCTTGTTCATGGCCGTCCGTGAACCAGTAAGTGGGCTTGACATTTCGATCACCTCCGATCGCGATGTAGAGTCGACCAATTAGACGAACAAAGTACTTCTACTTCTATTGTATCCAGTTCGGCCCCTTACGGAAATAGCTACTGCACTTTCAGCCAGACGACAACGATTGCCACCAATCCCGCGATAAGGAGGCCAAGGCTGGCCAGCAAGCCGACTGAGCCAAGGCTTCCCATGAGGATGGAATGGTTTGGGTTGGCTGGAGTAGCCCTCAATAATGATTCCTCCGAAACTGCCGCAACCGCTGCAGTTGCCGCGGGTGTTGCGGTAAGGGTTGGTGCGGCAGTACTGGTAGGTGGCAAGGTGGGAGTAGCCGGCGGAGTGGCCGTAGGCGTGGGCGTCAAAGTTACGATCAGTAGTTCATCACCTATTGACAGGATCGGGTTCGAGCCTAGACTATTCAGGGACAATAACTCGCCTAGGTCAATATTGTAGCGGATAGCGATGTCCCATGCCGTCTCACCAGCGCGAACGACATGCTTGAGTTGTGGTGTCGGAGTTGGTGGCGGATTCTCTCCTGGCAAGAGTGCAATACGTATCTGGTCGCCGGCGTGCAGGACGCTGTCCTCACTGGCGCTGTTGAGCCAGAGAAGATCGTCAACCGAAAGCTTATGCCACGCTGCGATGGTCCACCAGGAATCGCCCTCACGAACAGTGACAAAGGGCGGCGGGGTCGGTGTAGGGGGTGGTTCTTGACCCTCAGCCAGGCGAATAATGATTTCATCGCCAGGGCTAATCACGCTATCGTCTGACAGATTATTGTAGAGATAAAGCTGATCAATGGGCACCTCGTACCGCGCTGCAATTACCCAGAATGACTGGCCGGAGCCAACTACATGAACGATGGAGCCGTCCTCGCGAGGCTCGGCGAGCACAACGGGCGCGACAGGCGCGAGTAGCTCGTCGCCGGGCTGAGGCGCTGCTGGGGCAGTGCTAACGGTATCCGAAGGCGCGCCCGCAACGAGCGCATAGAAATTCTGCTCAAAGCCCTGGGCGCTGCCTATTCCCACGTGCGTGTAGCGCGGCGACAAGAGCGTGTTAAGATGGATAGGGCTGTTCTGCCACCAGATGACGCCCTGGCCGGGTGTCAGACCTGTTCCACCCACAACGTTTTCGGTAGCCCGCCCTGGAAAGCCCGCCGCGGTTGCCCTGGACTGGGGCGTCGATCCGCCCGCGCCGGTATGAGAATAAATATTGTTTGCGGCCATGTAACCTGCCTGGTTTTGCGCTGCTGAAGCCAGCCGGCCGTCCCAAATGAAGGGTGACAAACCATTGCGGGCGCGCAGCTCATTGACCAGGCGTAATATCTCTTGTCCTGCTGCATCCTGGGCATGGACCGCGGGCATTTTTTGCCCGGCCGGTGCGAACAGAAACAGGGCCAATATGATGACCAGCCAGGATAGACTCCTCTTCATGCCCGTGAATATAGCAGGTCGGAGACTACCTACAAAGTCGATTAAACTGGCCATAAATAACGTCTGTCGCCAACGAGAAGAATAGCAAAATGAACGTTTTCGCGTAGGAGCAACTGAAAAGAGGTGTTAACGTAGGGTGCAATGCTATAAACTACGCTAACGTTCGTTAAGGATATCGAAAATCATGTTTTCCAAGTTGTTCGCCGTACTCCTGGCAATAACCGGACTGCCCCTGCTGTTATTGATGGACGCACCGCCGGCTGCTGCGGCCGCGCTGCAGGCCTCACCGACATTCGAGCCTGCGGAATGCTGGTTTGATTCACCAATTCCATTCTTGCCTGGACCGGCGTTTGAATGTGGCTACGTAAGTGTGCCGGAACGTCATGAGACGCCGGACGGGCCATGGATAAAGATCCCAGTTGCCATTGCCCGCGCTGAAGGTGAGAACGTCCAACCCGATCCACTTTTCTTGGCACAAGGAGGACCAGGTGGTGACGCCTTTGAAGTGTTCCCGATACTGCTCAACGCATCGCCGATTCTTCAATCGCGCGATATCGTAGTTTTTAACCAACGGGGTACCCGCTATGCTGTCCCGGATCTATCTTGCACGGAGATCTTCGACGGCGCAGGTGAAATACTGGCACTAGGTGCAGATGAAGGTGACGCGCGATCGCTTGAGCTGCTACAGACCTGTTATGATCGGCTGGCGGCCGAAGGCATTGATCTGTCAGCATATAACAGTGTACAGAACGCGGCTGATGTGCAAGCAATCCGGCAAGCCCTCGGCTACGATCAATACAATTTCTATGGTGTCTCCTATGGCACGCTGCTGGGCTTGCACCTGCTGCGCGATCATCCCGAGGGTCTGCGCAGCGTCATTCTGGATGGCGTCGTCCCAACCGATCTTAACTTCATACCCAAGGTTACTGAGAATACGGATCGTGTGTTCAAGGAGATCATTCAGACTTGCGAGGATAGCCCTCAGTGCCAGGCGGACTATCCTAATCTCGAGGCGCGCTTTTTCGCGCTCGTTGACAAACTTAATGATGCTCCCATCACCGTTACTTTGCGTGATTCTGAGACAGGCGAACGATACCCCGCCCGCCTTGATGGCGACACCTTAGTCAGTGTCCTTTTCCAGGCATTTTATCTACCGCATGCCTATGCTTATTTCCCGAAGCTTGTAGAAAACCTGGAAGCAGGCGATATGACTTTTGTTGAAGGTATATGGCCCCTATTTGCCTTTGATCGGACTATGAGTGAGGGGATGTACTTCTCGGTTATTTGCGCTGAGGATGCTGATTTTGATGCGAGTGAAACCGATCTTAGTCATGTTAATCCTTATTTTGCTGAGGGAGCGGAAGACGAACTCGATTCGTATCGTGAGGCCTGCGACATTTGGCGCGTGGATAGGCTTCCGGACTCAGTCGACGATCCGGTAAGTAGTGAAATTCCGGCTCTTCTGCTCAGCGGTCAATATGATCCGATAACACCTCCCTATTTCGCCGAGGTTGCCGCCGCGAGCCTTGGAAATGAGCAGACTGTTGTTGAACCTACGGGCAGCCATGGTGTCGCATTCGGGGACGCATGCATCAATGTCATCCTAATCCAATTTCTCAATCAACCGGACCGCGATATCGATGACAGCTGCCTGTCCGAGATCGAGCCGAAGGCATTCGCACCTATAGACGCGATAAGCTTTCCTTTGGTTGGGGAGATCAACACGCTGTCAGAAGCGCTGCCCTTACGGCTGGGAGTGAGTGCCGGTCTGCTCTTGATCGTATTAACGGCATTCATTGTGCTGCCCCTTAGCTGGCTGATACGCGTTTTCAGGTCACAGAAGCCGGTTGAATCACAGCAAGAGCGCCGCCTGCGTCGCCTGGCTGGCGTCCTTTCGTTGCTATTTGGTTTTGCGGCCATGGTGTTCGTCGGTGGTGTGGCCTACTATGCTTTTGACGCGATTTTCTCAGGACTGGCCACTATATTCGCCGTCAGTGGAGACGCCGCACCTTTCTTCATCATCTCGCTGCTGCTGCCGATTCTTGCCCTAGGCATGGCGGTCATTGCCATCGTTGCTTGGATGCGGCGTTACTGGCCGGCTTGGGCGCGCATTTACTACAGCATAATCTCATTGGCGGCGGTTGGTTATGTGATTGCCTTGGCCGCAGGCGGGATGTTCACGGTCCTATTGTAATAATGGGACTGGAGGCGCTGGTATGAGACGGAGCATACTAGGGACGGCTATAATAGGTCTTGCGGCCGCTGTTGGTGTCGCAGCCTTTCTGTATCCGCTGCTCTTGCCAAGCATCGCCGGGCGCGCACTGTCGGGAGAAGCCTATGCCGGAGGGGCGCCCCTTCTGACCGGCATGCTGCTACTATTTACGATTGCGGTCCTGCTGCTTGAGGCACAAGGTCAGCGCACGAGCGCCAAGACGATTGCCGCCCTGGGTGTTCTGGTGGCCGCCGTTTCTGTGCTGCGGTTTATAGAGGTTGCAATCCCTGGACCGGGTGGCTTCTCGCCCATCTTTGTGCCGATCATTATTGCCGGATATGTGTTTGGCGCGCGTTTTGGCTTCTTGATGGGCAGCTTGACCATTCTTGTTTCTGCCTTATTGACTGGTGGCATTGGGCCGTGGCTCCCCTACCAGATGCTGGCTACTGGTTGGGCGGGGCTGACGGCCGGATTACTGCCTCAGTTCCAGAAACCGGCCTGGATCATTGCTGTGTTGGTTGCATTTGCGTTCCTATGGGGCATCTTGTATGGCCTGGTCATGAACCTCTATTTCTGGCCTTTCCTAACTGGCGACATCACTGTCAGTGGCGACGCGATACCTACGGTCTCAAGTACTCTCGCAAATTATGGCGCTTACTATATTGCCACTTCCGCAGTTTGGGATCTTACCAGGGCGACTGGTAATGCGCTCCTGATGTTTGCGCTCGGCTTGCCTGCCGTGCGCGCTTTGCAGCGCTTCCGGAATCGATTCCAATTTGAGGTTGTCCAATTCTCATGAGAGGTCCGTTCGCCACAAAAGCATGGATCGTATGGCTGCTTTGCACTTCCATACTGGTCCTCTACCTGCGCAACCCTCTCTACCACATTATTATCTTGCTGTCGGCGTTGATCATTAAGCAAGCGTACGGGCACTTGGGTTCCGCTTTGAAGATATCCTTTTGGCGGTTTGCGCTGGTCATCCTTGTGTTCTCTATACTCTTCAATGTATTGCTGGTTCATATTGGCCAGACGGTCCTGCTGGAACTGCCGGACAGCCTGTGGCTAGTTGGTGGCCCCTTAACTCTGGAAGCGGCCGTTTCCGGTGCGGCAAATGCTCTCGTATTGATCACCTTGTTTGCTGTCTTCTTGACGTTCAATGCGCTTGTGCCCACCAGCGAGTTGGTAGCCTCCATGCCGCGTGCTCTCTCCAACGTAAGTATAGTTGTCCTGATCGCCATGACGTACGTCCCGGAAACGCTCGCGCAACTGGAGCGCGTGAGAGAGGCGCAGGCAGTGCGCGGCCATGATGTTCGCGGTCTGCGCGACTGGCGGCCGATAGTGATTCCACTCTTGATCGGCGGACTCGAGCGGTCAATGAATCTTGCGGAGACTATGGTGTCCCGCGGCTTCGGAGAGACGAAAGGCGAGCAACTGCCGGCAGCCATGCGTGCCCTGCTACTGGCCGGCCTAGTGGTACTGTTCACCGGGTGGCTGCTGACTTTCTGGCATAATACTTTGGGCTGGGTGTTGTTTACCACTGGCGGCGCCCTTCTCGCTCTCGCCTATTTGAAGCAAGGCAGACGAAGCAAGCGAACCCGCTACTCCAGCGAAGCGTGGACAGGATTTGACTGGATGTTGGTCGCTGTTTCGATTGTGCCGGTAGCACTCGTCTTGCTGCCGTTCCCTGGTGCAAATCAAAATACATTAGGATTCGCTGCTTACCCGCGGCTTAGCTTACCGCCTTTTGATCCGCTGATTGGATTTAGCTTGGCGCTCCTGGCCGCGCCCGCGCTGCTGTCAGGGTCGCCTGGCGGATCCTATACTCATTCAAACGCATGATAGAGCTAGCTTCCGTTAGTTTCGTTTATCCGGGCCGAGGCAAACCCGCGCTATCCGAGATAAATTTCACTGCCCAGGAAGGTGAGTTCATCTTGATCAGCGGGCCATCGGGCTCCGGCAAGTCCACATTCCTGCGGCTTCTCAATGGCCTGGTTCCACACTTCAGCGGCGGCGCGATAAGCGGCAAGATTATGGTAGACGGAGTGGATGTCGTTGAGGAAGGGCCGCAGACATTGAGCCGGATCGCTGGCTTCGTCGCCCAAAATCCGGAAGCTCAGTCACTGTTGGAAACGGTTGAACCTGAAATAGCTTTTGCCCTGGAGAACGCGGCCATCCCCGTGGGAGAAATGCATGAACGCGTGCAGAGTGCATTGGAGATTACCAGCCTGGCACCATTAAGACGTCGCTTAATCACCACACTGTCTGGCGGTGAGCGACAGCGCGTGGCGCTGGCGAGCGCCCTGGCCTTGCGACCCAAAATCTTGCTACTTGATGAACCAACCAGCCAACTTGATCCTGAAGCATCAGCAGAAATCCTGCTGGCAATTCAGAAGCTGAATCGCGATCTAGGCATGACAGTAATGCTCATTGAACATCGCCTTGAAAGAGTATTGCCGTTCGTCGATCGTATCACTTATTTTGAAGAGGGCCGGATCTCGATCGATGCGCCTGCATCCCAGGCTGTCGAGCTACTCCCCGATCTGCCGCCCTTACAGGAAGTAGCGCGCGCGCTCGGCTGGCGGCCGATGCCCCTGACTGGTACTGACACTCAATTTCATTTGCCGCCATCCCGCCGCGAACAGCGTGCAGTGGAAATGAAGCCGCTTCACCAGAAGCAACCGCTGCAGGAGATGCCTGCGTTACTTGTCGCTGAGGACCTCCACTACTCTTATGACGGGCGCAAAGAGGCCTTGGCGGCTGCCTCATTGGAGTGCAGAGGAGGGGAGACAACGGTCATCATGGGCGCGAATGGTTCGGGAAAGAGCACGTTGTTACGCTGTTTGATAGGCTTGCTTAAGCCCTCGCAGGGAGACATAAGGCTCAATAATCGGCGCACTATTGGGCGCAAGACGGTTGATTTAGCGCGCGAAATTGCCTATCTGCCGCAATACCCGGATGATCTGCTTTTTGCGGAGTCTGTCTCGGAGGAGTTTGAGACGACACTGCGTAATCACGGTATGGAGAGTACCGAGTATGTCAGGCTGATGTTGGAGCGCTTGGGATTAACGGCCGAGGCGGCGACATACCCGCGTGATCTGTCCACCGGACAGCGCCAGCGGGTGGCGCTCGGGGCTATTACGATAACTCAGCCCTGTGTCTTGCTGCTCGATGAACCAACCAGAGGGCTCGACCCTGTGCTGAAACAGGGCCTGGTGAAGCTGTGGCGAAAATGGCGTGATGAGGGTATGGTCGTAGTAATCGTTACTCACGACGTAGAGTTGGCGGCGCAGATTGCGGATAAAGTGATTATAATGGCAGATGGAACCATTACTTCATCTGGAAATGCGCGTGAAGTCTTCAACGGAAATAGTTCTTTTGCTCCGCAAATGTTGCAGCTGTTTCCCGGCTATGGTTGGCTGACTCCCAGCGAAGCTATACTAGGGATCGCTGATTTGCAGGTGAGATGAATATCCAAATCAAAATGTGTAGTTTTTCTTGGGGGGCTTAATGCCGCGAATAACCAAAGTCTATACGCGGACGGGAGATGAGGGGCAGACGCGGCTGAGCAGTGGACAGCTTGTGAAGAAACATGATCCGCGCGTTGCTGCCTATGGTACTGTGGATGAGTTGAACTCCCACATCGGTTTGGCTAAGGCCATCGGACTGTCACCGGCGATTGAGACCATGCTGACGAGCATTCAAAATGATCTGTTTCATCTAGGTTCAGATCTTTCTTTTCGCTATGAGGCGGGGGAATCGCCAGCCATTCCGACCATCGAAGAACGCCATATCTTGGCGCTCGAACATCTGATTGATCTTGTATCTGAGGAGGTTGGCGCCCTGGAAAATTTCATCCTGCCTGGGGGAACTGCTGGTGCGGCGCAGCTGCATGTGGCCAGGACCGTCTGTCGCAGGGCGGAACGTGAGCTGGCGGCGCTTGCCGTTCAAGAGGTCGTGGGCCGCCATACCATGGTCTATTTAAACCGGCTTTCCGATTTGCTGTTTGTCCTTGCCCGGTATGAAAACCAACTAAGGGGCGTTCCCGAACTGCTGTGGGATTCACGTGCGTGAATCGACTGCTACGTTCGCGAGCCAGGGGTTTGGTAAACAAGAGGCATTCACGGTAAACTCACGCGTCTGATCAGTGGCTCCGGCCGACCTGTTTTCATCATGAGGTGATGCAGTTGGAGAATTATATCCTTGTAACGCTAGTCGTCTTGTTTCTCTGGATTACCGGCATCATATTTTATCTTTGGGTGTCAAGCCGGCAGCGAGGTATCGAAGAGGAGATTGAAGAAATCGATGAGTTGCTGGATAGGAATAGCCGCGTTTGAGAGCGTTCTTGACCGGAATAAATGGCTTTGTAGAAACAGCATTATTGTGAGGGAGCGTTGACCAGTATGCGAACAGCGACAATTGTGACTTTCGCATTGCTCATAACCTTGTTCCTTGCAGCCTGCGAGGACATCCCCGTTCCGTTTGGCGATTCGGGCCCTGACGCTTGCGATGGGGGAGGCGCGCTCTTCCTTGATGACTTTAGTGGAGAGCAGGATTGTGGCTGGGTTGAGTACAACCGTGGCGGCGCGGTGGTAGCAATTGAAGAAGGCGGTCTGACCATCAGCACGAGCAGTCCTGGTGAAATCTTTTGGACCAATCCGGAGCGAAGTTTTCAGGACGCAATCATTAATGTTAGGGCTTCGCAAGTAGATGGTGTGGACGACAATGCCTATGGCCTAATTTGCCGCTATCAGGATGAGTTCAACTTCTACATCTTTCTTATAAGCGGTGACGGCTATTATGCGATTGGAAAGTATTCCGGCGCGGATCAGCCGATCATTTACCTGACGCCCAACGGCCAGTATGAGGCGTCCGATGTCATCAATCAAGGTATTGCCAGTAATGATATTCAGGCTAGCTGTATCGGCAGTGAACTTAGTCTTGCGATTAATGGGCAGCCATTGCTTACGGTCACCGATGCACAATTTCAAGAAGGAGATGTTGGCCTGGCGGCGAGCGCACTGCAGCAAGGAACCGTTGAGATCAGGTTCGATGATTTCCGAGTTTTTGCACCTTAGCTGGTGTTCGCCGCTTTCGCCCTAATCTTCTGAACGCATGTTTCGATTTCCCTCGCGCTTGAGAAAAGTCCGTAAGCGGAAGCTTTGTGTCAAGGCCGCGCTGCTACTGTTATTGATCGTGACTGCCTGTTCGGATATGCAGCTTAGAATTCCAGGCATTGAGCAGCCTTTATATCGCGATGAGTTTGTTCCTGGACAGACGGGAAATTGGTCACTAGAAAGCGACGAAGCGGGCTCAACCACGATTGTGCCAGAGCAGTTGATTATTGAGATCAATAGTCCGGAACTGGTACAGTATGCCAAATTGAAGGAGCCACGTTTTTCCGATTTTGTCTTGGAGGTTGACGGCCGTATTCTCTCCGGTTCACCGCAGAGCAGCTATGGCGTATTGTTCAGGATGCAAAATCCCGGACAGTTTTATCGCTTCGAGATTACGGGCGATGGCACCTTCACGCTTGAGCGTCATGATTCCGATGGGACACGCACGCTTTTCTTCGGGGATTGGCGCGATTCACCAGCCATTTCCCAGGGGTTAAACACAAATAATCATCTTCGCATAGACGCAAACGGAGCCGAAATTATCTTGTCCGTTAACGAAGTCGAATTGGCTAAAGTTAGCGACGAAACTTACCTCGAGGGAAATATCGCCCTGGACGCAGGCACCTTCACCTATTCTCCGCTGCAGGTCGCGTTCGATAACCTCATAATCTTTCCCCCAGGGCACTGACAAATGAATATTCACCGGAAGGTGGAGCAGGCATTGGGTCAGGCAGTCGTGGCAATGAGCCCGTTGACCGGCGGCAGCGTAGGGCAGGTCTATTCGCTGCGGACCGCGGACGGTCAACGCTTTGTGGTCAAGATCGACTTGAGCGCTGGGGCGCAACTGGACATCGAGGCCTTTATGTTGGATTACTTGCGAGAGCATAGCCAGCTGCCAGTGCCGGAACCGGTATACTGCGATCCCGAGTTGTTGGTAATGCGTTTCGTACCAGGTGTCAGCGTATTTTCGACCTTGGCTCAACAAGATGCGGCGGACAAACTTGCCGAACTACATTCAAATTCGGCGCCGCGATTCGGGTTGCAGAGAGACACGCTAATCGGCAGTTTGCACCAACCCAATGCGTGGCGAACATCATGGGTGCATTTCTTTGTGGAACAGCGCCTGTTGTATATGACCGAGGTGGCCGCGAATGCTGGCCGACTGCCGGTTGAGCTGGCTAGAAGACTGGGCAAATTGGCACCGCGCGCTGAAGACTTGCTTCTCGAGCCGGGGGAACCGGCTCTTCTGCATGGTGACATATGGACAACGAATGTTCTAGCGCGCGCTGATCTGATTACGGGCTTTCTGGATCCCGCCATCTACTATGGCTCTCCCGAAATAGAGCTCGCGTTCATTACACTCTTCAATACCTTTGGCCAGCCGTTTTTTGATCGTTATCAGGAGCGGCACCCACTTGAGCGGGGATTCTTCAAGGAGCGACGCCATATCTACAATCTATATCCGCTGCTCGTTCATGTGCGCTTGTTTGGGGGCGGCTATGTATTACAGGTTAGGGAAACACTTGAGCGATTTGGCTGCTAGTCGAGTGGAATCAAGGACGGCCGATGGGTACACGCCTGGTTGAAACGTATGAAATCGGCGCCGGAGTGGAGGTAAGGCTGCGCTCAAGCAGGTGGTTTTATGCTCGGGTGATCGGCCATGAGCATCCTGGCGTTTGGGTGCAGGATGATCTGGGCCGGCAATGGTATGTAACCAATGCTCGCCATATTAGGCGCAAGCGTAATGAGTCCTAAAACTGAGGAGCAACTGCTAGCTATTAACCGGCGGTTCTATGCCGAGTTCGCGCAATCGTTTGCGGAAAGCCGTGGTTCACCGCAGCCTGGCTTCCAGCGGTTGCTTGATTTTCTTCCCGGGGAAGTCGATCGCGTGGCCGACGTTGGGTGCGGAAATGGCCGTTTTGGGTTATTTCTCAGCGAACATCTGGCTGGATTCGAGTATATAGGCATCGACTTTACAGAAGGTTTTCTTGATCTGGCAGCCGCGGCACTAAATGGTAATTTTCTGCAACGTGATATCAGCCGCAGCAGCTATTTAGCAGGACTAGGTGGTTTTGATCTCTGTATCTGCCTGGCCACGCTGCAGCACATACCTGGGAAAGCGCGGCGCAGAGCAGCATTGCATGAGATGGCGGATCACTTGCTGCCCATGGGCCGCATATTCCTTTCGAGCTGGCAATTTGCGCATAGTGAACGACAGAAACGCAAAATAGTTTCATGGTCAGAAGCCGGCATCCGAACGGAAGAAGTAGACCATGGAGACTATCTGGTTTCCTGGCAGCGCAATGGGCGTGGCCTGCGCTACGTGCACCAAATTGATAGTGCTGAAATCGCGGAGCTTGCCCGGGACGCGGGCCTTGAGGTGTTAGGCGAATTCCGCAGCGATGGGAGGGAAGGGGATTTGAACCTATATTCAATTCTCGCATGAGATCAGTTGCTGAGTGGCTTGTCCGGCTGTTGCGAACGTCGTTGCGGCTCTTCCCAATCCTCAGGGCCGGTTGACACTCAAGGGGCCAATGCTACAATCTAAAACAGTAAGGAGTAACAGCAAATGAGTCTGAAAGAGCAGCTTCGCTTGGATATGGCGGATGCTATGCGCAGTGGCGATAAAGAAAAACGTGACACATTGCGACTTCTTCTGTCTGCCGTTAAGCAGGTAGAGATTGACGAACAGGTTGACCTCGAAAATGATGATGAGGCGGTTCTTGCTGTCTTGAACAAACAGGCCAAACAGCGACGCGAAAGCATTGATGAGTATGCTGCGGCCGGCCGCGCTGATCTGGTCGATGAAGAAAAGGCGCAGTTAGTGCTTATAGAATCCTATCTCCCGGCACAAATGGACCGCTACGAGATTACGCTTCTGGCACAGGGTGTGATTGAGGCCACCGGGGCTTCTGGACCCAAAGATACGGGCATGGTTATGGGGCAGTTGATGCCCAAGGTGAAAGGGAAGGCGGACGGCCGACTGGTGAATGAGGTTGTACGCGAGCTGCTGAAAGGCTAGAACGCTTGCACCTTTTCAGGTGTTAGCTCTGGTTCTCAAGAATGGAAGCCCTACCAGCAACACGACAGCAATTGCGCCAGACGGCTCGTGAACTGCGTCTGCTCCTTTTTGCGGCCGTTCTTACTCTCGGCATGACGTTGATCCTAGCCTTCAACGTCGACTGGTCCTCACAGGTCAATGTTGCAGTTGGTGAACCAGCTGCCGGGGATGTGTTTGCACCGCGTTCGTTTTCTTACACCAGCACGGTTCTGACCGAGAAAGCTCGCGAGCAGGCCCGCGGCGCGGTAGCGGATATTTACACGCCGCTCGATCAGAGTATTGGGCGCAATCAGCTCGCGCAGGCCAACGCGATTTTTGCCTTTGTAGAGAATGTGCGCAACGACCAGTTGGCGACTGCAGAGGAGAAGGCCACCTACCTTCAGAGCCTAAACGGACTGGAAATCGATGAGTCAGTCGCGATGGACCTTTTAGGATTGAGCCAGTCCGAATACAGTGCCGTCACGGCCGAGATATTGCGCATAGTCGACGATCTGATGCGCGAGGAGATTCGCGAGAGTCAGCTACAGGAGTACCAGCGAACCGCGCGCCGCCAGGCGAGTCTTGGCCTCAATCAAGCCCAGAGCAATGTCGTTACCAATCTTGCCTGGCAGTTTATCGCTCCGACCGTCTTTCTCGATGACGAGGCGACAGCGGTTGCCCGTGACGAGGCTACGCAGGCTGTGGAGCCGGTTACGCGGAGCGTTGCCAAAGACCAGCGTATCGTCCGTGAAGGAGAAATTGTCTCCGCTGAAGATCTTGAACTCATGGGGCAGCTTGGTCTTCTCAGGCAGGATTTTGACTGGCGAACTATTCTTAGTGCTTTCTTGTTGTCACTGGTCTCTGTAACCCTGATTTTGCTCTATTGGCAGAAATATCATAATGATGAAAAGGACACCAGTCGTTATTTGACCGTCCTATCCGGCCTGATTCTGTTGTTTGCTCTAGCTGCAAGGTTAATGGCATCCACGAACGGTTATTGGCCACTTCTGTTCCCGCTCGCGGCACTATCGATGTTATTGGCTGTCGTATTCGAGGTACGTTTTTCACTTCTGGTGACGGTGATAATTGGCGCGATCTTTGGATTTGTAGCGCCGAATTCTCTACGACTAGCAGTCTTCGCTTCTGTTGGTGGATTACTGGCGATACTCACCCTGCGCGACTCCCAGCGCATTATTAGCTACTTTCGGGCCGGCCTTCTAGCAGCGCTGGGTCAAATGGCAATATTGTTGGTTTTCCTGCTGCCACAAAGCGTAGAACCAGTCGAGTTGGTGACCCAACTTGTTTATGCACTAGGCAATGGCCTTTTGTCAGCGGCCATTACGTTAGCCGGTTTTTTCATCCTTGGTGGCGCCTTCGGCATCATAACCACTCTGCAACTGCAGGACTTGTCCCGGCTCGACCATCCCTTATTGCAGGAATTGTTGCGACGGGCTCCGGGAACTTACCATCACAGCATCATGGTAGCCAACTTAGCTGAGCAGGCAGCAGAACGTGTCAGAGCAAACAGCACGTTGGTGCGTGTTGGCGCCTTCTATCACGATATTGGCAAGATGAACCGGCCCCCATTCTTTACCGAGAATCAAGAGGGCGTCAATCCGCACGATTCGCTCGATCCCTATACAAGTGCGCGCATCATAATCAGTCATGTTCCCGATGGTTTGGAGCTTGCCAAGCGCTATCGGCTGCCAGACAAGATCCGAGATTTCATCGCAGAGCATCATGGCACACGAGTGGTAAGAGGCTTCTACCACAAGGCCAAGAGCCAGGCTGGAGACAAGGCGGACGAAGTCGACATCGAGAAATTTCGCTATCCCGGACCACTGCCACATACGCGCGAAGCGGGTATTGTCATGATGGCGGACGCGGTCGAGGCGACATCCAGTGCCTTGCGCCCAGACACACCGGACGCGATAGAGAAGCTGGTCAACACCATCGTTGACGAAGATGTAATGGAGGGCCAGTTGAAGAATTCTGGCCTTACGTTGGGTGACATTGAGGCAATTCGGGGTTCTTTCATAGAAACGCTGAAGGGACGTTTCCATGTGCGTGTGCGCTATCCAGGCAACGAGCAAATTGATTCTCTTCCTGCGGGTAATGAGGCGACCGCAGCGCTGCCCGGACCCGCTTTGCCCAAACAAGGGCAAACAAGCGCAAAATTGGCCGCTGAAGCGCTTGTTGCTCAGGATGTGACGTCCTCCGGCTGAGAATGGCCATAACGCTATATATCATTCGTGAAACTGATACTCCTGAAGGTATTGAGTATCTTATGCAATTGGCGGCCAATGCCTTGCTAGAAGGGCAAGGCATATCGTCTGCGGAAGTGTCCGTGCTGTTGGCAGATAATGATTCCCTGCGCGATCTGAATCGACGATACAGAGGCGTCGATGAGCCTACCGACGTGTTGAGCTTTCCGGCCGCGGATGATGTGATTAAGCCTGGTACAGAGGCAGGATATCTAGGCGATGTAGCTATCTCCGTCCCTGTGGCTGCCCAGCAGGCCAGCGCCATGGGCCACGAGGTCATAGCTGAGCTGCAGCTGCTGTTAATACATGGAATCCTTCATCTTCTGGGCCACGATCATATGACAGAGGAGGAGAAGGATCGGATGTGGATGCTACAGCGCCACGCTCTTGAGCAACTTGGCCTTGACAATGTCCAGCCTACTGAGACATGACCGGGACCAATGAAAGGAGGGATCGCAAGTTCTTTGCAAGTGCGCCTTCTTAGCTTTCGCTATGCGATTGAGGGTATTGGATATGCGTTGCGCACCCAGCACAATACGTGGATTCACTTTACTGCCACAGTGACCGCGTTCCTGATAGCATGGTTGTTAGGACTGCCAGGCATTGAATGGGCCTTGCTGGTTCTTACTGTGAGCCTGGTCTGGGTCGCGGAATTGATCAATACTGCACTGGAGGCTGTGGTCGACCTGAGCGCTCCGGACTACCATCCGCTTGCAAAAGCGGCGAAGGACGTGGCCGCAGGTGCAGTACTAGTTGCCGCCATTGG
Source organism: Promineifilaceae bacterium (SeqCode) (assembly GCA_046259695.1). GTDB lineage: Bacteria > Chloroflexota > Anaerolineae > Promineifilales > Promineifilaceae > JAACFF01. The sequence goes on along the minus strand of JBJYWX010000157.1, from coordinate 1,293 downwards.
CGCCGTGCTTGTGGGCTTCTTCTTATTCGGGCCCCCATTTTGGGCGTTAGTTATCGGCAGCTAGTGTTTCGGGCTAAGGCAGGAATCGCGGGTCAATATCTCTCAGCAGTGGGTTGGCGAGGTCGCGCCCGGAAAGAATAGGTTCTTGAACGCCCCAGTTGAGATTGAACGCCGGATCATTCCAGGCGACACCAAATTCATCTTTCCCGCCGTCGAAATATTTGTCCACAGTATAAGTCAACGTCACGCTGGTCACAGCTACAAATCCATGCGCCACGCCGGATGGAATGTACAGCCCGCGATCATGTGGTTCACCCATTTCGATAACATAGGAATTGAGATAAGTTGGCGACTGGCGGCGAATGTCAACGAGGGCCACACGCATACTACCTGCCATCACGTACCAGTAATCAATCTGGTGAAAATGGTAATGTAACCCGCGCAATACATTGGCTTGCGAATCGGAACGATTGCACTGCAATTCTTCCCAGGCGCGCTGCGGAAACCATTCTTTGCGAAAAGTCTCCAAGAAGCGCCCGCGATCATCGGCAAAGGCCCTTATCTGTGCGACTTGCACGCCCTCGATTTCTTCTAGATCTATTATTGTTGTCAACTTGAGTGCTCCATTTTGTGCATCAGACCGCCAATGAGCGGATGAAATTGCTTAGGAAGAACCACAGATTGGCGGGACGTTCAGCGAGACGTCGCACAAAGTAGGGATACCATGCGGTACCGTAGGGCACGTAGACCCGAACGCGAAAGCCCTCGCGTACTAACGCTTCCTGAAGATCTTTCCTGATTCCGTAAAGCATCTGGAACTCAAACTGTTCGGAACTAATGCCTTCTGCGCGAACGAACGCTTTGGTCGCCTCAATCATCTTCTCATCGTGGGTAGCGACACCCAGATAAACACCATTGCTTCGAGCCTGCTCATCCAGCATGCGCTGCATGAGAAGAACGAAATTGTTGTCTGTATCGTCTTTCTGTGGAAAAGCTACGGTAGCCGGTTCCATATACGCACCTTTGCAAAGACGGACATTTGCACCCGCTTCAATCAGCTGGGCGACGTCTTCATGGGTACGATAGAGATAGGACTGCACGACAATGCCGACATTGTTGAACCCTTCTTGAAGTCGCAAGCGCCTGAAGATGTCCAAAGTGATATCAACTACCGAGCTTTCCTCCATGTCAATCCGGATCCGATTGTTTTTTTCTCGGGCAGATTCGACCAATATCCGCACATTTTCAAGGGCCCTTTTTGGGTCTATTTTAAGCCCAAGTTGGCTGAGCTTA
>JBJYWX010000156.1:0-4792 GCA_046259695.1 Promineifilaceae bacterium (SeqCode) | reverse complement strand
ATCATCCCCATCTATCCACTGGCGCGGAGGGATAAAAGTATCGCCGGGACCGGTAGTTATCGGACCCGCCCCTTCGTTAGCGTTGAACTGCAGCAGAAACATGTACCCTTCGTCCCGATTCAGCGGGTCGGTTGGCACCATTGACCAGCGGTAGTGCATATCGCCATCTACGGTAGCGAGTTTTGCTCCCTCCGGAGCGTGTGGATCTACCACAGGGTGTTCCTCAAATTCCACCATCTGTTCGTGCCACTGCAGATCTTCCCACAGCCACACTTCATCGCCTTCCGGATCATCGAGATCGACATCTATGCGCCAAAAGGGGCGGTAAATAGAGAGATCGTCGCAGCCGGGTCCGTGCGAAGCGAAGCGGAATTCTAGTCGCCCGTCTCCATAAAAACGTAGGACTTCCTCATAGCGATAGCAGCAGATACAGTTGGGCCAGCGCTCGAATTCCGTGAATAATTGCTGTACTTCAAATCCATCGCCAAGGTCAGTGATTACTGTATCCCCGTAGGGAGGCACCGTGGCGGAAAAGCCAATCTCGTCCCTATAGCCCCCTGGCCAACTTGGGTACCAGGCCTCTACTTGTCCGATCTTTGCGCTCCTAAAGATCGATCTGCCGTTGAAAGTCGCGTCCTGGAAATCAATACCGTCATTGGCGGTCATTTCCCAGCAGATCTCCCATCCGTATGCTTCGTGACAGCCATCCGTATACGCGTCTCGCTGCGCCAGGGGCGGCGCGGCGCTGCGATCCGCCCGGCCGCGCGTGTAAAAAGTACGCTCGACCACGTTGCTTTCCATGTTCACGAAGACATGGAAAATGCGGCCGGTGCCGTTGGGATCGTGGAAAGTGAGGTCTACACACCACTGGTCGCGGCAGGCGCTGTCTGCCAGCCAGCCGGACATGGGAACCATCGCCGGGTCGGCGTCGCCTATGTCACCCAGTATTTCGCTGACCTGTGTATCGGCAGCGGCAATTTCCATGGCCCGGGGGAGGACCCAAGTCGAGCCACCAGGCCGGGCATAGGTATCGGTCCACCACGCGGCTACCTGTTCATTCTGAATATCAACGATGGCTTCTGCGGTGCCGCCTGCAACGTGATTATAAAATGTCACATGCGCACAATTGCTGCCTGAACATCCCGCCTCCTGCCAATAGCGCGCTTCGCCGGGGCTTAGCAAGACCGCGTTGACAAACTCAAGATTCTCTTTGCTTACGCCGAGAGACATGGCCAGATCTTCATAAGCCAGTTTACGCGTGAAGGCCGTATCCAGCGCGGGCGCCGAGGCCATATTCATGTCCAGCATCTGCTTGCCCTTGGCGACAGCAACTGCGACTGAGCCCGCACTGTCCTTTCTATTCAAGAAAAGTATGGCCGTTAGCAGCAGGATATTGATCACTATAAGCACTGCGATCTTTTTCTGGCGTGCGTTGAGGGACAACAATTCCATGACTCCTAGGCGTGCTGATTCCGAATGCGGATTATAGCCCATTGTCATGGGTGCAAACACTTGCCGCCCGCGGCGCTCGAACCTAAACTAATAGTATGGAAAGTGTGACCCTTCTGCGCGACAAACGCCTGGTATTGGCTGTGACGGGATCCATCGCCGTGTATAAAGCGGTTGATCTTGCCTCGAAGCTCACGCAGCTAGGTGCTGTCGTCGACGTGTTGATGAGCGACGCGGCACAGAACTTCGTGACCCCTCTTACCTTCCAATCCGTTACGGGCCGGGCCGCGTATGCCTCTATGTGGCGGCTGGATGAGCATGTCCATCACGTGCAGTTAGGAGAACAGGCCGACCTGCTGCTAATTGCTCCCGCCACAGCTAATAGCGTAGCAAAACTGGCGCAGGGCATGGCCGACAATCTGGTCACGCTGACTGCATTGGCCGCTCGCTGCCCCATTCTGTTGGCTCCGGCGATGGATGGGGGGATGTATGAGCACCCGGCAACGCAGTCGAATCTGGAGCTGCTGCAGGCGCGCGGCGCCCATATCGCCGGCCCGGCCCAAGGGCGCATGGCATCCGGCCTGGAAGGCTACGGCCGTATGCTGGAGCCAGAGACAATAATCGATCATGTCAGAGTGGTTTTGGGCGCCAATGGGCCACTTGCCGGCCGCAAAGTCGTGGTGACCACGGGCCCTACACGTGAGCATCTTGATCCGGTGCGGTTCATAAGCAATCGCTCAACTGGAAAGCAGGGATTGGCCGTGGCCAGGGCAGCGCTTGATGCCGGCGCCGACGTAATCTTAATCAGCGGCCCGATTTGTGAGCGCATTCCGGATGGTCTGACCGTGGTTCCCGTGGAGACTACGGATGAAATGGGCGAGGCAACTTGTTCAGCAACGGAAAACGCCGACGCACTTTTCATGGTTGCTGCAGTCGCAGATTTTAGGCCAGGAACCCGTTCGGAAACGAAGTTAAAAAAAACCGAGGGCGAGCTCTGGGGTGCGGCGATTGGTTTGGAGCCAACCCTGGATGTCCTGTCGGCCATCAAGCAGCGACGTGATAAGACCGGTAAGCCAGGGGTCGTGTTGGGTTTCGCTGCTGAAACGCACAACGCTTTTGAGTATGGGCGCGACAAGCTGCTGCGCAAAGGGCTGGATCTAATCGCGGTAAATGACGTGTTGGAGGAGGGGGCAGGATTTGAGGTTAATACCAATCGCGTCCTTCTGTTAGACGCAAATGGTATCGTTGAAGAGATTCCGCTGCAAAGCAAGTCGGCCGTGGCGGAACGTCTTGTCTACCACGTGTCGCGAATTTTGAATCAGAAGGTGTAGGCTAGCCGCCAGCAGCTTAAGCGGGGAAATGGGGCCGCCCGATTGCCAGTCGTATTCATTGAGTTTCGAGGACATAGCTATGAAATTCGGTCACTTTGACGATGTGAGGCGGGAGTATGTGATTGAGCGCCCAGATACGCCGCTGCCCTGGATAAATTACCTTGGAAGCCAATCATTCTTTGGTCTCATTTCCAATACAGGGGGCGGATACGCGTTTTACCGTGATGCGCGGCTGCGCCGCCTGACGAGGTACCGGTATAACAACGTACCAACAGACAACGGTGGTCGCTACATTTATCTGCGCGATGATGCTTCCGGGCAAAGTTGGACGCCCACGTGGCAGCCTATGCGCTCCGACCTTGATGCCTACGAGTGCCGCCATGGGTTGGGCTACACCATCATCTCCTCCGAATATGACGGCATCGCTAGCGAACTCCTTTACTTTGTGCCGCTCAGCCAAAATATGGAGATTTGGCGCCTGAGAGTGCGCAACAAAAGCGCGCGCGCACGAAAGCTATCGCTCTTCTCTCTCGTTGAGTTTTGTTTGTGGGACGCTATGGATGATTCGACCAACTTCCAGCGCAACCTGAATATAGGTGAGGTAGAGGTTGAGAACGGCGTTATTTATCACAAGACTGAGTATCGCGAACGGCGCGATCATTTTGCCTATTTTGCCTGCTCAGCCCCGATCACAGGATTCGACACGCAACGCGAACTGTTTCTCGGACCCTACCGCGGCTGGGACAATCCGGCCGCTGTCGAGGCCGGCAGGGCCACTAATTCGATCGCACATGGTTGGTCGCCTATTGGATCGCATCACGTAACCCTCTCACTGCAGCCTGGAGAGGAGCGGGAAATTGTCTTCCTTCTGGGCTACCAGGAGAATCCGCGTGACGAGAAATTCGACCCGATAGGCACTTCTACGCTGAATAAGAAACTGGTCAGGCCGCTGCTGGAAAAGTTCTTGAATCCGGCCGAAGTACAGATGGCCTTTGAGGAGATAGGCGAATACTGGTCCAAGTTACTGCGCGTTTTCGAAGCAGAAACGCCCAATGAGCATGTGGACCGTATGGTCAACATTTGGAACGCTTACCAGAATATGATCACGTTCAATATGTCACGGTCCGCATCCTATTTTGAATCGGGCATCGGCCGTGGCATGGGTTTTCGCGACTCCAATCAGGATTTGTTGGGTTTTGTACATATGATTCCTGAACGTGCCAGGGAACGTATACTAGATATCGCGGCAACACAATTGGCAACCGGAGGCGCCTATCATCAGTACCAGCCACTGACTAAACGCGGCAATGATGCGGTAGGCAGTGATTTTAACGATGACCCCCTTTGGCTGGTACTGGCGACGACAGCGTATATCAAAGAGACGGGCGATTCGCAGATTCTAGATGAGCCTGTGCCGTTTGATAACGCGCCGGGTACGGAAGCGCCTTTGCTAGAGCATCTGCGGCGCAGCGTGCAGTACACGTTGGACCGGCTCGGACCGCATGAGCTGCCGTTGATCGGGCGTGCGGATTGGAATGATTGCCTCAATTTAAATACCTTTTCGGACGAACCCGGCGAGTCGTTTCAGACAACTACTAACAAAGATGGCAAGGTAGCTGAGTCGATCTTCATCGCCGGCCTATTTGTGCTCGCTGCCCGCGAGCTGGCGCAGCTCATGGATGCTCTCGGTAATCGGGCAGAGGTGGAGAGATTAGCCGATGAGGCGGATGCCATGTCCGAGCGCCTCCTGGTTTCCGGCTGGGATGGCGCCTGGTTCCTGCGCGCTTATGACGATTATGGCGAGAAAATAGGCTCGGCCAGTTGTGCAGAAGGGCAGATCTTCATTGAACCGCAGGGCATGTGTGTAATGGCTGGAGTCGGGCATGAAGATGGTCTGGCTATGAGGGCGCTTGACTCTGTCGGCGAACGTCTGGCAACCAAGCACGGGATTGTCCTTCAACAGCCGCCTTATTCGCGCTATTACCTGAATCTCGGTGAGATCTCCAGCTACC
>JBJYWX010000155.1:0-3410 GCA_046259695.1 Promineifilaceae bacterium (SeqCode) | reverse complement strand
CCGCACCACGGCGCCCAAAAGTCGACCAGCACCGGCTCCTGATAGGAGCGCTGCACCACTTCCTGTTCAAAATTACCTTCGTTAACTTCAATAACCTGTCCCATTGATCTTATTCCTTTTATCCCACACCTCAATCGTCTAGCTCGTATTGCCAATCGCCTCTATAAAACGCGTGGGCAGCCGAAACCAGCCTGCACTCTAGCACGCACGCATTAGATAGACGTTGGACGAGCGCGCCAAAAAACCGGCAGCCTGCCGCCCTACTCTCCCATCACCTGCGCTACTAACTGCCGCTGCCGGGCGCGATTATCAAAGTCGACAAAGATGATTTGCTGCCAGGTTCCCAGGGTCAGACGGCCGTCGACAAAAGGTACCGTGAGCGACGGGCCCAGCAGCGCCGCGCGCACATGGCTGTGCCCGTTGCCGTCACCCCAGCGGGCATTATGCGCGTAATGGCGATCGCGCGGCGCTACCTCATCAAAGAGGCGTGCCAAATCGCTCAGACAGCCCGACTCATATTCTATCGTCGTCAGCGCGCTCGTCGCCGACGGGCAGAAGACGGTCACGGTGCCGGCGCTGAAGTCGCTGCTGCGCACCGCGGCCGCCACGTCAGCCGTGATGTCCACCATCTGGGCGTTCCCTTGTGTACGCAGCTCTATTGTCCGAGTCGCCACCGCCATCGCGTCCTCCAAGCGTGAACTTCGTCAGAAATAGCCGCCAACTGTGTCCCAAGACACAGCGCACGACAAATGACTATCCTATTATAAGGCAAAACGGGATGAGAGTAAGCGAGAATAGATGAGAAGGAAAGCGCGGCCGGCATGATCTTGGCCATGATCTTGGCCCACCTGGTGGGCGACTTTATACTGCAAACAGACCGCATCGCTGCCTGGAAAAGCCAGACACTCAAGGGCGTGTTCATCCACGGGCTCATCGTTTTCGCCGTTACCGCCGCTTTCGCGCTGCCATTTCCACCGTTCTGGTGGGAAGGCGTGATTTTCATCAGCATCGCGCACACCGTCATAGACGGCGCGCAGTTCCTGCGCCGGCCGCACCTGACGCCCGTGGTCCGTTTTTTCCTTGACCAATTCTTGCACTTCATGGTTATTTTCGCCGCCCTTGGATTTGGCGGCTATCTTGCCGGGGTCGAAAAGCCTACCGAACTGTCGCAGCTGCAGGTCTCGCTGCTCTACGCGGTTGGTTACGCCTTTGTAACGATGCCGACCTGGGTGCTGCTGAAATTCGTTGGCTACTGGCTGTTGGAGCGATCCGCGCCCGTCTTTCCCGACGCCTTCAACAAGTATGCGGGCATCGTCGAACGTATCCTCATCGTGACCTTTGTCTTGACCGGGCAGTTCCTGCTGGTGCCGCTGCTGGCCATCCCGCGCGTCATTTTGGAACGGCGCAATCTGGCCGAAAATGACAGACGGCCGTTATACCTCTTCGAAACCCTCGGCGGCATCGCGCTGGCCATCGGCGTGGGGCTGCTGCTGCGGCAGATATGAGCAAAAGGAAGTCACGGGGCGGAGGGGCGCGGGGGCAGGGTGTCAGTAGGCAATAGTGAGTGCGTCAGTAATCAGTAGTCAGTTGGCTGCCTGCCAGTTCCCAGTTCCCAGTTAACTGCTCCCAGTTCCCCATTCTCTGTTGCTTCTGTTTTCTGTTGATTGTTCCCTTCCTCCGCCCCCTCGCTCCTCTGTCCCCTTGTGCTATCATTGCAACTCTCGGCATCCGTCTGCGTAATAGCAGTACGGGCCGCGTTATATGGTAGAAGCTATTCATTGGACAGCAGAACAGATGCTTAGCCTGGCACCGGACGCGCTCTCGGCGCGCGCCGCGGAGCGGCAGGCGCATCCCCAGGAATGGTCCGCGCACGGACGTACAGCGGGCGCGGTCTGGGGCGAATTTGCCAACCGCCAGGGCCGCTCCTACCGCGTTGCCCTGACCCTGCCCGATCTGTCGCTCTACTGCGACTGCACGGCGCCCAAACGGCCATGCCGCCACGCTGCCGGCCTGGCCCTGCTCCTGGCCCAGGAACCCACCCGCTTTGTGGCCGCACCCGAACCGGAATGGCTTCCCGGAGCGCTGCGCAGCGGCCCGGGCGGCTTCCGCAGCAGCGCGGGGGACGATGCGGCCTATGAGCAGCGGCTGGCGGTCGTGCGCGAGGGCATGGCGCGCTGCGAACAATGGCTGCGCGACCAACTGCACGGCGGCCTGGCCGGACTGCCGGACCGGCCGGCGGCGGCCTGGAACGAAATGGCCGGCCTGCTGAGCGATGCCCAGGCGCCCTTACCGGCTCTAGAACTGCAGCAGCTGCGGCGAGATGCCGGCAGCAGCGGCTGGCCGCAGCGCGTGCTGCGCCGTCTCGGACGTCTCTACCTACTTACGCAGGCCTTTGCCGCCTACCCTGAACTCCCGCCGGAAACACAAGCCGACCTGCGCGGCGCCGCCGGCTGGTTTCCGGATCCGCAGCATCCTGGAGACGAACTGCTTACCGGCCGTTGGCTGGTGTTGGCCAGCGCCCAGGAAACGCTTGGCAAGCAGCAAATGCGCCGCACCTGGCTGTACAGCCAAACCCAGCGCCGCTATGCCTTCCTGGAGCAGCCATTCTACGGCCACTGGACGGCGCCGCTGCTTTTAGCAGGCACATCGATAAGGGCAACGCTGCGCTTCGCGCCCGGCGCCTGGCCGCAGCGCGCCGAGATAAACGCGCTGCACACGTGCAGCCTGCGCGCGCGCAGCCCGCAGGGCGACGCGCCGGCTCGTGCGGCACCGGCCGCCGGGGCGCCGGGCGGTTTGGCATCCCTGCGCCGCGCGCGCGAGCTGTTTGGCCAGGCGCTGAGCATGAATCCCTGGCTGCGGCAGATGCCGCTGCTGCTGGCCGGCGTGAGCGCGGAACTAGATGGCGAGCAGTGGGTCTTGTCGGACAGCGAAGGGTATTTCTTGCCCCTGCCCCCATCGTTCCTTTATGGCTGGCACCTGCAGGCTTTGCACGGCCAGGAGGACACGGCCGTTTTTGGTGAATGGAACGGCCGTTATTTTGATCCGCTGGCCGTCAGCTCCGGCGGGCGCTGGCTTGCCCTGCACATCTTGAGGGGGCAAAAATGAGCGCCTGGTCTGAACTGGAACAAACGGGCCTGCTCGGTACGCGCCGCGCCGACCTGCGTCTGCCGCCCATCAGCCCACCCCTGGACACCCTGCTGGCCTCGCTGCGTAGTGATGACAAAGCGCACGACCTGCTGCGCGCCGCAGGCACCCTTGATCTCTATGAACAGATCGGCCGTGCGCCGGGCCGTTTGCAACCGGAATTCTCGCCGCCGCTGCCGCCCGAGACGCGGCCGGCCTGCCCGCCGGACATCGGCCACTACCTGGCGCAGTTGTTGGACAACCGCCTGCGGGATTTGCTGCCGGAG
>JBJYWX010000154.1:0-2869 GCA_046259695.1 Promineifilaceae bacterium (SeqCode) | reverse complement strand
AGATGCAGATCACGGGTAAACTCTTTTCCTTCCTGGAACGAAAGCCGAACGCCATCGCCACGCGTGATATTCTGGAGATGGCCACCATGGGCGGCGCGCGCGCCCTTGGGCTGGAAGAGGAAATCGGCTCGCTGGAAACGGGCAAACAGGCGGACCTCATCTCGCTGGACCTGGACGAGATCGGCTGGGCGCCGGCAGCGCAGGATGTCTATACGGCGCTCGTGTACGGCGTAACGGGCATGCACGTGCGCGACGTGCTGGTGGCCGGACGCTTGCTGATGCGCGACGGGAGCCTGACGGCAATTAATTATGCAGAGGAACGGCAGCGCCTGGAAGAGGCGAACGAGGAGCTGGACCGGCGGCTGCAGGAGGCGTGATGGAACGCATTATTATTGATACCGACCCCGGCGTTGATGACGCCCACGCGATTATGATGGCCAGCGCCATGCCCGACGTGCGCATTGAAGCGCTGACGGCCGTCGCCGGCAACGTCGGCCTGGACAGAACCCTGGCCAACAGCCTCACCATTCTGGATATTCTAGGCGAGGACGTGCCCGTATACGCCGGCTGCGACAGCGCCCTGATCCCTGGCTCCGAGGATGCCGGCCATGTTCACGGCGAGGACGGCCTGGGTGATGTTGGCTTTGAGCCTTCAAAGCACCCCGTGGAAAAGGAACCCGCCGCCGACGCCATGGTGCGTTTGGCGCACGAATCGCCCGGTGAGTTGACCGTGGTGGCCATCGGTCCGCTGACCAACCTGGCCGTGGCTCTGAAGCTTGATCCCGGGCTGCCGGAGCTGTACAAGAATCTGGTGATCATGGGCGGCGCCGTGGATGCCCTGGGCAACACCTCCAACCTGACGGCCGAATTTAACGTCTACGCCGATCCCGAAGCGGCGCATATCGTCTTTTCCAACTGGCCGGAATTCACGCTCGTCTCCTGGGAAGCGACGCTGGCGCACGGAATCCCCTTGGAGACCTTCGAGCAGTGGACGGCGGTGGATTCGCCGCGCGCGCGCTTTTTCTCGCAGATCAGCGAAAAGACGGTTCACTATCTCACCGACGTCCTGGGGCGCTCCGAGATTTACGGCGCTGACGGGCTGGCGATGGCCGTGGCCCTGCAACCGCAGATCGTGCGCCGCGCCGAAAAGAGACCGGTAATGGTCGAGCTGAACGGCCGTCACACGCGCGGCCAGACCACGGTCGATTGGTCACAGCGCAGCGGCCTGCCGGCGAACGCGAACATTATCCGCGAAGTTGACCTGCCGCAGTTTCACGAATTGATGAAACTGGCATTGACCTAGCCCCGGCGATTCCGGCAGCGTGAATCACGGATGAATTCAATTGACCTGAGCAGCGCCGCCGCCCATTATAAGGCGGACCTCTTGTCATTCTTGCAGGACCTGGTGCGCCTGCCTTCGGTGAACGGCCGTGATTCGGAAACGGCCGTCGCCCGGCGCATCGCCGAAGAAGCAGAGCGGCTTGGATTGGATGCGGAGCTGGTAAACAATCCGGACGCACCGGATCGCGCCAACGCCATCGTTACCCTGGGCGCCGGAGAGCGCGGCTTCGCCCTGATCGGGCACATGGACACGGTCGCCGCCGGACGCGAGGAGGAATGGAGCGTCCCCCCATTCGCAGCGCGGGTGCGGGACGGCCGTCTGATCGGCCGTGGCACCGCGGACAACAAGGCAGGCCTGGTCTGCGGTCTGTATACGCTGGCCCTGCTGCGCGATCACGAGCTGCTCGATTTTTCGCAGTACAGGGTGTTATTGGCCGGCGTGGTGGACGAGGAGTCGGGCGCCAGCAGTAAGCTGGGCGTGCGTTACTTCCTGGATAACGGCTATCTGCCGGTGCACGGCGCCATCTACACCTATGCCAGCGACATCGTCTGCATCGGCCACCGCGGCCTGCTGCGCGTGCGCCTGACGGCGCGTGGCCAGGCGATCCATACGGGCAGCGCGGAGTGGAGCCGCAAGGAAGGCGGCGTCAATGCCGTGACCGGATTGGCAGAGGTGCTGCTCGCTTTGGAAGAGTTGGACCTCCCTGCTCCGGCGCATCCCGCCTTTGCCGGCCTGTCCTGCACGATCACGCCGGGCACGTTGATCAGCGGCGGCGAATTCGAGAGCATGGTGCCCGCCGTGGCCGAGGCCATGGTCGACGTGCGCCTGATTCCCGGACAAACGGCCGAATCGGTGATCGCGGCCATGCAGGAGACAATCGATACCCTGCTGCGCCGCCGTCCCGGCCTGGAAATTAGCATGGAAATCAAAAACAACCTGCCCGGCGCGGCCATCCCCGCTGATCATGCACTGGCAGCGGCTGCCGAAGAAGCCACGCGGCGCTTTACGGGCCGTGCCTGGCCGGTGGCAGGCGCAGGACCGGCCAATGAGGGCTACATGCTGATCGAGGCCGGCATTCCCACGCTGTGTGGCTTTGGTCCTACGGGCGGCAACGCCCATGCGCCGGACGAATGGATCGCCATCGACAGCCTGGCGCCGACCGTGGCCATGTACAGCAACATCATTATCGATTATCTAAGCGAATTGCAAACGTGAAAGGGACACAGAGGGCACAAAGGAGGCGCAGAGGACACAGACTTTTTCCTAATAAATGACTCTGTGATCTCTGTGTCTTCTCCGTGTTCTTCGTGTCCTTCTTCTCTGAAGGAGAACTATGTCAACAACCGTACGCGACCCCTGGGTAGATGTGAAAACCGTCAGCGGCTTCCCGGCCGACCATGTGATCTCCGCCCTACAGAAGGAAATCCGCCGCGGGCACACGGAAAACGCCGCGCTGCTGGCTTATGAGATGTTGTCGACCAGCGCCGCGCTGGAAGATTACCTGTGGTATCGATTGATGGTCATCAG
>JBJYWX010000153.1:0-4005 GCA_046259695.1 Promineifilaceae bacterium (SeqCode) | reverse complement strand
CAAGGAAAAAGCTTCCTCTTCCAATGCGGCGCATTCCACGAGCAGGGCGGATGCCCGTGCAATAGCACCACTATCAGGAGCCTGGGTGTAGGCTGATTCAAACAGGCGGGCCATGGCTGAGAATTTGGAGCCGGATGCGTCGAGAAGTGCGGCCGCTTCGTTCAGCACCGGCTGGCTCATCGATCCGGCAGCTTCGCGCAAAAACCGCGCATACATCGGCCGGAAAATACCGCCACCCGTGCCGCCGATTTCAATCATGACGTAGATCATAAACAGGTTGGCCCGCAGCTCTTCCTCGCCGAAGCTGTTCGGCCAGCGGGCGATTTCCTTCGCCGCGCGGCGGATACCTTTAATGCCAAAATTGCTAATCGGCGGGTGCAGCATACCCTCTGTGTTTTGGCGTATAGCGGCGAGGATATCTTCCGCACTGGGCGGCCGCGCGCTGGCAAAATCAAATTCGAAATATGTATTTTGGGGCGGAAAAGGCTTGAACCTGGAACCGCGCGCGGCGGCGATTTCATCCAGCGTCAGGGGCGCGTAAAACCCTTCTTTGAGACCAGATGCTGCCTGGTCCATGTCGGAGATGAGCACCCGTTCTTCTCCATCGTATCCGCAGATCACGATGGTGTGGCTGCCAAAGTGGTATTCCTCCGGAAAGTCGAAATAGGGCAGCAGGCCCATGTCTACACGCACCATCAGCGGGTCCTGTTGTTCCAGGTGGGCCAACATCACCTTCTGCGCCTTGCTGGCGCTGCTTGTTGATTGTTCCCAAGCGCCTACACCTGTCCGCCCGCCAATGTCCTGTACGAAGCGCTTCATATTGTCTCGTCCGCCGACAAAGGGCGGCGCGCCCTTCTGCTCCCAATACAAAAAGCCCAGTCCCGCACCCAGACCAAAAAGCAACTCCTCGGTGAGGGGCAGGCCGTAATGGGTGTAAATTTTGGCGATTGAGTTCGACCAGCAGTGGTAGCCAGCCAGCGCTGGGGAATTCGCGAAGGGCGCTAACTGATTTACGGAATGGACTGTCTGCATCATGTCCCTACTTGCTTGACTATATTCTTTAATCATGATATTCTAAATATAGAATAGTTGGTTACAGGAGTCAAGCGTGAAAAATGCGGATCTGGCGATTTTGGGGCTGATTAGGGAAAAGCCTCGTTATGGCTATGAGATTGAACAGGTGATTGAAGAGCGGACGATGCGCAATTGGACCGATATCGGCTTCTCTTCTATCTACCACATTCTCAGCCGTTTGGAGAACAACGGTTACATTGCCGGCCGTTTGCACGAATCTCCAGGCAGCGGGCCGGCGCGCAAGATATATGAGATGACAGCCCGCGGCCGTGATGCCTGGAATAAGGCCACACTTGAAGCGCTCTCAACCCCGGTCAAGTGTGATCAGACTTTTTTTCTGGGACTGCTTGGTCTTCCGATTCTGCCCCTGCCGGACTTAATGGAGGCTCTGGACCAGTACGTGGAGCAGTTAAAGGAACGGCGCCAGCAGGCAAGCGCGCGCTGGCAGGAGATCGGTGAAGAAACGAGCGAGGTGATCGATGCCATGTTTGAGCACTGCCTGCACATGATCGATGCCGAAATTGACTGGATTGTCGCGTTCAGGGCACGGTTGGCTGCTGAAGCAGCGCATGGCCGGTGACTGAAGCGAAGCGCCGCAGGCGATCGTCTCGGTTGGTCAAATTGATATGGAATGTGGTTAAACAGACGCAGGCGCCCGGATGGGAAGCGCCTCAACCATTTCGGCCAATGCCTCTTCGATGGTCATCCGCTCGCCTTCTGACCATGCTTGTGCCAGACATTCTTTGTTCAATCGGGCGTTAATATCTTCCCGCAGTGCCGCCACTCTCGCCTCGTCAATAGGAGACCGTGCTTCGTCACGCTGTTCCAACCATTTCAAGGAGCAGGCCAACCAACGCACCGGTTGCGGATTCGGCCGGTTCGTTTCCCAAGCCCATTGTGCAAGACGTTCCATGTTTTCAACCACGCCGTTTTGGCTGCCAATGGATTGAAAGATGGCCAGGGACTCGCTGTAAAAAGCCAGGGCATTCGGGTATGCTTTCTCCGCGCGAAAAACATCGCCCAAATTGATGGCGCTTGCCGCCAAAGCAGGGCGATAATTCGCTTCTTTGCAGAGCGCGTGGTCGTCGGCCAGGTACTGCTTGGCCACTTCCAGCCGGCCCTGAGCCAGCGCATTGAGCCCCAGGGCTTCCAAGGCTAGAAGTTCGAGATAAAGCATGCCTAACTGCCGTGCCATGAAGAGATTTTCTTCTGCCATGTCGTTGGATTGCTGAAAGTCACCGCGGTGACTTAAGACAGCCGTCTTGATGGCCCGAAGGTAACTGGCGGCGATCTGATTGCCTCTGGCCTCAGACAAGGTAAGACCCTGTTCAATGCGCGTCGCGGCCCTATCAAAATCGCCGCTGCGAAACAGAGAGTCGCTGAGCGATTCAAGCAGCAGAGTAACCAAGAAATGATTGCTATCTGCTTCCAGCGCCTGCTGCAAGCCGGTTTCTGCTATCTGGATGGAAACCTGGATATCATCGCTAATGCGGCGCGAGATTCGTGACATAAGGAGATAAACATAGGCGGCACCGGCGCTATCGGCCGTTTCCCAGAAGCGTGGTAATGCCTCCCAAACCAGCGCGACCGGCTCGTCCGTGGCGCCCTGCGTCAGGAGCATTTCAGCATAATAAGTTAATAACCAGCCGCGTTCGTTCGGCGGCAGCTTTACCTGGAAAGGCAGCAGCCGTGCATATTGTCGTGTGCCCTCCCGCATTTGCCCGTTTTCAACCCAATAAGCATGCATGGACATGGCGATATTCGCCGCGGATACTATATCATGGTCAGTGGTCCAACTGATGGCCTTGCTGATGTTATTTCCTTCCCTCTGCAGGCGCGCCATCCAGGCTGCCTGGTCGCCGCCGCGCATTGCTTCGCGGCCAAGCTGCGCCATGTCTGCGTAGAAGGCGCCATGCCGCCGGTTAGCAGCCTGCTCGGCAGCAGGATCTGCGGCGAGCTTGTTCGCAGCAAACTGGCGCAGCATCTCGTGCATCTCGTAGCGGCCGGTTTCAGAATCGAATCCTAATAGTGAATGGAGCACTAACTGCTGCAGCAGTTCCGGTGACGCCTCGGCCACTTCGTAGGCGGCCTTGGAGGTGAAAGAACCACGGAAGACGGACAGAGCAGCGAAGATCCGGCGCGTCTGCGGCTGCAGCCTGTTCCAGGTTGATTCCAGGACGACCCGCAGGCTGCGGTGGCGGGCCGGTATATCGCGCAGGTCGGAGGCAAGTACGTCCAGGCTGTCTTCGATTTCATCAGCCAGGGCGGCCACCGATGCCCGGTCTAGCGACCCTGCGGCTAGCTCCAGGGCGAGCGGCAAGCCATCGACCAGGCGACAGAGCCGGTTTACGTACGTCTTGTTGGTTGCGGAAATCCTGAAATCGGGCTTGATGCGCCGGGCTGTGCCCTCAAATAGGCGGGCGGCCGGATGGTCAGCCTGCTCGCCATAAGGCAACCCTCGTAATGGAAAGAGATGTTCGGCGCGCAGGCGCAGCCGTTCGCGCGAGGTGGCCAGGATCTTTAGCTGCGGTGCGGCTTCCAGTATCTCGGCGGCCAGAATAATACCATCCAGCAGGTGTTCGCAGTTGTCGAATACCAGCAGGGCCTGTTTTGGTCTTAAATAATTGATCAACTCCTGGTGCGGGCCCTGCTCGTCCGCTGCGCTGAGGGGTAGGTGCAGAGCCAGGGCAATGGCCGGGGCCAGCTGTTCCTCCGTTTGCAGCGCTGCCAGCTGCACAAAGGTTATCCCGTCTTTGAATTTGCCATCAGCATGACGCCAGGCAATTTCCAGCGCCAGCCGCGTCTTGCCGATGCCGCCAAGGCCAACCAGGGTAATGAGCCGCACGACAGGATCGGCGAGCATATCATCAAGAGCATTCAATTCTGTTTCCCGGCCGAAGAATGGCGTGACGATGGCGGGGATATTGTCCC
>JBJYWX010000152.1:0-4207 GCA_046259695.1 Promineifilaceae bacterium (SeqCode) | reverse complement strand
ACGATGCTTGCCGGGCAGGCGATAGCCAAATACGGCAGCTACATCATATTGGATCATTTCCATCCTGAGACCGCTTACCCCCTTCTCGTCCTACGTCAGAATATATACACGGATCCCCAGAAGCCAATTCAAGTTCAGCCGGGCCTATACGAAATAAACGAGCCTGACGAGAATGCTCCGCTTTTGGCGACCACCAACTTCTCTATCACCTACTTCAGTGTGGCGAACGAAATAGAAAGCGCGGGTCTTCCTGCCTGGCTACTTGTTTGTGACGCGCAATCAATCAGTTTCTTGACCGCCTGGGCTGCCGCAAAGTACCATCCAGAACGCATTGCCAAGGACGCGAAGCGTTTCAATGCGGCAGACAAGCTCAAAAAGAAGCGGCTCGTATTGCCCGGACATGTAGCCGTACTCTCCGGCGAGCTAGAAGAAGAGTTGCCGTCCTGGGAGATTCGAGTTGGCCCTCGTGAAGCGGTCGACCTGCCGGCGTTCTTGAAGCAGGCGCTAACCTAGTACTCCCTAAAAACACATGGCGATGCCAATGAGCCAGTGCGCGGTTAGCTTTGACGGATCAGAACCTATTAACGTGGCGGCGGGAACGCTACTTACGGACGCAGCCGTAGAAGCTGGTGTCTTTATCGCGCAGCCGTGCGGCGGTCAGGGGCGTTGTGGTCGATGTGCGGTGCAAGTAATCGACGGCGCGGTGCGGCGTCGCAGCACAATGCGCCTATCTGCAGAGGATGTAGACGCCGGCTACGCACTGGGCTGTCAGACTGTCATCGAAGGTGACACCCGCGTTGTTGTACCTGAGCAAGAAACGCTTGAACGCCGCCTTACGAGCGATCGTCTCGTCGCGGAAGTGAAGGTGCCTGACGGCTATGACTGGCGCAAAGATCAATCCCTCCAACGTGTCTTGCTGGTCATCGAACCGCCAACGATGGATGATCAACGTGATGATTGGAGCCGGCTAGAGGGCGCCATCATCAAGGCAACCAACCTGGAGCGTGTCACAACCACCTTACCGGTGCTGAGGGAGATGGGTGCAGTACTGCGCGACGACCAATGGCGTGCAACAGCTTTGCTAAACATCGATTTGTCGGATAGCACGCCGCGCAATGCAGTTCTAGTTAGCCTCATGCCTGGCCACGTGCCTGAAAGCGATCCCCTTTGGGGTATATGCGTGGATATAGGCACAACGACGGTATCTGTGTGGCTGGTAAACCTTATAACTGGCCAAGTTGTCTCCCAGTCGGCCGAATACAATCGTCAGGCCAGCCGTGGTGAGGACGTCATTTCTCGCGTCATCTATTCAAATAAGCCGTCTGGACGGGCCGAACTGCGCGAATTAGTATTGACCAGCATCAATACATTAATTCAGCGCGTATGTGACAAGGCGTCCCGGCCGCAGGATAACAACGGACAGGCGAACCAGCGGCACAATGTCCATTGCAGTCCCAGAGATATAGTTAAGGCCACAATTGCCGGCAACAGCATCATGACCCACCTGTTGCTAGGCATTGGTGCCGAAAGTATTCGCCAGAGCCCCTTTGTAACGGCCCTCAACCAGCCACCCATGCTCTCCGGCTCTGAGGTTGGTCTAGACATTTGTCCGCAGGCGCCGGTCGACTGCCTCCCGGGTGTGGCGAGTTACGTCGGCTCCGACATCACGGCCGGTGTCCGGTCCTCCGGCCTCGGCGAAGCGGAGCCACTTTCGCTCTTTCTAGACATCGGCACGAATGGAGAACTGGTACTCGGAGGAAAAGAATGGCTCGTTACGTGTGCCTGTTCGGCCGGCCCGGCATTTGAAGGTGGTGGCGTGCGCGATGGCATGCGAGCTACACAGGGCGCTGTTGAAGAAGTGTGGATCGATGGCCGGACATTTGAACCAACCCTGCGCGTGATTGGCAATCGCAAACCACGCGGTCTATGCGGCAGCGGCCTGATCACCTTGTTGGCCGAGTTGTTCTTAACAGGGATTATTGACAAGGGCGGTCACTTCAATAGAAATCTGAAGACAGATCGCGTTAGGCAGCGAAACAACAACTGGGAATATGTGGTTGCCTGGGGAAATGAATCATGGCATGGGGAAGATATCGCGATCACGCGCGTGGATATCGACAATCTGATTCGCGCTAAGGCAGCACTTTACGCTGGGATCACCGTGCTGGCCGAAAGCGTTGGCCTGGCGCTGCCCGACATTGAGCAAGTACTGATAGGCGGAGCGTTTGGCAAATACATCAACGTCGAAAAAGCGGTCCAAATTGGGCTGCTGCCCGACATGCCCTGGGAAGAATTCCAATTCTTGGGTAATACGGCCATCCTCGGAGCTTACTACGCGCTCCTCAGACGATCCGATCGGCAGCGTATCGCTGAGATTGCTTCGCGTATGACCTACATCGAACTGTCGGCCGATAATGCATTTTATGAAGCATTCACATCGGCCCTATTCTTGCCCCACACGGACATAGCGCTATTCCCTTCCGTGGCCGGGCAAATGGAGACATTGTTTAAACAACCTAACAGTTAGACGTCCAGCGTAAGGTCCGCTGCGCGTCAGGGAGAAAACACATGTACATTATCGGTGAAAATATTCACATAATTTCTCAGAAAGTGAAAGATGCATTGCGGGACCGGGACGATCGCTTCTTTCAGGAGTTAGCCGTAGCCCAGGTTGAAGCCGGTGCTGACGCGCTGGATCTCAATCTCGGTCCGCGCAAAAAGGACTGGGAAGAGGTTTTTCCCTGGATTGTGGAGGCTGTGGAAGCAGTCGTAGACGTGCCGCTCTCCTTCGATAGCACCAATCTGGAAGGCATTGAGGCGGGACTGAAGCGGGTTACCAAAGCACAGCCAATAATCAACTCGACATCGGCCGAACCGGAACGGCTGGAAAAAGTACCCCTCTTGGCCAAAGAATATAACACACGCCTGATCGCCCTGACTATGGGCAAGAGCGGAATTCCCGTAGCCGCGGACGACCGTGTGACCATCGCTCTGGAGAAACTGATCCCCCGCGCACTGGAGATAGATTTTCCGGTGGAAGATCTTATCATTGATCCTTTGGTGTTGACAGTATCAGGCTGTCAGGAGTACTGTCCCGAACTGATCGAAGCCGTGCGCATGCTGCAGTTCGCCTGGGATCCACCGCCGCCTGTCTCCGTGGGTTTATCAAACGTCTCAAATTCAGTGCCTAACGCCAACCGCCCACTCATCGATCGCGTATACTGCGCCATGCTCATGGGCTCGGGGCTGCAGATGATGATTGCTAACCCCCTGGACGAGAGACTTAAGGAGGTGATCAGGGTCATCGAGCAGCGTGACGAGTCAACGGCCGTAAACCGCCTCTATCTGGCTGTTCACGACCGCGTCGAAGCTATGGAAGAACCGCAGGCTGATGACGTTGATATGAGTGATCCGGAGCAGGTAGAGATCTGGCGCACCATCCAGATACTGCTGAACAAAGTCATTTACGCGGACTCCTATCTGCAGCACGAAGCCATCGCCTAGGAGCGTTGACCTTAATGACGACGCTTAGGCCGAATGGTTGGGAGGTCAGGAAGCTCGAAAGCAATGGGCGGCCACAGTACTAACTGTGCTTTGGCCCTTGTTTTGTAGCTGTCCAAAGTCAGCAGTCTTGGCGGTTCAATGGCCACACTCTGACCAACGTGCAGAACAGGGTGATCCCGTGAGTGACAGGCATCTAGAAGCGCGTGAAAAGAGCTTGCTGAAACGGGTGGATCAGCTGCGCAATAAGCTGCTGGAGCGTGACCCCTGGCAGCTAGCGCAAAACATTGGTGCAGTGTATGATGGTCATACGTTCCATCTTGAAGTCTGGCAGCAGCCGATTGTGCTATCGTCCAGAGATTTTGTTGCCATAGATGTCCAGTCTGGCAGGCCAGGAGATGCAGTGACACAGGCTGTCTTGGCCTATCATCTGGTTACGGCCGACGGCACGCCCCCAACCAGTAGATGGATTGCCTTCAGGGAACTGGCTCTTGCCGCAAAACGGCGCGGCGATTATGATGTTTCCAATGCTCTTTGGGAGAAACTGCTCGGGGATTCCGCCGAAGGCATCAAAGCCTATGAACAGCTGGCGATATATTACGAGCACCATGCCAAGTCGCCGCAGCGTGCCGCACGCCTGTCCCGTGAAGCACTCGCCCGGCTGCAGGAAACCGATCGTAAGAAGGAAGAACAGGCAGTGAATGAA
>JBJYWX010000151.1:0-1685 GCA_046259695.1 Promineifilaceae bacterium (SeqCode) | reverse complement strand
GAACAGGCTGCGCGTCCATTCCCACACATTGCCGCTCATTTCCTGGACGCCGTACGGGTTCCCTTGACCGGCAAAGGCACCTAAAGCACTGGTCGATCCGATGCCGCTTTCCCCGTTGTTGGCCAGATCCGGCTCAAAGTCGTCGCCCCACGGGTAGCGCCGTTTGGCCAGCGGGTTGTCGACCAGTTCGCCGGCCGTTTCCCACTGCCCGGCGGTTACGGGCGCCGCCTGCGCTGGAATACGCAGTCCGCCCCTCGCTGCTTTTTCCCATTCCGCTTCGCCGGGCAGCGTGACCGCCAGACCTCCCGGCAGCAGGCCGCTGTTCCGCCAGCGCTCCGTCAGCCAGCGCGTGAAGGCCAGCGCCTCGTACCAGCTCACACCCACCACCGGATGGTTGTCCAGGTTGAAGGGCGGGCCATACTCAGCCGGTCCGCGGCGAAACTCACTATCCCAGAATCCCTTGAAGCCCTGCTCCACCCGCCAGAAGCCCTCTGCCCCGGCTTCCGGCCAGTAGGCGGCAGCAAGATAGCCATCTTCTTCCACAAACGTGGCGTATTGGGCGTTGGAAACGGGATAACGGCCGATCCAATAATCGTACGGGATATCAACCTGGTGCTGCGGTTTTTCATCATCGCCGGCATCGGCATCTTCGTCGGCGCTGCCCATCCAGAACATCCCCCTGGGCACGGCGCAGAACTGCATACGGTCCACCTGGACAATTTCCTCCCGCGGGTCGCCCAGGCCGCCCAGGGCGGCGCCGGCGGCGGCGCGTATCGTCGTTGGCACAGCTTCAAAATTTTGTGGTTCGGAAAGCAGATCGGCCAGCCGCCGCGCCAGCGCTTTTTGTTCCTCAAGGGGAATACCGCGCCATTCCCGGGCAGCGCTGCCCGCCACTTCAGCCGCGGCCCAGCGCATCTCCTCCGCCATTGGTGGCGCGCCCGGCAGCGCCTCCAGGCCCCCCAGCTGGCGCAAGAAGCGCGCCGCTGCCTGCGGCGAGGTCACACTCAGATAGCCGCACAGCAGCAGAATCGGTTCGCGCCACCAGCTGTCGTTAACCGGCCCCCCGAGCAGCAGTCTTACAACACCGGCCAACCCTTCATTCATAGCGGTCACCGTGGCCAGATAGCGCGCCGCCAGGAACTCCTGGAATCCCAGATGCAAAAAGCGGTAGGTGCCCAGCCGCTCTTCCATGATCGTGCCTCGCAGCCTGGTCAGGGCGATGAACGCCTCGGCCGGCTCCCGGTAAGCGGGCTCTAAAGAGAGGATCCGCCGCAGTTCGTATTCGTCGATTTCCCGCCCCTGCTCCGGCCCCTGGCTGTGCATATGGTAGGCTATGTGCTGCACCAGGTCGCGGTGCCGTTCGCTGCTGCCGCCCACCAGTTTGCCGATTTCATCCGCTATCGCCTCATCCGTCGCGTAGTCCGGAAGCAGCATGGCGTCGGTGGCTTTCATGTACAGTTCGGCGCGCTGGTCGGGCAGGCGGCGTTCGCTGAAATGCACAATCAGCAGCATGCGCACCAGCAGGGGGCTGGCCACCAGCCGCTCCGCGTCCTCCCCCAGGCGGCGCCGTCGCTCCGCCTCCAGACGTTCGATGCCTGCCAGCAGCTCGTCCGCCCGCTCTTGCTGCCGCGCCGGGTCGTGCGCGTAGATGGCGGCATAAGCCTGGCGTACCAGGGGCGTGATCT
>JBJYWX010000150.1:0-4083 GCA_046259695.1 Promineifilaceae bacterium (SeqCode) | reverse complement strand
GGCTCGGGTTCCGGTTCTTTCTCTTCATCACTATCGGGCACGATCCCCTTCAGGCCGCTGGCATCAGCGCCCAGGCGTTCGCTAAACTTGATCATATAACGAATGACCAGGAAGATAACCAGCGAGATGATCAGGAAATTAACAATCGCCTGAATAAACAAACCGTAACTGACCGTGGCCTCGCCAACCTGAAAAGAAAGATTGGCGAACGACTCATCCCCCATGAGGCCGGCAATAATCGGCATGATGATATCATTAACAAGCGAGTTGACGATTGCG
Source organism: Promineifilaceae bacterium (SeqCode) (assembly GCA_046259695.1). Classification (GTDB taxonomy): domain Bacteria; phylum Chloroflexota; class Anaerolineae; order Promineifilales; family Promineifilaceae; genus JAACFF01. The sequence goes on along the minus strand of JBJYWX010000150.1, from coordinate 3,804 downwards.
GTAAAAGCCGTGCCAAGCACGACGCCAATCGCCAGATCGATGACATTGCCGCGCATAATGAATTTGCGAAAATCTGAAAGCATACCTGTCTCCCACTCTGTGGGCCTCGCGATTGGCCCAGAAAAAAATACCGCCGGCTAAGAAACCGGCGGTATTGTCCAGATAGGCGGGTGGTTTGTCAACCTTCGCGGTTCAGGCGACGCGCTCCCAGTCCAGGCTGGCGTGCGCGTCACCACCATTCTCATAATGCTCCACGCGCACCTCGACGCTGCCGCCCTGCCAGGCAAAATCGCGCTGGTAAGTTTGTTCGCTTTGGTCATACCAGGCGCTGATAATCAAGCGATCGTTCAGCCACAGGCGCACGCCATCGGGCGCGGTCAGGGTGAAACGATAACGGCCCTCTTCCAGGGGAATGGCGCCGCGCCAGCGCACGGAAAAGACGCGCGGCTGGACGCCCTGCGCCGGAGCGCGACCCGACCAGTGAAAGCTGATATCTCGGTCCTGGCGCGTCGCGGCCGGCTCATCCGCCAGGCGCGTATTGTTGAAGTAGCTTGCTTCCCAAATAACCGGCTCGCGCTCCCAGGCAGCGACTGTCTTTTCAGGCTCAGGCTGCGCAACCAGTTCCAGCAAACGCACCGTGTCCGGTTCCTGGAGCCCCATCGGCTCTGGCGCTGCCGGCGCCTTCTCGGGCGCACCAGCGCCGCCAGATGTCTGCCGCAGCGCCTCTTTCAGCGCGTCCAATGATTCGGGTGTTTGCCGCCACGCTTCGTCGTCGCCCGCCGCGCTCTGGGCCAGATCAGGCTCCGCGGCTGGCACTGCGGGCGGCTCGGCCTTGACGGCATCCGCGCTCTTCTGCGGGATCTCCGCCACCGCTGCTCCGGCAGCCGGCACTTCCTTTTGCTGCACGGCCGGCTCGGCGGCAGCGACCGTCTCTTCTTCTGCCGCCGCGGCTGGGACGTCCGCGTCATCACCTTGAGGTTCAGGCGCGACGGCCGGGCCGCCGTTGGCCGGGGCTTCCGGCTTGCGGGACAATATCGCTTCCACGGCCGCGGACACTTCCGCCGCTTCCTCATCGTTAAGTTCCAGGGGGCGTATGCCGCGGGCATGGCTGCCATTACCATTGGTCCCGCCGCCATTCCGGGCGTTCTGGCCGTCGTGCCCGTTGTTGTAGCTGTTGGAACCGCTGCCGTTGGTGCTGTCCTCGTGGGCACGCGGGCCATCCTCAACCTGCGGGCCGGCGAGCACCAGCTGTTCCCATGCGCTGGCCTCAATATCATTCCCGACTGGCTCATCGCTATACTCCGGCTGATCGACTACCTGCTCTACCGTGCCCTCGCCATTCTTGCGTCGCAAATAATCTGCCATAACCTGCAAGGGATCCATCACCCAGTCTTCATTGCCCATGATGTCCTCCAGTTGTTCAGCCGTAAGAATACCTTCTTGCAGCCACTGCTCATTTATCCCAAGTGCTTGTGCAAACTCTTCATCGTCCAGGTAGTCGGCGTCCAGTTCCGCTCCCAGACGCCTCGTGAAGGCTCGCTGCATGGCGCGTGAGCGCCGCTCCGGCCAGCCGTCAGCAACAGCAACAGCCGTATCATTTGGCGCTGCCTCCTGACTACGGCCGTCTTCCTTCCGTGCTATGGTCCGATCCGGTGCGGGCGCACCGGCCGCGGTTGTTTCGGTCTCCGTATTATGATAACTGAAATTAGGCGCGATGGAGCGCGCCGGGCTGATTTTTATCGCATCTTTTACGGCGGCCTGCGCGCTTTCGGGCAGAGGTTCGGCGCCTGCTTCATCCAGCAGCGTGATTTGTTGCGCTACTTCAGCAACCGCCTCCGTATCCCACGGATCTCGTTCGGCGCGCACCCCAGCCGCGGCGATATAAGCCGGGGCCGCTTCAAGGACCCATTCTCTCACACCTTCCAGGGCGCCCGGCCGCACCGCCGGACCGATGGCCGGCTCCTCCGGCGTTTGCTCCCACTCGTCAACGGCCGTTTCTCCTCCATACCCCTCGTCCGGCGTGGAAAGAACGGGTCCGGAAAGCAGCGCACTCTGCTCTTGACCATCGCCCTCATCGGGGGCGGCTTCCTGTGCGTCCGCTTCGGCAGTGGCACCGGCGGCACTTGTCTCTTCGGCAGCGCTGGTGTGCTCGTCTACGGGGCTTGTGGCATCTTCGCTGCCCACTTCATGCCCGTCTTCAAATCGAGCTAGCCAGGCGGCTACCTCATTGGCCAGCCGCACTTCATACTCTTTGTTCCCGGCGTCGCTGCCGGCGCTGTCTGCCGCCTGTTGTTTCTCCGCCAGGCGGGCGGAGAGTTTTACCATTTGCCTCTGGTAGGCGGCTTCCGTCTGCTCCATCAACTTGCGATAGCGCGCTTCGACTTCCGCCACTTGCGCTTCGCGCTGCGCAGATTGATCCAGCAGGCGGCTCTCCAGGACGGCGATCTTCATGGTCGCACGCGCCAGATCGGCGCCCGTCTGATCCCCTTCTATGTCCCCTGCGGCCGTTTCCTCTGTGGCAACGGCCGTCTGCGGTTCGGGCGCTCGTTTTTGTCTGATCCAGGCCCCCAGTTCAACCAGAACAATGGCTAGGATCAGAAGCCCTACCAGCAAGATCCAAATCATGGCATGCCTCCTGCGACGGATTAAGGCGTTTCGCCGGACAAAAATGCCGCTAGTCGATTGTCGGTACTTCCAAATAGATACAGTCCACCCGTAGGTAGATAGACATAATATAGCACAAGTTTACGTAATGTTGCAACCTGGCCCATTTTGCGCTAACCCTCACGCGCGGCATCGATCATCAACTCCAGCAACCTGTTGGCGGCGGCGCCCGGTTGGTAGGATTGCCTGGCGCGGCGTGGCAATCGCTTGCCCACTGGCTTTAGCCGTCCTTTACCTCTACAATACAGGGATGCGCGACAAGGATTGGGTGCGCTTTTTGTGGCGCGCCTTACTGACCGTACTCAGGTACATGCTTATCGGCGCAGTACTCCTTGGCGCGGTTGGTGCCTTGATCGCGGCCGCCGCGGCGATGTTTGCTGACGGAGGGCCGCTGACGCTGGAATTTGTTTGGTCTATAGCGCGGCAATATGCACTCATCGGACTTTTTGGCGGCGGTCTCGTTGGCTTGCTCTATGGGCTGCTCGGCCAGGGCAGCTATTCCTAAACGCGCGCTGGCGACGGCCGCTCGAAGGCTCTAGGAGGGGAGGTTTTGCGCTTGGTCAATCGAATTCAAGCCGGCGGCTTGTCCATCTCTGCCTTGCTTATCACCCTGGCGCTGGCGGGCCTGTTATTGGGCTCAGGCATCCCGCTGCACGCCGGAGACAATCTCGAGCCCGAGCCTACGGAGACGCCAGGAGCTACCGTAACCGGTACACCGGAGGCGACGGCAAGTGTAACAGCCGCGGCGACAACGAGCGCCACGGCCACTTCGGAGGCCGAAATGACGCCAACGGCCACGCTGGCGAGCAAAGTTACCGCCAGCCCCGTGCCAACGCTCAGTCCCCGAGTTTACAGCCAATTTCTGCCTTATCTCACCTGGTACCCGCCTAACAATCCGCCCAACTGCGTGCCGGTCGCGCCCCTTATTGCGACGGATCCCGGCGCGGAGCAAACCATCACCACAGCGCTGAACAATTACCGCGCAGGGGCCGGTCTGCAGCAGCTCAAGGTTTATCCGCAAATTGCCAATGCCGCCCGGCGCCACGCCGCTGATATGGTCGACAACGCGTTCGTCGGGCATAGCGGCTCGGACGGCAGCACGGTCGGCGAGCGTTTGACCGCGGCCTGTTTGCATGGGAC
>JBJYWX010000149.1:0-2810 GCA_046259695.1 Promineifilaceae bacterium (SeqCode) | reverse complement strand
CGAGTTCGTGCGCGCCATCGTCGAGGATAGGGACCCCTATCCCAATGCGAAAACGGCCGCTAACTGGACCATGGCCGGTATCTGCTCGCATACGTCGGCCATGAAAGGCGGTGAACGCATTTACATCCCGGAACCGTAAGCCGAAGCGCAGCACAGACCAATCAAAAACTGCGCATCCGCCGCAAGTCGGGTACACGGTCTTCTTAATGTGCTCAATCTGTCGCCAGCCAAACAGCTTGAATGTCACACAGAACGACCATGTGCAGAAGGTGCGCTGCACGGTAACTGTCGAGAGAAAGAAGAGCCGGCGCTCCCCGATGCCGGCTCTTTATTAGTAGAGTCTCGGACTAAACTAAACACCGAATTGGGCGCACACCCGGCGCTGGTATAGCAAAGGGCCGCGGACAGCCATGAAATGCAGGTCTGCGGCCCTGGAAATTCAGTAGACTTAAGCTTATCTAGGGCAGTTGATCACCGAATTCTGCGTACAGCCAATCTAAATCGTCAGCCTTGTCAACCCGGTAGACGCCGCCGGTCCCGGCGCAGTTGCCGTTCTTGCCGTAAGAGGTCACCCCGCCTACAACTAGAGAATCCTTTATGAAGTTTGGACCGCCTGAATCGCCGAAACAGGTCCCACCGGTATTGGTGTTGTTAGACAGCAGTACCGAAAAGTCACCCACGTACCCATTATTGATTTGGATCAGTCTTGGATAGGCAACCATGCGTACTCGTTCCGCTTCGACAAACACAGGATTGCTGCGTTGCAGACCATAGCCAACGGCTGTAAACCACAATTTGCTGTGTCCGCGCCTTGTCTTGTATTGGTTCAGCGTGTCAACCTCTGGAAGCACTCCGTATTCATCCAGAACAACAGGCTCATCCAGTTCGACAACACCGAGATCGTAGAGATAGAAGGCAGCTGGGTCGTAATAAGGATGCGTGAACGTGGTACCGCCGACATCTCCGGTATTCGGATAGCCATTAGCGGGAATACCAGACTGAACATCTGCGTCGAACCAAATCTCTGCATGTGCAGCCGGTGGCTCAGTGCAGTGTCCCGCAGTAAGATAGATTGTTGGCGAAATCATCGTACCGCTGCAACGCCAAAGTGGATTGCCTTCTGCGTCCTGGGCTACCATCAGTCCGACCATCGGATGCCCGTCGCCATCCAGCTCTCCGTCCGTGATGGCAGATACACCACCGACGATTCCTAGCATAATGACCAGCACGGTCGCGAGTACAATAAAGAACTTCTTTGTGGAATACATTCTTGTTATTCTCCTATGTGTGTTTTGGGGTGGCTACTCGACAACAGAATGATGTTACCGCGTGAGGCGTTCAGCTAGCGTCCAAGTAGCCGGTCAACATACTAGCCTACAAAGTGAAACTGATCGATAGCACCTCCTTTTTCTGAAGAACTATAATGTAGACAACTGTAGACTACGCTTGCACGAGTATAGCACAGTTCATGAAATTGAAGCGGACGGAAGCTGATCAGTGTTGTCGTTCACTCGTTTGCTTTTCTGTGGAATCTAGACTATCTCAATTCCACCATGTTTCCGGGACACAGCGGACTAGGATGTCGGCCGTCGACGGCGAGATCAATTTCTTGCACAAGGAAGCACATTAGTACGCCGTGGTGCCGCACCAACACCCAGCACTTTCGTAGATCTGCCGAGCAACTTCATGACTCTTGTCGCCATATGACGTGATCATCGACACTTACTCCTGATCTATTGCTTAACTACGATATGGAGTATTGGGCACATCAGGGTGAGCCGTCACTAAAGGTAGGCAACATGTCGGCAACAAAGTCAAACGGTCCGTCTGTAAAACCAGACGTTGCAACGTCGTCTGTCAACTGGCTCTGGTTGATTGTATCCGTAGCTGTCGGTGTTATCATCTGGTTCATTCCCCGACCGGAGGGTACAGAGCCGGCAGCCTGGCATCTGCTCGCGATTTTTGTGGCCACGATCGTGAGCATTATCAGCAAACCGCTGCCGATGGGGGCTGTAGCCATAATAGGTCTCACGGCCACCGCGCTGACCGGCACCCTGACGATCAATGAGGCGCTCAGCGGGTTCAGCAACTCCACCATCTGGCTGATCGTGCTTGCTTTCTTCATTTCGCGTGGATTCATCAAAACCAGCCTTGGCGCGCGCATCGCCTTTGTCTTCATCCGCATACTGGGCAACAAAACGCTGGGGTTGAGTTATTGGCTGATTGCTTCTGACCTCATTCTTTCGCCGGCCATCCCCTCCAACACCGCGCGCGGCGGCGGCATTATCTACCCGATCATTCGTTCATTCGTTCGGTGGCTGGTGTTTACGACAGCCATCCAGATGAAGGCACTGCCCGGCGAATTGGGTCGTTCCTTGTCTTCACCGGGTTTCAGGGCGTCGTTATTACGAGCGCGATGTTCCTCACCGCCATGGCCGCCAACCCCCTCACCGCTGAACTTACTGCCGGATTTGATATTGATATCAGCTGGGGTCTCTGGGCGATGGCCGCCATAGTCCCCAGCTTCCTCAGTCTCCTGATCATTCCGTTCTTGATTTACAAAGTGTATCCGCCGAAAGTTAAAAATTCGCCCACTTTCTCTTCGCCAGCAACACGGCCCATGTCAGCGCGATGTATGCTCCGTCTAAATAACCTGTCCGAAACCAGGCGCGGCCAGCACCTGGCCGTCTTCATATACTACTTCTCCCCGCAGAATGACACGCGCCACGCGTCCGGCCACTTCACGGCCGTCAAACGGCGTCCAGCCGCATTTGCTGTGCATATCCTCCGCGCGGATGATAGTAGGCGTG
>JBJYWX010000148.1:0-8391 GCA_046259695.1 Promineifilaceae bacterium (SeqCode) | reverse complement strand
AACCGATGACCCCAGTATTACGAGTACTGTGCTCTACCAGCTGAGCTACGTCGGCAAGAAGGTTATCTATACGGCATTTTCTGCTGGCAATTTGGACCAAATTATAACGAACGGCGGCAACGATTACAAACTTAACTCATGCACTAAAAGCGCTCCCGAGTTGTTCAAGAATCGCCACACGCCACCGGGTTACTTGGTTCGCTGCACCACTCGCTCCAAGAGCCTGCATACAGCTTGCCCATACCAAGCCCGGCATAACTCATGGCCAATAAGTTGGTGCACGCTGTCACGCCCGATCCACAGTAAAATACCGCGTCCTTTGGAGAAACATCTCCCAGTAGGGCATTGAGACGCTGGCTCAGAACCGCAGGAGGCAGGAATCGACTTTCAGCATCATAGTTATCAGCATGATAGAGGTTCTTTGCACCAGGAATATGGCCGGCAACAGGGTCGATTGGTTCCACTTCACCTCGGTAACGCTCAGGAGCACGAGAATCCACGAGAAGTGCCGCAGAAGGCACTGCGCTCAAGAGAACTACCTTCTCCCAATCCGGGGTGGCCCGAAATGATGCCTGGTCATTGGTTTCAATACCTGAACGAAGGGTGCCGCCCGCGGCCAGCCACGCCGATACGCCGCCGTTCAAGACTGCCACGCGGTCATGGCCGACAAACTTAAGCAGCCACCACATTCGGCTGGCGGCGACGCCGCTGCCATCGTCATAAGCGACCACCTGATTGTCGGCGCCTATCCCAAGCCGCCCAAAAGTCTTCGACAACGTACCTGGATCCGGAAGTGGGTGGCGGCCCGCGTCGGTGCGTGGTGGCCCACTGAGATCTTCATCAAGGTGCGCGTAGACAGCCGTCGGAATATGACCCTCTACATATTGCCGCCGCCCCAGATCTCTATCAGCGAGGTGATAACGGCAGTCAACCACAATGGGCCGGCCGGCCTCCATAAGCTGTGCGAGCTCATCTGGCTCAATCAACGTCTCAAATGATTGTTCTTCACGACTCATACTAGTTCTTCCGGCCGTGCTCGGTGTCCATTTTCCGAGTTCGCCGGCCCCTGATCTTCCTATTTGACATCCATTTGACTAAGAACACTTGTTCGTGTATAATTCAGAACAAATGAGCGGTTTTCCCGGGATTTAACCTTTCGCACCGATTGCCTCGGCAAAGCCAAGGAGCTGTGATGATGAATGAGGACGTAAAGCTATCGAGCAGGCAGGAGAAAATGCTGCGCTATATACATGATAGCCTGAACGAAGAAAGTCGCCCCCCGACCATACGTGAAATCGGCGGCGCTTTGGACATCAGCTCCACGTCGGTCGTGAATTATAATCTCAATCGACTTTCGGAAAAAGGGCTGTTGGAGCGTGATAGAACCGTCTCACGCGGCCTTCGTTTAACAGATATGGCATACGAGGTACTTGGCACCGCCGTAGCCATGTCCGGCCGCGCGGCGGCATCGGTTGCTGACAAGATTGGTAACCTTGTTCAGATCCCCATCTTGGGCAATATTGTCGCTGGTGAACCAATCGATGTATCCAGCGAGAACTTCAGCCTCTATGATGACGAGGATATCGTTGAAATCAGTGCATCTATGTTGCATGGTAACCGAGACCGCATGTATGCCCTTCGCGTTGACGGCTTTTCCATGATCGATGACATGATTAGCGATGGTGACATCGTTATATTGCAAGCGCAAGAAACGGCCGATGAAGGCGATATTGTAGCCGCATGGGTTGATGGTGAAGGTACAACGTTGAAGCGTTACTATCGCGATCGAGAGCGTGGTTTGGTGCGCCTTCAGCCGCGGAACCCTTCGATGGACCCAATTTACGCTGAACCGGAGGATGTCAAGGTACAGGGCAAGCTTATTCTTACATTGAGCCAGGCCCCCTAGAAAGAGTGGTGTTCTTCGCGATGAGGCGGCAAATGTGCCGTCTCTTTTTTACCTTCTGATTAGAACATATGTTCGAACACAGAGATTCGCCAATGCTTGTCACAGATCGTTCGCAGTCCGTAGGGGAACGTAATTCTCTCGATGCCCCCTCTTTGACTCCGCTGCTCGCGTCTGATCCCGTTTCTTCGGGAATGGATCTGGTGCCTGGGCAGAATGGTGCGCGGCTGGAAGAAATACTGCTTTCTCTCCAGTTATTTGTGAAACAACGTGCAGGCAGCCTTGAAGAATGGTTGCGCGACCATGTTCGCTTTGCTGGACTGGATGGTATGGGCTTTGCTGATCCAGAATCGGGCGAATTCTTGCTGGAGCGCCTAGAGGTTGCTGTCCCACTACTCGAACTCTTGCGCTACCATGGGGCGGTTTCCCCTGGTATCGCGACCTTGGGCCTGGCCGAAGACGGACATGCGATCTTTCACCAGTTCGCTGGCGCAGACGCGTCGCACTTCCTGCTTGTGGGCGATGATGGCGCGGGCAAGACTTCTTTGCTGCGTACGGTTGCCGCATCACTGGCGATTTGTAGTCGCCAGAGTCAGGTTCAGCTTGCTGTCGCCTGCCCTGTCACCTCGGATCCTATTGCGCAGCGCAAACAGGCGGCGGCATGGCTGCCGGTCAATTATCTGCCTCATATGCTTTGCGATGTCGCTTTCCGCCATTCGGAGATTGGCGATCTGCTCGAGTTTTTGAGCCAGGAGGTTGACTACCGCAGCAAGCATGAGGTCATGGGACCCAGCATCGTACTACTGGTGGACCAGGTAGATCTCCTGTTGGAGCGCGGTGAACCTGAGACGGTCAAGGCGCTGCACAGGATCGCGCAGCGCGGCCAGCAGGCAGGCATCTATTTATGTATGAGTGCGACCGATTTGCCTGACCAGCTCTTTGGCCCTCGTTTTCTGGCCGATGTTCCTGTTCGTCTGATAGGACGCCGGCTGGCGGCAGAGGAGCTGCCGGCATCATTGGCCTCGCAGAATCTTGATGCGCAAGATTTGTTAGGTTTGGGAGATTTCTATATTTTGGATGGCGAGAGGTACCAACGTATTCAGGGCGCCTATATTGACGATTACGACCTGCGAGGGCAGCTGGACGACATGACACGCTACAGCGCCATCTTGTTGGCGGCTCCCCAGTCGCGGAGACTTAGCCTGTCTCCAGAAAGACAGGAGGAACAGAGCAGTGGCCAGGCGTCCAGTATGCGGCCTGTCACAACGAATGGAGTAGACCAGACGCGGCGCAGTCGCATAAACCTTGGTCAGAGCAATTTAATGGAGGAAACACAATGAAGGTGGGCATGATGTGGCTTGACAACGACAAACAGCGTTCGCTCGAAGAAAAAGTAAGGCGCGCGGCCGATTACTATCGCGAAAAATATGGGCGGTTCCCGGAACTATGTCTTGTGAACGCCAAGTTGCTCGAAGATGAGAAAAAGATTGGGAGAGTCAAGGTTCAGCCCGCTAAAGCAGTGCTGCCCGGACATCTGTGGCTGGGCATGGCTACGTGACACTTGCTAGTCACGCTGAAGTCGTCGTAGGCGAACATAGCGCCCGCCGCCATCTGTCTTGATCAGCCGCCCTTGAAATGGCCGGCCCTCAATATCTGCAAATTCCTCTTCACGAACCAATAAGTCGCCGCCGTTTCCTATGAATTGGATCAGGTCCTGATGGTCAGTTAGCTCAACTAGTGGGTGGCCAATTACCGCCACGTCACTCTTCTGAAACAGAGCTGCTGCTGAAGCGTTGATCATCAGAATATTGTTCTGCTCGTCGACCAAAAGAATCGGATCGCGGTTCTGATTGACCATGACACTCAGGATATTCCGCTCGCGTTCAATTTCATTGAACATGTTGGCGTTCTTTATGGCTATGGCGGCATAGCCGGCAAGCAGGGCCAGCGTGCGTGTGTCATCCTTCTCAAAGGTACCCGGACGCAGGTAGTTCATGACGCCCAGTACGCCGATGGCCTCGTTTTCAAGGACAAGTGGCACGTAGATTAGAGATTTCACCAGGAGTGCTGTGTGCGTACGCTCAATCGGGGAATTCTCGCCTATGGCAATGGCACGCTTGTTTTGCAGAACCTGACCTGCGAGGCTGTCGGTCACCCTTCTGCGGACGGAACGCGCTTCCGAATCCACATTTTTGGAAGCGCGAATGTACAGCTCGCTGCGCTCTTCGTCAAGCAGCATCAGCGAACCCTCTTCCGCACCGACCGTTAGGACGGCCGCTTCGACAACGCGCTGGAGCACTTCCTCCAGGTCCAACGATGACGAGACTGATTTACCAACCTCATACAAAACATTTAGCTCCTGGGCGCGGCGCTGCAGCTGAGAATTGCTCGTCATAAGCTGCCCAACAAGTTTGTCGTGCTCTTTCTGCAAGCGCGTTTCGCGCAAGGCGTTGTCGATGGAGGCGCTCAGTTCCTCGGGATCAATTGGCTTGATGATGTAGTCGCTGATCCCCAGTCTGAACGCGGAGACGGCTGTTGCTTCCGAACCCTGGCCTGTCATCAATATCGCGGGGATGTCAATATCTCTTTCGCGGAGTTTGGCCAGAATCTCCAATCCTGTAAGCTGCGGCATTTGCTGATCGGTAATCATGAGATCGGGGCGTTCAGCAACTGCAATTTCAAGACCCATTAAGCCGTTGGATGCAGTGATCACCTCAAACCCTTTTGGCTCGAGGACATATTCGACCAAGAAATCACGGATTTCTTTGGAATCGTCAATGACTAAGACACGTTCGACCACTTTTTTCTCCCGGTGGATCCGCCCGGCAAGGCTGACGTAGTTTACTCTTTGCAAAAACGCTCTGCAACTTCGCTTTGCACTCCAGCCTCTGATTCTAATCCTCGTATTCGATTACTTGTCACGCACTCACGCCTAAGTTAGCATGATGTGGTATGCAAACGCCTCGTGCTTGGACCGCAGTCCTTTCGCTCATTCTGCTGTCTGCCGTTCTTATTAGCGTCCTAAGCGCTTGCGCGCCCTCCGAACCTGAACTGGTAGTGGCGACTGAGGTGATCCAATTGGGCGATGAGCAAATCGTGATCACAAGATTGGTTGAGCTGCAGCCAACAGAGGCACCGACAATTCCGCCACCAACGCCGGCGCCTGAGCCAATCGCTCTGGATATCGCCTACGAGAGCAGCCTGCCAGATCTGGATCCCCAGCACGTAACGAACAGAGCAAGTCTTGATTTTGCCGAGAGCCTCTTTGCAGGGCTAACTAATTTCAACAACATGACCAGTATGGTGGAACCTGAATTGGCAGAGTCGTGGATCGTTAGCGCCGACGGGCGTTCCTGGACCTTCGCCTTGCGAGACGATATCAACTGGATAGCCCCACCTATCAACCAGGCTGATATGGTGGGAGAAGTCGCTTCCACAATTATCAGACCCGTCGATGCCCTAGATGTGCAGTTTGCCTTGCAGCGCGCGTGCACAATGGAGAATGCAATTCCCGACGCTTTCCTCCTCTTCATAATTGAAGGGTGCGAAGCGATATATTCACTGGCGGATCCCACGCCTGCCGACTTGGAGCAATTGGCGGTCAAGGTAATTGACGAAAACACAGTTGAAATTAGGCTAGTGCAGCCAGCGTCTTACTTCCTTACCATCCTCACTTTGGCCCAGTTCCGGCCCGTCCCAAGAGAACTGGTAGAAGAACATGGGGACGCGTGGCGTGATGCCGTAGGCGAGCTCGCAGACGGCTGGCAAACACCACCAAACCTCGTCATCAGCGGCCCATTCGTTCCCCAGCTAGCAACTCTAGACGAAACGCATTTGACACTCGCCAGGAATCCACTTTGGCCGCTGGCGCCATCCGGCAACATAGATCGCGTCAACGCGATATTTGAGCAAAGCGCGGCCGACATCTATGCTGCATGGCAGGATCGTGAACTGGACACAGGGCTCCTGCCGGTGGATGAGCGCGAGTCCTTGTTGGCAGCCACGCCGGAAAAAGCTAAGCTGCTCACCAATCAAACTGTCTTTTATGTGGGCTTCAATTTTGACAGTGCTGTATTCCGGGAACCTGAGTTGCGCCGTGCGTTCGCGACTGCCATAGATCGTGACGCATTGATTTCCGATATGTTTGAAGGACGCGCCCAACCCTTGCGCCACCTTACGCCACCGGGTGTATTTGGCGCACCACCGGCTGCGGAAGTAGGCGTTGGATACAGCCCCGACTTCGCCTTACTGCAGATGGACAAGAGCAGCATCCGCAGTTGCAAGTTGATTCCCCCTGTTACGTTCCTTGTCAGCACGGCTGATCTATCGCTATTGCAGGCGGAACTAATACGCGACATGTGGATTGACGAACTTGGCTGCGATGAGCAGCTCATTCAAATAGAGCAAACTGATTTTGGGGACCTGCTGGCGCGTACCGCATCTGGCGCCGGTGGCGCGCGTCCTGACATGTGGGAACTTGCCTGGCCAGCATATTATCCTGACGCGCACAACATTCTGTTTGACCTGCTGCAGTGCAACAGTGGGGAGAATCGCCAGAATCGCTCATGTTCTGAAGTCGATAGCCTCTTGAGCGAGGCAAGCACGGCTACTTCGCCCCAAGAGCGCATCGAGTTATATCGCGAAGCCGAAAATAGTTTCTTCGCCGATCAAGGCAGTTTCCCACTCATTCCACTCTACGTGCGAGGAGACTATCTGCTTGTTCAAACCTGGCTAAGCTTTCCCCCGGCACTGTCCGGAGGCGAACAGTTTGACACCTATGTTGTTGACCAGGAACTCAAACGATTGGAGCGCAGTCGAAGTTAACCGGAAACTGTTTTGACTTCGACTGCCTGCGGTCCAATAAAGCGCGCTCCCAGCCAGGCAAGTGTCATCGTCGGTACCATCTGTGTAAATGGCAGCAGCGCTTCAAGCGCGAAAACGTTGCGTAGCGCCTTTAGCCCCAGACGATCCAGTACGAACCAGGTTATCGGTGCGGCAAGGATATCCAGACCAAAATCCAATAGGTCGATAAACAGCACGAGGGTTAGCGGTACATATAGAAGCGTCTCTCCGAAACCAGCATCGTCCGGAATGTGTAGCCCTCGTATACGTCGAACGGCAAAAAAGAGAAGGATTATTGCTAGAACAAAACTCACCGCCATCAACAAGGCGATGATCAGACCTACATCGCGAAGCGATTCTTCCATAGAATTGTATTACTCCTAGAAAAGTAATTTAGCCAAACAAGGCGATTCCGACAAATGTTATAAGTATGATCGAGGCGCCTAAAAGTTCCACAATGGCTGATATACCCCATCCTGCAACCCCGCCCACGCTGGCACGCACCGCCGTTCTCAAGTCCTGATGCTTTAGGTACTCACCAATGATGATGCCCAAAGCATAGCCGATCACAGTGCCGATGAGCGGCATAACAAAGGTGCCGATAATGCCGCCCACAAAGCCAAGGACCAGAGCGCGTTTCGCGGCGCCCGTCTTCTTAGCCCCCAGTAAGGGCAGCCATACATTGGCCAGCCCCGTTACGGCCGCCAAAATCGTCAAGAGTCCAAAAACCCACGGCGAAATGATGGCAAAATCGGTATACCAGGCATAGGCCAGCAGGCTTAACCATACCAGCAACATGCCCGGCAGTATTGGCACAATGATGCCGGCAATTCCAACCAGCATGAACGCGACGGCGACCCCAAAAGCGACCGCCTCAGACAGCGATTGCCATATTTCCATTGCCCATTTCCCCTCTTCAACGGGCAAGCCAATTGCTTGCACACACAGTACGTTATGTTCGGCAAAGCCGTTGCACAGCTAAATCAGAGATTAATTGTAAGGCAGCGTACTATCCATCCATTTCCCAGGGCTGCGCTGTCGCTAAAGCATGCGATATGCTTGCAGGAAGTGGCGAAAGACACGCTTTAAATAGGGACGATAGACGAGCATGGGTCGGATAGCCATGGACGAACTCTCGTCACTCGCCGCTCGGTTCACACGCTGCCAGGTATAGACATCAGGCATCTGATCGAACCAACCTGCAAAATAAGGGAACCAGTTGACCAGCACATGCAGGCAGCGCGCAGCGGGTATCGCCAAGCGCATTGCCCTGGCATCAAAATGTGATCCTAGCTCCGCGTTCATCGCCAGCAAATAGCTGTCAATCATGGTCTCTTCATCAATGGGAGAATCGCTGCGCGCATAAACAGGGCGCAAACTATCCCCCGTTTCGAGCAAATCAAATCGTTCCTGGAACGTGATCAAATCGTAAACGGCCGGTCCAAGCGTCACGTTACTCCAGTCAAGGAGCCGACGTTGTTCAAACAGGGTGACATGCCAATGATAATGGTGCATGTCTCCATGCAGGATAGTTTGCGGCAGGCGCGAGAGTGGCTCCAGCATAGGCACGGGATCATCAAGCAAATCAGCCGCGGCTGACAAATGGCTCTCGCCTAATACACCGGGCCAACCTCCCAGCGCGCGCA
>JBJYWX010000147.1:0-4368 GCA_046259695.1 Promineifilaceae bacterium (SeqCode) | reverse complement strand
GGCAGCGGGATTCGAACCCACGACCTCTTCAACCCCATTGAAGCGCGCTACCAGTCTGCGCCATGCCCCGACAGAAAGCGCATTATAGCATTGCGAAATGTGCCCGGCAACCATGTTCAGGGCGTTACGAACTGTTCTAAATAGACCGCTAACATACTTAGCAATCCCAAAGCAAAATTGTAACCAAAATGAACGAGAATCGCGACCGTGGTATTGGTATGACGACGTACCAGACCGAGGACGACAGCCAGGAGGAATACGGCCACAGTAATCGGTGTAAGTCCATATTGGACGTGCACAACGGCGAAGAGCAGCGCGGTCAGCGGC
This sequence comes from Promineifilaceae bacterium (SeqCode), assembly GCA_046259695.1. Classification (GTDB taxonomy): domain Bacteria; phylum Chloroflexota; class Anaerolineae; order Promineifilales; family Promineifilaceae; genus JAACFF01. Next base: position 4,041 of record JBJYWX010000147.1, on the reverse strand, counting down.
AGGCCAAAAACGGGCTGCAGCGCGCCGCGAAACAGGATTTCCTCGCCAATGCCGGCGGCGAGCGCCAACACAAGCCATTCACCCACCGTATCGAAATCTGTGAGCAAGGACTCATTTATGCTTCCTAGTTCCTGCGCCTGCTGTGGATCAAAAAACGCCCACATTCCGCCAATAGTGGCTTGAATGAGTAGCAGCAAGATAATGGCGCCCACGGCGACCAGAAGCTGCTGTCCTGTGGGCAGAAGCAGGCCAAGCCGTTGGTTCACCTGATTCAGGCTGCGCCTGGTGAAAAGGCCGCTGCCGATAAAAGCAAGGGTAACAAACGCAGCCTGCTGCAGCACAATTTCGGCCGTGGAGACTACCAGATCCAGTTCTGAGAGCTGCTCGAGGTAGTTCTGGCTTAGGGTTACAGCGGTATTACCCACGAGATAGCCGGCGAGCACAAGCGCGGTCATATGCACGGTTGACTGACTGTCGAGGGGCAGGAATCCGGCCAGAAAGCGGCGAAAAGGAACCCAACAAGCGGCAACGGTCCAAAGTCCGGTAGCCAACAGGACCACACCCAATAAACGCGGATCGTTGAAAATAAGCTCAGGGCTGTCGAAAAATCTCGAGAATCGCGCTGGAAACAATAACAGCAGAAAGCCAACCAGGAGAAGCGGGAGGTTGATCAGGGCCAGCGACCAGGCAAAACGGCGCCGCGCCAATTCAGTACTGCGCTCCTCGACAACGTTGGCGGCAATAACCAGGACAAGAATGGGGAGAAACAGCAGCAGCAGAGGAACGGCGTTACTCATTGGGGAAGGGACCTGATGTAATCGTAGAGCACACCCAGAATGGTGGCGGGTTCGGTTTGCTTTTCGCGGCCAGGGCCGCCGGTCGCGCGGCTGCGGCTTATCTGTAAGAAGCGGCGGGCGCGTGTTATGCCGACATAGAAGAGGCGCAGCCGTTCCGATATGACATCGACATGGGCCGACTCAGTGGCTGACAGGCCCTCATACAGCCCGGCATCCCCCTGCATAAGATAGCGCAGCTGAGCCAATGCCTCGGCCGATGGATCGCCGCCAAAGTTCTCATCCACGCCGATAAAGTGGGCATCTAGATCAGGCGGGATCCAACGGCCGTCTATGCCAACCATGTAGACGGCATCCCATTCCAGACCCTTGGCGCTGTGCTGGGTGGTCAAGGAAATGCGCCCGGGCTGTGGCTCGTAGCCGTAGTCGCTGGGACGGGGAAGCGGTATACGCCGCCGGCCACGGGCCAGAGAGTCCAGTTCGGCTGACAACTCGGGTAAACGCCAATCGGGATTCACTTCATGCCAGTAGCGCAGCACGATGGCTAGCTGGTAGGCAATAGCTAGATCAGCCTCGTGCGTCCTGTCTTGAGCGAACAAGGCGTCGCCAATGGCCAGGGCCAGGTCGTCTATCGGCAAAGTGCGCAATTCGAACATGCGGCGCAAGAAATCGCTGAAGCGGGCCAGGAGACGAACATCTTCGTCCGTGGCCACGTTTTGCGGTAATGAATTCTCTAAATCGTTTTCGTCCCAAGGAAAGAGAAGTGATTCGGTGTTGGCTATGCTGCGCAGGAGCGTCGTCAGATGGGGCAGCTGCTCCTCGGGAAAGTCAGCCGCCGGGTGGCCAAGATCGTGCAGGCCGTCCAGTGCCGCCGCCAGGGTACGCTTCTGCTGCGGATCGGCCAGGACGGCCAAAATGGCGTTCATGGCCGACGCGATCTCGCGCTCTCGCGTTCCACCGCGCAGCAAATTGTCATAAGGAGCACCTAGCTCGTCCAGATGCTCGGCGATGTGATAGCCTAGTTCGTTGGTTGGTACCAGAATGGCGAGCGTCTGGCCGGAATAGTCAGCCGCGCGCCGCGCAGCCAGGGATGCGACCTGAGGCAGCTCTTCGTCTTCCTGGCTGCGAAAAACGCGAATCCTGATCTCCGCCTCAGTGTCTGGTGGGTTCGGCTGCCCATCGCCCGGAGGGGTGGGCAGAATGTGCTGGCGCCGAAAAGTGTTTTCGCGCACTTCGGGAACCGGATGGCGATCCGTAGTCCAATCTACGATGCGGTTGGCAGCATTGATGATCTTGGGCGCGGAGCGACCGCTGTTTGGCAAGGGTAAGTCTAGCACATCATCTCGATCGATGAACGCGTTAAAGAAGCCGGGGTGGGCCGCGGTAAAGGTACTCATGATGGCCTGATTCGGATCGCCGACGCGCACCCAGTTGCCGCCCTCGCCGCTTAATGTCGATAGCAGGGCTTCCTGCAGCGGTACACTGTCCTGGGCTTCGTCTTCCAGGATATATGGCCAGCGCAGGCGCAGCTCGTCAACCAGGGCAGGGCGGGCTTCTAACAAGTCAAGAGCACGCCAAATGAGATCGTCAAAATCGAGCACGCCCTGAAGGTCAAGAATCCGCTGATATTCTTCGTAGATCCCGGTAAGCATGATTAACAAGGGGGAGGCGGTGATTGGATCAGCGTCAGCAGCTGTGTTGGTGATATCCAGGCTGGTATCATGGAGTCGCGCCCGGAGCACCTGGGGGTGGTAACGTTCATTCTTGGCGGTGCGGATAAAGGCCGTGGCCGTTTTGAGCACTGTATTGCGCCAGCGCGATAATTCGGACGGGCTATCGCCGCTAAGGAAAAGACGGTAGTGGTCGGGGAAACGGCCGGTCCAATTGTCTAGTGCCTGGCTGAGAAACAAAGAAGACTGCGCTTCCCCGGCGACGAGTGGATCAGGAGAGTCGCCCAGGCTGCCTTCGCTGAGACGCACAATTTCGAGGGCAAGGCTGTGCAGCGTGCGCACGTCATAGCCGTCATTGGCCGGCAGTCCTAATTCTTCGAGCCGGCGGCGAATGCGCGCGCGAAACGTGTCTACGCTGGCATTAAGATAGGTGACGACAAGGACGCGCTGGTCCTGGCGCGGATCGAGAACGTCACTGGCTGAGGCATAGCCTGCGGCAAGAAGTTTGCCGGCGAGCATGGCTAGCGTGAAGGTTTTGCCGCTGCCAGGAACGGCGCTGACCGCCATGCGGCCATGGCTGTAGGCAAGGATAGCCTCCTGGGCCGGGCGCAGCTTGATCATTTAGGAGCCATTCACCGTGGGCAAGAAAAGCTGGCAGCTTCCGCTGCCAAAGCGCGCCTCGGTCATTTGTTCCGGGGTGCTGCGGCCGCTCTGCTGCCACAGGTCATAGAGTATGTCGCCGTTATTGCGCCCTTCGTTGGGATTGCTATCGCGCAGGAACTCAATATATTCCTTGGACGCAGTCTGGTAGAACAGGCGCACATTACCCCAGGCGACAGCTTCTGGCAAACCATAGGTAGTGGTATCCCAATATTGTCCATCGGCATACATGGCAGGATCGGGTTTACCGTCTGTATAAGGCGCCGCCTGGCGCCCATTAAAGGCAACAAAATTGTAGCCGCGCGGCGGAATGCGGTTATCACTGACTATGAGGTTGTTCAGAGCAAAATGGAAGGTCGGACCGGCAGCCAAACCCAGCGTGTTGGCCCATTCTTGTGTGAGCCCTTGTTTTGACTCGTAGACCTTTAACGATGGATCGGTATGGTAGCCGTCAAGGGTTGCGGTCGTGGCGTCATACGCTCCAGAAGTGTAGATCAGGTTGCAGTGTTGATCGTAACCTTCAACTTGCAGCCACATGCGCCGGCCCTCGACATAGCCGGTCGGCAGTTTGTGACCGCTGTCGTTATATACCGTGACTGTGAGCTCGGCGCCGGAAGCGGCCACCTCCAGGCGGGCCGCGTTGCGCAGCATCTGGCGCGCCCGTTCAACACCGTTAGCCAGGTAATCGCCGCGCGTATACTCTTTGCCGTCTATGCTATCCACAACCTGAGAAAATAGGGGGGCATAGTCCGGATGCAGCGGGATGATCTGCGGCACCCAGGTGTTGCCGCCGGTGAGATCATGTAGTGGCATGTTGTCGCGCACAAAACCGTTGTTCCCAAAAAGGCCGCCGCCGCTGCCGGTGATGGCGCGCATATGGCAGTCCTGGCAGGTGGAGACAAACGCATTGTTGCCGC
>JBJYWX010000146.1:3449-19497 GCA_046259695.1 Promineifilaceae bacterium (SeqCode) | reverse complement strand
AACCTGACCGGCCGGCGAATCCAGGACGTGAGCTTCGATATTCGTCGCGGTGAAATCCTGGCCTTTTCCGGCCTGGTTGGTGACGGGCGCAGCGAAGTGATGCGCGCCATATTTGGCGCCGAGCCCTTTGACACGGGCGAGATCATGATCGATGGCCGGCCGGTGCGTTTTAAGTCGCCCAAGCAGGCCATACAGGCCGGATTGGGCATGGTGCCGGAGGACCGCAAAGTGCTCAGCCTCTTCATGGACTCGTCCATCTACAAAAACATATCTATGGCCGAGCTGCCCCACATGACCACGGCCGTCATCAACGGGCGCGAAGAACGCAGCATGGTCAATCAACTGGTGCGGCAGCTCGATATTCGCCTGTCATCTATCGAAGACCCGGTCAGCAGCCTCAGCGGCGGCAACCAGCAGAAAACGGTGCTGGCCCGCTGGCTGGCGACTGATCCCAAACTGCTAATTCTTGATGAACCGACGCATGGCGTCGATGTCGGCGCCAAATCGGAAATCTACGCCCTCATGCGCGATCTGGCGGCCGAGGGCATGGGTATCATCCTGATATCGTCTGAACTACCGGAAGTGCTGGCCATGGGCCAGCGTATTGTTGTGATGCATGAGGGGCGCGTTACAGGCATCGTCGACCATGAAGATGCCAGCGAAGAGAGCCTGATGGCCTACGCCACCGGCCTGGCCAATGATTTCGCGCCCGCCGCATCGGAGGTCGCCGCATGACCGCCTCCGGCCCCTGCCACGCTTATGAATCGCCGTTTCACGGCTGGTCGGCGGCTGTTCTTGAAAACGACCTGATCCGCCTGGTGGCCGTGCCCGATATCGGCGGGCGAATCATGGCTTACGATCTGGGTCCCTATCCCTTCCTGTTCGTAGACCCTGATCTGGCGGGCAAGCTTTTCTCGGCGGAAGAAAATCAGGGCGATGGCTCACTGGCAGCCTGGAAGAATTACGGCGGTGACAAAACCTGGCCGGCGCCGCAGGGTTGGGACAACGAGCAGCAGTGGCATGGCCCGCCCGATCCAGTGTTGGATACCGGCCGCTATACGCTGGACGATCTCTCTGCCGGTTCCGCAACGGCCAGCGTGCAGATGACCAGCCCGCCCGATCCGCGTACCGGCGTTCAGATTACGCGCCGCTTCACGATCATACGGGACAGCAGCCGCGTGGCTGTGGACCTCTCCTTCACCAATGTCAGCGATAAGACGAAATGCTGGAGTATTTGGGACGTGATCCAGCTGCGCGCCGAGCGGCGCGATGAGAACGGCCGTCGGCGTTACGATCCCGCCTGCACCATCACCGTGCCCATCAATCCCCAAAGCCGCTTCCCGCGTGGCTACAACGTCATGTTCGGCGACGAGAACAATCCCCAGTGGCAGGTGGACGAGGCGCGCGGCCTGTTCGTTGGGCGCTATTTGTGGGAAATTGGCAAAGTCGGCCTGGACTCGACCGCAGGCTGGATCGCATTCAGCCAGGGCAGTGAGGGATACGCGTTTGTCGAGCTGTTCGCCGTCGAGGGCGAGGGCGATTACCCTGACGAGGGAGCGACCGTGGAGTGTTGGACCGTGGGCGCAGGTCAAGTGGCCAACCTGGACTACGCCGAAACGGACATTTATTTGATGGAGGCTGAGCTGCTTGGCCCCTTGCTGGACATCGCCCCCGGGCAGACGATCAACTTCAGCGCTACCTGGGGCGTTTGCCGCTGTCCCGGCCTGGTGGTTGATGTGACTGATGCAGGCTGCACGGTGCAGAGTCTCAAGGCGGTCGCTCAGGGTCAATACGTGCGGCTCACGGGCAAATTCGGCCTATTTGACCGAGGTGAATCGTTCCTGATCTGGTTGGACGAGGACAAAGAGGAAGTGAGCCGGCATAGCCTTGGCAGCGTAGATCCGCTGGCGATCGTCACCTTGGACAGCATTGTACCCATTCCGGCATATGGTGAGAACCTCGAAATTAGGATCGTATCGGCGGCCGATGGTCGCGAGCGGCGTCTCGCAGGCGCGAGCCCCGTCCATGCATAACCGTGGATCTATGAGGAGAGCTCCATGTACCGCTGGAAAAACTCGGAGCGCAGCATGGGCACTTGGCCGACATCGTTTAGCAAGCGATAGCCAGGTTTCCGATCAAGAACGACAAGAGGCGCAGACACAGCCGCTCAGCTAAAGGAGAAATCGCAATGGATGAACGCGAGCGCGCCCGCGCTCCAGTGACCGAGGAACAGGCGGCGGAAATGGGTGCCGACGGCTACGCACCGGATGCCGGCCGTGCAGCATCTGTCGCCAAGAACCTGGTTTATCACCTAATCCCCCTACGGAAGTTATTGGTATGATACGCACCCGTCAACTCCAGTTTTTGCGTCCAGATGAGATTGTAGCGGAGATAAGTAGGGCGCCAATCGTCTATTGGCCCTTAGGTCTGATCGAATGGCATGGGCCGCACCTGCCGGTGGGCGTGGACAGTCTTAATGCGCAGGCCGTCGCCCTGCGCGCAGCTGACCGGAGCGGCGGTCTGGTCATGCCGGTGGCTTATTTTGGCACTGAACGGGAACGGGATGAGCAGACGCTCGACTGGCTGGGTATCGAACCGCAGCAGTGGGTTGTGGGCATGGATTTTTCTGCAAATACCTTGCCCAGTATGTATGCTCGCGAAGACCATTTCGCCATCTTCGTACGCGAGAACTTGCGCCTGATGACCAAGATGGGCTTCAAACTCATCGTCGTTGTAAGCGGCCATGCTGCGACCAATCAGCTGGCAACATTGGAGCGCATAGCCGCGGAGTTTAACGCCGCGGGAGCGGTAAGAGCAATCGTCGTATTGCCGTTTGTGGCCGATGAGGCGGGTGTGCTTGCAGTGGGCCATGCCTCGCGCATAGAAACTTCAGTCATGATGGTCCTGAAGCCGGACACGGTTCGCCTCGAAAACCTGCCCGCGCTACCTGAACCCTTAAGAAATCGGGATTGGGCCATCGTTGACTATAAAACCTTCTTGGGAGAGCCGTCAGCAGAGAGAACTGTAAGCGAAGCCGACGATCCTCGCTTTGCCAGCGCTGAAGCGGGCCGGGAGATGCTTGAAAGAGCGGCGACGCAGATAGTAGAAAAAGTCTCAAAGGAGCTCAAATAATGAATTCACGAGAACGCGGCCTTTTGGCCCTCAGTCACAAAGAACCGGATCGTATCCCTTTCGACCTGGGCGGTACGGTGCTGACCAGCATTCACGTCACTGCCTATCGCAATCTGCGGCGCTACCTCGGCCTGCCGGACAAAGAGATCGGCGTCATGGACGTCTTTCAGCAGATCGCCGTGGTTGATGATGACGTGCGCGAGCTGCTCAAGTGCGATGTGCGCAACGTCGCGCCGCGCTCGTCGGCCACGCACAAGATCATTGTCAATGAAACGGACATGCCCGGCTACCGCTTCTTTCATGACGAGTGGGGCATCGGTTGGCGTATGCCCAAGGATGGTGGTTTCTTCTACGATATGTTTGATCATCCGCTGGCCGATGCCGGTTCCATCGAAGATATCAAGAATTTTCCCTGGCCCGATCCGGTAGACCCGGCCCGGTTCGTGGGCCTTGCCGAGCGGGCGAAATACGTGGCCGAAGAGTTGGGCGAACTGGTCATTCTGGGCGGCCTGTCGGCCGGCTTTATTGAGTTGACCGCCTGGACACGTGGTTTCGCCAAGTTCTACCCCGACCTTGTCACCAATCTTGAATGGCTCGAGTACCTGATGGACACCATCATCGATCTCAAGCTCGCATATTGGGAAGTGGCTCTGCCCATAGTCGGCGAGTACGCCGACGTGGTGCAGGAAGCGGATGATCTCGCCGGTCAATTCGACCTGTTGATCAGCCCCGAAACCTACCGCAAGGTGGTCAAACCGCGGCACAAGAAGATCATGGACTTCATCAAGGCGCGCAGCGATGCCAAGATATTTTTCCATAGCTGCGGCGCGATCCGTGGCATCATTCCCGACCTGATTGAGATTGGCATCGACATCATCAACCCGGTCCAGGTCAGCGCCACCGGTATGGAATCGGCGGCCCTCAAGCGGGACTTTGGTGACGAGATGACCTTCTGGGGTGGCCTTGTTGATACCCAGGGCGCCTTTACCGACGGCACACCGCAGCAGGTGCGCGACGAAGTACGCCGCCGCATTGACGACTTCGGGCCCGGCGGCGGTTTCGTGGCCGCGGCCGTGCATAATATCCAGGCCAATGTCCCGCCGGAGAATATCATGGCCATGTGGGAAACGCTGCAAGAATTTGGCCACTACGGACCAGGCGGCGTGGGTCAGCGCCCGGAGGATTACGTCTTCAGCGAACCAGAGGCAACACCCATCGCCGTCAGCGCCAGCCCTGATGCCATGGCCGGCCGCGCACTGACCCCGGAGGAGGCGCTGGCCCTGGCTGAGAAAGAAGCCGCGCTGCCCGCGGTCATTTTGGAGATGCGCGAGGCCATCATCGAAGGGAATCGCCAAAGCGCCGTGATGGCGGCGGAGCAGGCACTCGCCGAACGAGTTGGCCCGCAAACCATCATTTTAGAGGGTGTCGTGCCCGCGATGGACACCGTCGGCAACAGCTTCGAATGTGGTGATTTCTTCCTGCCGGAAATGATGGCTGCTGCGCTGGCCACACGAGGTATCATGGACCTGCTGCGGCCCATGCTGGTGGAGTCCGGCGCCGAACCGGTGGGCAAGGCGATCATTGGCACCGTGAAGGGCGACTTGCACGATATTGGCAAGAACCTGGTAGGCATGATGCTGGAAGGCGCCGGCTTTGAAATTTACGATCTCGGTCCCGATGTGCCGGCTGAGAAGTTCATTGAGGCGATCAGGGAAACGAACGCCGGATTGATCGGCATGTCAGCCCTCCTGACAACCACGATGCCTATGATGGGCACGATCATTCGCGAGATCGAAGCCGCCGGCCTGCGCGACGAGGTGAAGATCATGATCGGCGGCGCGGGCACGAACCAGGAATATGCCAACGCCATTGGCGCTGACGGCTACGCGCCTGACGCCAGCGCGGCGGTGCGCAAAGCGAAAGAGTTGCTGGCCATCCCGGCCTAAAGCAAATTCGGAATGTGGACTGCGAAGTGTGGAGTCCGCGTTGAGCTGCGCTCAGGAGGCGCCGTTCGCACGATGTATTCCACCGGAGGCAGTCGCCAAGAACAAGGAAGATAAGATGTCAGACAAGTACACGCCTCTCCCCGAACACAAATTCACCTTTGGACTCTGGACCGTGGGCAATATCGGCCGCGATCCTTTCGGCGAGCCCGTACGCGCGGCCAAATCGCCGCCTGAACTGGTCCATCTGCTGGGCGAAGTCGGCGCCTATGGCGTTAATTTCCACGACAATGATCTCATACCCATTGACGCCACCCCTAGCGAAGCTGAAGCGATCAAGAAGGCCTTTAAGAAGGCGCTGGCCGATACGGGGCTGGTGGTGCCCATGGCCACCACGAACCTCTTTACCGATCCCGCCTTCAAAGACGGCGCTTTCACTTCCAATGACCCGCATGTGCGTGCCTACGCCCTGCACAAGACGATGCACGCCATCGACCTTGGCGTTGAAATGGGCGCTAAGACCTACGTCTTCTGGGGCGGGCGCGAGGGCGTGGAGACGGATGCAGCCAAGGACCCGCTGGAAGCAAGCAAGCGCTTCCGCGAGGCGCTCAATTTCCTTTGTGAATACAGCATCGATCAGGGTTACGACCTGAAGTTCGCTCTGGAAGCGAAGCCGAATGAGCCGCGCGGCGATATCTACCTGCCAACGACGGGAGCGATGCTTGGCTTTATTGCCACCTTGGACCATGCGGAGATGGTAGGCGTGAACCCCGAAGTGGCGCACGAGCACATGGCGGGATTGAATTTCCTGCATCATGTGGCCCAGGCTTATGAAGCGGGCAAGCTGTTCCACATCGATCTTAACGACCAGGCATTCGGCCGTTACGATCAGGATTTCCGTTTTGCTGCGGTGAATCCCAAGAGCGCTTTCTTCCTGGTCAAATTCCTGGAAGATGTCGGCTATGAAGGGATGCGCCACTTTGACGCCCATGCCTACCGCACCGAAGATTACGAAGGCGTCAAGGATTTCGCCCGCGGCTGCATGCGCACCTACCTCATTTTGAAGGAAAAGGGCGCACAATGGAACAACGACAGCGAGATCCAGGCCCTGATCGCGGAGATAAACGCCGATGATGGCGCCACTGATGCCTATAAGGGTGCTTACAGCGCGCAGAAGGCGGCGGCGCTAAAAGCGGCCGAATTTGACCGTGTCTCCCTCGGGCGGCGCGGGCTTGCCTACGAACGGCTCGACCAGCTGACCATAGAGGTGCTGCTGGGCGTGCGCTAGGAAACGCGACTTAACAGGCTAAAGACACACCTTTGCCGGCCGGCTTGGCGCGGCGTGAAGGCCAAAATAGGCGAAAGTTGCCAACTTTTCCTTTTCGAGGGAAGGTTGGCAGCTCCTATTTCCACAATACGTTTGGCAAGTGCACGGCAATACGAGGTGGCTTCATGTTTAGTACCCTGCCTAACTGGATGCAATATCTGATCGCCGCGCTGCTGATCGTGTTATCTTACATATTGACCGGCCGTTATCTCGCGCGCGCGCTCTATTCGATCGTCGGCGAAACGCAGACGACTTACGATGATATTGTCGTCAAGCGCATCCGGCCGCGGCGGCTGGCCCTCCTTGCCCCGTTGGCAGCTATCTTCATTTTCGCCTACCTTATACCCAATCCCGAGACGCAGGAAACCGTGCGCAAGGCCGTACTCGTGATCGGCCTCTGGCTGGTCATTCTCACCGCCAGCGGCCTGATGGACGCGGTCAACGACATCTACGAAGGACGCCGCGAATTTTCTGGCGCTTCGATCAAAGGTTACTTTGACCTCCTGACCATTCTGCTGCTGGGCGCGGGCATCATCACCAGCATCTCGATCATCACCGGCGATTCCCCGCTCGTGCTCCTGGCCGGCCTGGGCGCCATTATGGCGGTGCTGCTGCTGATATTTCGCGATACCATCCTGTCCCTGGTGGCCAGCGTGCAGATATCCACCAACGATCTGGTGAAAGAGGGCGACTGGTTGGAAGTGCCCTCGTTTGACGCGGATGGCGAAGTGGTCGATATGTCGCTGCACCAGATCAAGATCCTCAATGGCGATAAAACCATTTCGTACGTGCCCACTTATAAACTGACGGAAGTCGCCTACAAGAATTACCGCGGCATCAGCGAGAGCGGTGGCCGGCGCATCAAACGCGCGCTCTACATTGACGAACGGACGATTCGCTTCTGCGACACCGATGATGTGGCCCGTTTGCGCGAGATCGATCTCATCCATGATTTTGTGATTTCCAGAACGGACGAGCCCGGCCCGGCGGGACTTACCGCTACGGAGAACGGCAGCGCCCTGGCGGTCATACGCCAGTTGACGAATATCGGTGCCTTTCGCGCCTATGTGCAGGCTTACCTGCACTGTCACCCGCACATCAGGCAGGACATGCCGCTCGTGGTGCGCGAGCTGGCGCCAAGCCCGGAAGGGCTGCCGCTTGAAATCTATGCCTTCACCGATACCGTCGAGTGGGTCGCGTACGAGAACATCCAGGCCGAGATTTTCGACCACCTGCTGGCCGTCCTGCCGCACTTTGACCTGCGCATTTTCCAACAACCATCAGGCCACGATTTTGCGAGATTCCTGGCGAACCGTTAGCGGCGGCCGTCCTGCCGCGGCTGCGCTTCGCTGCAACAGCAGCTCTAAATGGGGGTAACAATGGCAAACAAGAACTATTTATTGGGACTGGATATCTCCACCACCGGCGCCAAGGCGCTCATTGTCGATCGCGCCGGTGAAGTGGTCGCCAGCGCGACCCACCCACTGTCGCTTTCCACGCCGCACCCGTTGTGGTCCGAGCAGGACCCGCAGGGGTGGTGGGACGGCATGTGGCGCAGCATTGCCGGCGCGCTGGCCGCGGCCAATCTGGGCGGCGACGATATTGCCGCCATCGGTCTGACGGGACAGATGCATGGCCTAGTCCTGCTTGACGAGAGCGGGCAGGTGCTGCGGCCGGCCATTCTCTGGAATGACCAGCGAACCGGCCCGCAGTGTGACGAGATCCGGCAGCGCGTGGGTAAGGAACGGCTGATCCAGATCACGGGCAATGACGCCCTCACCGGTTTCACCGCGCCCAAGATATTGTGGGTCCAGGAGAACGAGCCGGAAATCTGGGCCAAAACGCGCCATATCCTGCTGCCCAAAGACTATATTCGTTACCGCCTCACCGGCGAGTACGCCGTTGACCGCGCCGGCGGCGCCGGCACGATCCTCTTCGATCTGAAAGAGCGCACCTGGTCGCCCGAAATGCTGGCGGCGCTCGACATTCCCGCGGCCTGGCTCCCACCCACCTACGAGGGCCCACAGGTAACGGGCGTGGTTTCGGCCGCGGCTGCGGAACAAACGGGCCTGGCGCCGGGCACTCCTGTTGTGGGCGGCGGCGGGGACCAGGCTGCCGGAGCGACAGGCGTCGGCGCGGTGGAAGCGGGTATTATCGCTCTGACGCTCGGCACCTCCGGCGTCGTCTTCGCCACGACTGATGCGCCGCTTATCCAGCCTGAGGGCCGCTTGCACGCTTTCTGCCACGCGGTGCCCAACAAGTGGCATTTTATGGGCGTGATGCTTAGTGCTGCGGGCAGTTTGCAATGGTATCGCGACACGCTGGCGCCCGGTGAGGAGTTTGGCGCCTTGACCGGTGAAGCGGGGGCCGTTTCCCCTGGCAGCGAAGGGCTGTTCTTCCTGCCTTATCTGACCGGCGAACGCACGCCCTATCCCGATCCGCTGGCCCGCGGCGCCTGGGTAGGTCTCACCGTGCGGCACACGCGGCCCCACCTGACCCGCGCCGTGCTGGAAGGGGTAGCGTTCGGCATTAAGGACAGTTTTACCTTGATCCAGGAAGCGGGACTGGGCGCTATAGACCAGGTGCGGATTTCCGGCGGTGGAGCCAAGAGCCCGCTGTGGCGACAAATCATGGCCGACGTGCTCGGCGTACAGCTAGTCACGGTCAATACGACTGAAGGGGCCGCCTTTGGCGCGGCGCTGCTGGCCGGCGTCGCCGCCGGCTTCTATGACCGCGTCGAAGATGCCTGCAGGGAGACGATCAAGATTACGGGCAGTACCGAACCCGGGCCGGCGATGGGGCAGTACCCGCCCTACTACGAGCAGTACCGCGCCCTTTATCCCGCGCTCGCGCCGTCATTCAAGAATTTCGCCGGATTGGACTAGTTCTAGATACCGAGTTTTTGGGCAGAAACTCAGTTTCTTACTCTGTCCCTACGCATAAAAGATGAAATCAAGATCGCCCGGCGAGTGGCCGTACGTGGTCAGCATGGCCGCGGCCTCGCTGCGGTGCTGCATGCTGTGAAATAGCAAGTGCTGCAGCATATGCCAGCGCACCAGGGGCATGCGCGTGCCGTCCCAGCGCCGCACCATTTCGACTTCGCTAAAGGCCTCCTCACTCCAATCGTTGAGCAGCGTGAGCATATACTCGGTTTGCTCGGCGGCAAAGGCCTGCATCGACGCTACGTCGGGCAGATCTTCTATACGCATTACCTGCTCCGGTTCGATCTGGCTGTGCGCGCTCAACAGGCGCCAGGTTCGTTCAACGAGCAGCATATGCGCCAGGGTCTCGTGGAGAGAACGGTTCTCCGGGCCGCTCCTATCTGTCCATTCCTTTTCGTTTACCAGCGCGGCCTGCTCCAGCACACGGCCGTTGGCCCACAGGTTATATTCAAACTGCTTGATCAACATCTCGCGCGCTAACATATGCTTCTCCTGGCTAAGTGGAATCGTCTGCCCAATACCAGATAATGATACCACTGGTTGCGGCGGAGGATGAGCAGCCATTGCCCGCGAGGTGTTTTTTCAGGTAAGATGGGCTCACATCTTAGCAAAACACGAAGGAGCCATGGATGAGAATCTCACTGCAAGAACTGCTCGCTGCCGGTGGGCCCGTGATCGCCGATGGGGCAATGGGCTCGCGGCTGTTCGCCGCCGGCCTCCCGTCCGGTGCGGCCCCCGAACTATGGAATGTTCAGAACCCGGAAGCGGTCAAAGATATACACCGCAGCTATGTGGAAGCGGGTTCGCAGATTATCCTTACCAACACGTTTGGCGGCAGCCGCCTCATGCTGGACATGCACCATCTTGGTGAGCGCGCGGCCGAACTGAACCAAGCCGCGGCCGAAAATGCTTCTTCTATCGCTGCCGCGGCGCACCACCCCGTTGTCGTGGCCGGCTCCATCGGACCCACGGGCAAAATGTTTGCTCCGTTCGGGCCCCTGGACGAGCAGAAGGCCGCGGCGATCTTCGCCGAACAGGCCGCGGCGCTCTCCGAAGGTGGCGTGGATGTCTTCTGGATTGAAACCATGTCCGATCTCAAAGAAATCGCGGCTGCTGTGGCCGGCTGCCGCCAGGCCAACCCGGCGCTGCCCGTGGTTACGACGATGAGCTTCGATCGCAAAGGGCACACGATGATGGGCGTCTCACCGCAGCAGGCGCTGGAGACATTTGAGGCGCTGGACGTCTTCGCCCTGGGCGCCAACTGCGGCAACGGGCCAGACGAGATTCTGGGCGTAATTGAGAAAATGCACGCTCTAGATGCGGAGGCCATTCTTGTCGCCAAGGCCAACGCCGGCATGCCTAAGTTTGTGGATGGAAAGAGCATTTATGACGCCAGTCCTGAGGTTATGGGCCAGTACGCTCGCGAAGCCCGTGCCGCCGGAGCCACGATCATCGGCGCCTGCTGCGGCAGCAACGCTTCGCACATAGCAGCCATCTGCCGTGAACTGGCGGCCGGCGGCTAAGATCGCTTATGATCCAGACCGACACGACTTGGGAAGACACCGGCTTTGACTGTTTGCATTGCGGCGGCGAACTGCTCAAGCGTACCGACAGAGAGACGGGCCTGCCGGACCAGGTATGCTACCAGTGCCGTGAGTGCGGCTGCCAATGGTCGCTTGATGGCGACATTATCCGTATCGGTACGGGTGAGTACTGCAAGGCCGCAGCGCGACGCGAGACAAGTAGTTCAACTCCGGACATGAGCGACCTGGCCGATTGGGCCGGCATGCTCTCGCGCAGCTTGTGGATCTTACTGGCGATTATCGCCGGCTTTTTCTTGCTGCGTTTTGGTGGGGGATTGGTCGTGCGTTACGTGCTGCCCCTGATAGGGTTGGGCATCGGCGCTTACGTGCTGCTGCGCTACGGTCGCAAGCAGCGTTGGTGGTAGCCGGCGGCAAGCAGCGGTTCAAAAGTCGTCAAACTCAAGCTCATCGGAAGGCGGCATATTTTCGCCAACTTCTGCCGCCTCATTCTGCGCTGCGCGCACGATCGCGATCGGCCCAAACAGGTACTCCTGCACGGCCACCACTTCCCGCCGCTTGATCAGTTCCAGCACAGCCAGCAGCGACACCGCGACTTCCATGCGCGTCGCGCGCGCCGACAGCATTTCCTCAAAGGGAATCGGCTGTCCGCTCTGCACGCGAGAACGCAGGCGCTGAATCTGGTCCTGGATCGTTAGCTGCCGCGGCCGGGCCACGGAGACACTGTCTTCCATCGTGGCCGCGCGGTTCAAAGCAGCGTACACGGCGGCAATCAAGTCATCGAGCGTCACATCGCTCATGTCCAGCCGGCCCTGTGGTTTGGGTGGCGGGGCGACGCGCAAATAGGTGCGCAGCCCCTGCTTCTGCCGCTCATCGAACCAGGCCGCGGCCATTTTGAAACGCCGGTAGCGGCGAAGCTGGCGCACTAGCGCTTCGGCCGGATCTTCTTCATCCTCGCCTTCATCGCCGGCGCTAGGCTCCTGCGGCAGCAGGGCGCGGCTTTTTATGAGCACCAGGCGCGCGCCAATCACCAGAAAGTCGATCAGCTCCTCCACCCGGTTCTTCTTCAATTCTTCAATTTGCGCCAGGTATTGGCCGGTCACTTTGGCCAGGGAGATGGCTGTGATATCCAGCTCCTGTTTATCGATGAGCTGCAGCAGCAGGTCGAGCGGCCCGTTATAGACCGCCAATTCAATGGTGTAGGAAGGAGCGTTGCTAACCACGGACGCCGCTGGCTAGAAGCGTATGGAGAGGCAGGTCATGCCGCCGTCCACCTTCTGCGGTTCGGTGAAAACGATCTCCAACACTTCGAAGCCCGCTTCGCGCAGCAGGTTCACGGTTTCCGGGAAGCCCTCCGGGATCAGCAGCCGGTTGCGCACCAGCAGCGTATTGGCCGCGTAGGCTTCGTCCGCAGGCACTATTATCTGTTCAAAATCTTTAAACAACTTGTGGCCGGCCCATTTTTCTGTCAGCAGCAGCGTCCTGCGGCCGATGTAATTGACATCGCTTTTTAGATGCAGGCTCTCCTCGATCGGCACGGTAATCACCGTGTAGCCGAGCGGCTCCAGAATAGCCGCGAGCTGCGCGGCACCCTCTTCATTGGTGCGCTTGGACAGCCCTACGAAGACGGTCTGGTTGATGCGCAGCACGTCACCGCCGTCCAGCGTGCCGGGCTCCTCGATGGCCGCCAGGGGGCGGAATTTCTCCAGCGTCTCGCGGATAGTCTCCGTTTCGCCGCGCCGCTCCTCGGCGCCGGGCCGCGTAATAATGGCCACTTCGGGCGTAACCACGGCCACGTCTTCTACGAACTGGGCATCGGGAAATTCGGGCAGGGAAGGCAGCTTGATGATCTTCACGCCCAGGGAGCGCAGCACGGCCGTATAGCTCAGATGCTGCTGCAAAAATAGGCTGTATTCGGGCCGGTCAAACAGGCCCGAGCTCAACCCATCGGCCAGCGTCGGCGAAGGCATGCGCACGATGGCGTACGTAAACTTTGCCTCGACCACGGGTTCCGGGATTTCTACTTCTTCTACTTCTTCTACTTCTTCGTTTTCATCTTCGCTCATTGTTTACCTACTCTCGGCCGCATCACACAGTAGACAAAGCCGTTCATTTCCACCAGATCGGTTGTCTCGTAACGCTGGCCAATCATTTCCAGCACGGGCGGTGGATAAAACTGAGCACGCAGCACCACGGTATCAAAGGCCTGGTCATCCAGCATAGCCAGCATCTCCGTCAGGTCCACGGCATTGTTGTTATACAGGTTCAGAAGCTGCGTGGGATTGGTGATCACGTCGCGCCCCAAGTATAGATTAAAGCCGGCGTCCTCGCCAAAGGCCGCCGTTTCGCCCTGGGCAATGAGCGCGGCGATGGCCCGCCCTCCCGCGCTGTCGGCGGCTGCCGGCGGCCGTCCCAATAAGGAAACGCCCGCGTCGTCAACGTAGGGAATGGCGACCGGGTCACGCGGAGCTGAACAGGAAGTCTGCGGCGCGATAAATACCTCCGGCGGCCTTCCCAGCGCCGTAGCGATCGCGGCCAGGGCCGGGGTATGGGTCGGCAAATGGAACATGCGGTTGGCCTGTAAGAGAAAAAGCAGGCCCACCAGGGCCAGGGCCGCGGCCCGCCAGGCCCAGCCGCGCGCAGTTGACCAGTCCACCAGGCGGCTAAATGCCAGGCCGGTGAGAATGCAGCTCGCGGCGATGGCCGTGGCGAAATAGGATTCGCCCGCGCCCCACTTGCCCGCGGTGACACTGTTAGCCAGCGCCACCACGAACCAGATGCTGTAGATTGACAGCCGTTCGAAATAAAGCTGGTAGAGCGCGAACAGCGCCGCCGTAACGGCGAGCACAAGGTGCAGCTGCAGCCATTGGCGGTAAAGAGCCTGCGCCTGGCCAGGCACGAACGGGTTAATGTTGGCCGTAATTGTATTCAGCAGCCACATGCCGTTCGTCGCCTGGTCGATGGCCAGGAATATCAGGCCGGTAACCAGGGCAAAGGGGATGGCCCATTTCACCGCGCGCCAGGTCTGGCGCAGAAAGAAGAAGATAAACACCGCAGCCACCGTGGCGTACGCGAGCTGCTTGGTATAGCCTGCCGCCAGGAGCAGCAGCATCACCGCCAGGATGGCCCATGGCCGGCGACGGCCGTCCGCCTCTTCGCGCTCTATGGTCAGGGCCATCAGTACCACGGCCAGCGTTTCGAACATCACCATGGTCATATGCTGGCGAAACAGCGGGCCGACGTGATAAACGTAGTTGGAAGCGAGGAAAGCGAGGCCGGATAGCAGCGAAAGCCACCAGCGCCTCCCCGCGTGCTGCACGGCGAAGCCAATGGCGCCCGCGGTGACCAGTGTGGCCAGAAACGAAATCAGGCGCCCTGTCCAATACTGCGGGCCGAACAGCCACACCAGGGGCACGGCCATAATGTGGAACAGCGGCGGGTAGTTGGAGGAATAGAACGGGTAGCTGTTGACGTCGCGATAGGGCCATTGGCCGCGGCTAAACATCAGCGTGTCGACCAGCTCAAATCCTTCACCCTGGTCGTAATCAAATGGAAATTGAAATAGCTGCCAGGCGTAATGGGTGTAAATCAGGAAATAAGCGGCGAAGGCGACCAGGGCCAGGCCGATCAGCAGCCAGGGCAGCGCCGCGACCAGCGTTTGCCAGGCGCTCTGCCGGTACTCGATGGTTTCTGAACTCACGCGGGCCGGTCCCCCAGGGGCAACAAAGTCAGGCCCACGAGGGCCAGCAGGCCAGCGCCCATCAATGCCAGGCGCTGCGCGGGGCCGATGCCGCTGAACTGCCCCCCGCCCATTAAGTCATAGAGAAAGGAGCCGGCCACGCCTGCTATCGCCAGGCCGATAAAAGCCAGGCCCAATTGTCGCTTAGTCACCATGCCCCGAAGTCTAGCCGAAAGGCCCGCACCGGCAAATAGCCAGTGGGCAGTAAGCGGTAAGCAGTATTCAGTGGGCAGTGGTCGGACAAAACGGAGTTTTGTCCGGCAAGACAGAGTCTTGCCCTACGATGGACTGAGCTCACGCCCCTTCGTTCCCTTGACAACCGCTCACCTCCTGCTAAATTCTACAGTTCACAAACACTTGTCCGTGGGACCACAAACAACTGATAAATGCCCACTGACAACTGTTTACTGAAGACTGATTGCTGCCCACTGTACCAGGAGCGCGCGCATGAAAGTAGCCGTCGTCGGGGGCGGGTCAAGCTACACCCCTGAACTCATTAATGGATTCCTGGAGCGCACGGCGCAGTTTCCCATGGAGGAACTGTGGCTGGTCGACATCCTACCCGAGCGGCTGGAGATCGTCGGCGGCTTCGCGCAGCGCATGGTGGCCGCCAAGGGCGCGCCGTTCGAGGTCTTTCTAACCACGGATCGCCGCGAGGCGCTGGACGGCGCCAGTTACGTCACCACCCAGCTGCGCGTCGGCTGGATGCAGGCGCGGCGCGAGGATGAGTATCTTGGCCGTCGCCACGGCCTTATCGGCCAGGAGACCACCGGCGTCGGCGGCATGGCCAAAGCGCTGCGCACGATTCCCGTCATCCTCGATATCGCCCGCGACATGTCCGAGCTGGCGCCCGACGCGCCGCTGGTGAATTTTACCAATCCGGCTGGCCTGGTTACCGAGGCGCTGGCGCGCTACGCGCCGCAAGTTACGGCCGTCGGCGTCTGCAACGTGCCGATTACGGCCAAGATGATGATGCTAGATGCGCTGGGCCTGCCGGAAGAAACGGCCGTCGCCGCCCGCCGCGCGGAGCTGCAAACGCTGGGCCTCAACCACCTCTCCTGGCACCGCGGCTTGACGCTGGACGGCGAAGATTTGTGGCCGCAGGTTATGGCCCATTTCCAGGCGGCTATCGCCTCCGGTGAAGAGACAGGGTGGGATGCCGGCACCATTGCCGCCCTGCAGATGATTCCCAACTACTACTTGCAGTATTTTTACTACACGGCGCGCAAGCTGGCCGCGCAGCAGGCGTGGCCGCCCTCGCGCGCCGAAGAAGTGATGGCCATCGAGGAAGAGCTACTGGCCCAGTACGCCGAGCCTGACCGCACGGAACCGCCGCAGGGATTGATGCAGCGCGGCGGTGCTTACTATTCGACCGTGGCTACGCAGCTGCTCAACGCCCATTACAATGATTTGGGTGAGACGCA
>JBJYWX010000146.1:0-3439 GCA_046259695.1 Promineifilaceae bacterium (SeqCode) | reverse complement strand
ACGTGATCAACGTGCGCCATGAGGGCGCGGTGCCCGGCTGGCCCGCCGATTGGGTGCTGGAGATGCCCAGCCGCGTTGGCCGCGGCGGATTTACGCCGCTGCCTGCCGAACCGCTGCCACAGGCCGTCGCCGGCTTGCTGGCCCAAGTCAAATCCTACGAAATCCTGACGGCCGAAGCGGCCGTGACCGGCGATCGTCAGACTGCCTACCAGGCGCTGCTCGCCCATCCTCTGGGCCCGCCCGCGGACAAAGTCGCTGAGGTGCTGGATGATCTGCTGCAGACGCACCAAGCCTACCTGCCGCAGTTCTGGTCGTAAGCCGCCAGCCGGCCCTATGCAAGAAGCGGAGAATGTTCGATGACCGTACCTAATCCTGTTCTCAGCCGCCTTGGCCTTTCCGCCAGAGACCGCGCTGTCGTGCTGCATGCCGACGACATCGGCAATTTCCAGGGCACGCTCGACGCCTACCGTGACCTGCTCGAAGCCGGCGTGATCTCGGCCGCGGCGGTCATGGTCACCTGTCCCTGGTTTCCGGCCACGGCCGCATTTTGCCGTGCCAATGCCAACCATCCCAACCTCGATATGGGCGTGCATCTCACGCTCACCAGCGAATACAGCGCTTATCGCTGGGGCCCGGTTACCGCGAACGACCAGGCGAACAGCCTACGGGACGAAAACGGCTACCTGCCCGCCACATCCGCCGCGCTGCAGCGCCAAGCGCCTGCGGAAGCCGTGCGCGCCGAAATCCAGGCGCAAATCGATCGCGCCCTGGCCGCCGGTATAGATGTCACGCATATCGATTCGCACATGGGCACGCTGTTCCATCCCAAATACATCGATGCTTACGTGGATTTGGCCTGCGAATACAGGGTGCCGGCGTTCTTGCCGCGCGGCCTCGATTTGCACCTTTTCGAGGAAGCGCACGCCTCGCTGCTGGCGGGCATCCCGGAATGGGAGGAACGCGGCCTGCCGCTGTTTGATTACGTAACGATGATGCCCTTACTCGAAAACG
Organism: Promineifilaceae bacterium (SeqCode); assembly: GCA_046259695.1. Lineage (GTDB taxonomy): Bacteria > Chloroflexota > Anaerolineae > Promineifilales > Promineifilaceae > JAACFF01. The sequence continues at coordinate 2,428 of JBJYWX010000146.1, read as the reverse complement.
CGCAGGACCGCAAAGAGAAACTGCTGCGCACGCTGCACGATCTGCCGCCCGGCCTGACCTATTTGCTGGTGCACCCGACTAAAGATACGCCCGAACTGCGTGAAGCGTCCCCGATTGATTGGCCCTGCCGCGCTGCCGACTACGAACTGCTGCGCGACCCGGCCACGCGCGAGGCGATGCGCTCCGCAGGGGTGCATCTCGTTACTATGCGCGCGCTGCGCGACATTATGCGCGCCGGCCAAACGCTCTGATGGCTGCTTACTATTTGGGCGTCGATACCGGCGCGACCAAAAGTGTGGCCCTGCTGGCCGGCGAAGATGGCCGTATCCTGGGCCGCGGCCTGGGCGGTCCGGGTAATTGGGAGGCCGTGGGCTGGTCGGGAACGCGCGCCGTGCTGGAGGCGATCATCGCGCAGGCCCTCGCCGGGGCGCGCCTATCCCGGCGCGACATAAGCGGCGCGGGTTTTGGCCTGGCCGGTTACGATTGGCCGGAAGACCGCGCTCCGCACGAGGCGCTTCTGCGCGAGCTGGGGTTTCATGAACCGTGGGCGCTGGTCAACGACGCTGCGCTGGGACTGGCCGCCGGCGCCGATCAGGGCTGGGGCGTGGTCGTTTCGGCGGGCACAAGCTGCAATGCCTACGGCCGTAACGCGGACGGTGCAATTGGCAGGTTAAGCGGCAACAGCCGGCTGGGTGAATATGCCGGCGCCGGTGAGCTGGTGCAGTATGGCCTGCAGGCCGTTTCCCGCGCCTGGTCGCTGCGCGGCCCGCGGACGGCGCTGACGGCCGTCTTCTTGCAGGCCGCGGGCGCGGCCGATGCGACCGATTTGCTGGCCGGCGTTTCTCGCGGGCGCTATACCCTGCACGCGGGACTCGCCCCGCTCATCTTCAGGGCCGCGGCCAGCGGTGACGGCGTTGCCCAAGAGGCAGTCGACTGGGCCGGGCGCGGCCTGGGAGACCTGGCCCTTGGCGTGGTGCGCCAGGTCAGGCTGCAGGACGAAAACTTTCCGGTCGTGCTCGCCGGCAGCTTCTTCAACGGCAGCCCGCGCCTGGGCGAGCAGGTTATCGAGATGGTCCGCACCGAGGCGCCGGGCGCCTTCCTGGCCCGCCTGGAAATGCCGCCGGTGACCGGCGCGCTCCTGCTGGCGATGGAGGCCGCCGGACCCCTGACGGGCGCCGCCCGGACGGCCGTTTTGGCCCAACTTCGTGCCCAATTTGGACCCGAAGGAGCTTATTTTAACGGTGCATGAGGGCGGATTTGCCCGGACTATGTGAAGTTGCTATACTATCGACCGAAATTCTGAAACATGATGGGAAATACCGCACCTGAGGCGGTATTTCCACTTTAATAGGTGTCCCTTAGATGATCACTAAAAAACCCGCCTTGCTGACTCCCGAGGGGTTGGCTAAATTACAAGAAGAATATGCGCGCCTGACCAGCGAGGGCCGTGAACAGGTCGCCGACCGGCTGCACGCTGCCTTCGAAGACGGGCAAGACGACGATTTCGTCGACAATGCCGAACTGGAAGCAGCGCGCAACGAGCAAGCCTTTCTTGAGGGCCGCATCCAGGAGCTGGAGGATATCCTCAACAACTATGAGATCATTACCGAGAATGATCTTTATCGTGACATCGTCAACGTGGGCGATCGGGTCACGATCGTGGAAGAAGGTTATGACGAGGAAGAGCGCTATCACCTGGTAGGCGCTGCCGAAGCTGACCCGGTTGAAGGCCGCATTTCCAATGAAAGCCCCCTGGGACGCGCCCTGCTCGGCGCAAAAGTAGGCGACACCATTGAGGTGGATGCCCCACGCGGCATCACCACGTTTAAGGTGGTCAAGATCAACGAGTAACCTTTGCCGTCTGGCACAGCTATGAATAGAATGCCCGTGCCCCGCACGGGCATTTTTTGTGCAGATAGTGAGGGTCAGGCGGCAGGTAGGGGCAGACCTCCGTGCCTGCCCTCGTTCGTAGGTTAAGATTCGATCTTGACCGGACAAGCAAAGATCGTAACTTGCAGCAGGAGAGAGCGATGTCCTGGGAACCAACACAATTAGAACAGCAGCGTCTGGAAAAAGTCGACCGGCTGCGCGAGGCGGGCATTGATCCTTACCCACTGCGCTCGGAACGCACGCACACCACGGCCGAAGCCCTGGCCGCCTTTGAAGCGGCGGCCGAGGGCGAAGATGTTGCCGTTACCGTGACCGGCCGGCTGCAAAGCGTGCGCGATATGGGCAAGACGGTGTTCGCCCATATCAGCGATGAATTCGGCCGTATCCAACTCTTCCTGCGCCGCGACGAGGTTGGTGATGAATCGCACCAGACCTTCCGCAAACTAATCGACCTCGGCGATTTTATCCAGGCCACCGGCAGCTTGATGACCACGCGCAGCGGCGACCGCCCGCGCACCGCCTCCGCGTTCTGTTCCGC
>JBJYWX010000145.1:2636-3962 GCA_046259695.1 Promineifilaceae bacterium (SeqCode) | reverse complement strand
GCGGCGCTGGTCCGGATTGATCAGCGCCGAGATCTCCGATCTCCAGGGGCGTGCCGAGCTTGGCCTGAATCTTAAGACTCGTCGTCTGACTCCGGCCAATCGCTCCGACATTGTGATTGAGATTGGTAACCAGGGACGTGCCGCCGCGGAGAATATCCAGGTAACCTTAGACCAGGACCCTGCTTACGAAATACATGACGGCCGGCAAGAGATTATATCTCTCCCGCCGGGCAAGAAGCGTGAAGTCCATTTTGCCATTTCGCCAATAGTCGCCGATCGTTTTCGTATCAGCGTCCATGTCACCTTTACGGATGTCAACGAGCAAGACCGTACGCTGGCCTTTGCGGACATGGTGCATATACTGCCGCCTGTTCGGACCTTCGCCGCCGTTGACAACCCCTACACGCCGGGCACGCCACTGCGCCAGCACAGCCTCCTGTTCTATGGCCGCCAGGATCTCTTTGAATTCATCGCCGAAAACGCGGGTCGCCGATCTTATCGCAATGTCCTGATTCTTGTGGGCCAACGGCGGACAGGCAAGACTTCCGCCCTACTGCGGCTTGAGGATCATTTGCCGGCGCACCTGCTGCCCGTCTATATCGATTGCCAGTCACTCGGCGTTGTCCCCGGCATGCCGGCTTTACTCGAGGAACTGGCATGGTACATTGCCGACGCATTGGCAGCGCGTGGTCTAAATGTCGAAGTGCCTGAACTGAGTGAATGGGAACAAGATCCGACCCGCCTTTTCCAACGCAAGTTTCTTCCTGAAGTCTATGCCCTCCTACCGTCTGGCACGACGCTCATCCTGGTCTTTGATGAGTTTGAAGCGTTCGAGACGATGGTTGCAGAAGGGATCTTGCCCTCGACCCTATTCACCTATCTGCGTCACCTGATGCAGCACAGCGAGCAGCTCAACTTCATTTTCGTGGGCACAAGAAAGCTGGAAGAAATGACGAGCGATTACTGGTCGGTGCTCTTCAACATCGCGCTGTATCGCAAAATAGACTTTCTGGACACGGACGCGGCAACGCGCCTGATCTGTGAGCCAGTTGCGCCAAACCTGCTCTATGACGACCTCGCTATTGACAAGATACTGCGCGTCACGGCTGGCCATCCCTATTTCTTGCAGCTAGTGTGCTATACGCTGGTTAAGGAAGCGAATCGCGAGCGCACCGGATACGTTACCATTTCAAGCGTCAACGCGGCGGTAGACGAAATGCTCAGCCTTGGTGAGGTTCATTTCGCCTACCTATGGCAGCGCTCTTCCCTTGCGGAGCGGGCCATCCTGGCGGCCGTGGCTCATTTGATGGATCCGGTTCAGCCCTT
>JBJYWX010000145.1:0-2626 GCA_046259695.1 Promineifilaceae bacterium (SeqCode) | reverse complement strand
TCTGATTGAAGAGCTCAAGCGCTATGACATTCGCCTCGATCCCGCCCAGATTACGGCCGCCTTGAACAGCCTGGTGGAACGCGATATTCTGCGTGAACTGACCGAAGAGGCGAAATCACTCTACGAGGTCAGGTTGGGCCTGGTTAGTCTGTGGGTAGCTAAGAACAAAAGCCTGAGCAAGCTCTACGCGGAAAGTACGGCGCCAGCCAACGGCAGACAGAGCAAGCAGACCTCGACCACGCACTGATGGCCGTCATTGCAGATCCTTAGGCCTCCACACGCCCGCCAGCCGGCCAACTGCTTCAGCCGGCAGATCGTGCCAATCGTTGATGGGCAACTCTATCAACGCGAGGGCGGCCGTTGGCATCCGCTCCCATGTGTCACTGAGCATTTCCAGCAGCTCTTCGACGCCCGGATTGTGCCCGACGACCATCACCAGCTTGTGATTCCCGCCTAGCTCGCGCAAAACCTCGATGTAATCTTCAGCCATAGCCATATAGAGATCGCGGCTGTAGATTATTTCGCCTTCGTAGCTGCTGGCGGCGGCGACCGCGTCGGCCGTAAGCCGGGCTCGCTTCGCGGAAGAAGAAATGATCAGTTCCGGCCTCAAATCCAGTTCGGCCAGCAACTTGCCCATGCGCGGCGCATCAGCTCGACCTCGACCGTTTAGAGGCCGCTGAAAATCGCTAAGATGGTCATTTTCCCAGCTTGATTTGGCATGACGTAATATAAGAAGTTGCTTCATTCGCCGCTCCTTACTGGCCGTTAATGGCCATTATTTAACAGTAATTTGGCCTGCTTCAAGTGCGTCTTGCCCATCTACTGTGATCAGACGCGCGGTGGGAGTATCCCACAGATAGAGACCTAGCAATAGACGATAGTCACCATGCGGCAGATCGGCCGGCAGTACGAGCCCGCGCCGGTCGACAAGAGCGCTGTTTTTCTCCCACCCTGTTGTAGGCGAGGCACCACCGCCTGGCTCGCCGTCCTGTTGGGCCACGATCTGGTTGTCCGCGTCGAGTAGATGCAGAAAGACCTTGTATCGCTCTTGGGGAACATCGTAGGCCCGCCAGAAAAGCGTCACCGGCACGATGTCGCCGGCCTTTGCTGGCCCCTCTCCAAGTGTCATCCCCACCAGCTCGATGCCGTCGCCAAACCTTACATCCAGGCGTTCTTGTGCTGAAGGGCTTCCTTCTCCGGCAGTCTTGTAGGTCACGAAGCGCACGTCGCCCACCCACTCCTCCGCCGCTTTGAAGGTATTCGCGTCCAGCCAGTTCTCTATCACATGCTGAGGGTCCCGCTGCTCGTCGCCCCAGAACAGCGCGTAGATCAGGTCATGCTCTGCGGCAATCTCAGTTAGCTGCGGTTCCACTATTTCCGGATCGGGCTGCCCCTTCGGCAGCGGATAAACCGGAGTGCCTTCGCGATGGTAATAGGTGAAGACTTCCCATTGATTGGGCGCGCCGAGGATGATGCCGGCATTCGCTTGGTTGTCCGCGTTAATGCGCTGTGCGATGGAGCGGTAATCATCCCTGGCGAAGGTCTCATTGCGATAAAGGTTATGCAGAGAGAACACCATGCCTAACGCTGCGACTAGAACCAGCGACACAGCGGGCAGCCAGGCACGCTGCCTCATGCCTTGCCAATCCTCGGATCGCCTCAGCGATCCTGCCAACCAGAGGCAGAGGAACGGGACGCCGGTAAGCATAAACTTGTAGTACGCCGGATTCGTTGTACCCGCCGCGTACATCGCCAGCAGCGGCACAATTGCCCCGGCAGCGGGTACGATGGCCTGCATCTTAAGCTGCCAGATAGTCCAACCCAGAAGCAGCAGCAGCAACACGGATACAATGCGCAGATCGCCGGTCGCTATCGTCTCGCCAAAGGCCATCCAGCGCAGCGCATCCCAGGTGAAAACAGGTAATGAAGCACGCACCGCTTCCCTGCCCCCGGTCTGTCGCAAGAAAACTGGCATCCATGGCGCATAGAAGAGAAAAGAAACTCCTACCATAACAAGCCATGTCAGAAATGCCCGCAGCCTGCCTACCGTTTGCCACGCGCTACTTCTTTGTTCGGAACCATGGCCGGTGAGTTCGACAAGCAGCACAATCCCCTGCAGAACAAACAAAGTGGGGTAGAAATAGTGCGTATATAGTCCCGCTGTTGATAGAACAAGATAGGCTAGTGCCCAGGGTAAGCGCCTTTTACTCCGCAGCCATTTCATCAAGACCAAGGTTGAGAGCGCACCGAGCAGCGCGAGCAGCGCGTACATGCGCGTTTCCTGGCTGTAGTAGACAAGGGCAGGATTAATCGCCGCCAACATACCGGAAATCATTACAAAAATCGCTGGGAAACGGAGCCGCCATGAGGTCCGGGGGCCAAGATGTCTCGCAAGACCCATCGTGACCGCCACGGTCAGAACACCGGCAAACGCTGAAAATGACCGCAGGCCAAATTCCGAATCACCAACGAGTTCCCGCCAGCCGTGCAGCAATATATAGTACAGCGGCGGATGCACGTCACTGGCGGTCCCTTCCAGGATCAGAGGCAGCGGCCGTTCGCTGAGACGCGCGCTGTTACCTTCGTCATTCCAGAACGACTGGGCATCAAGGCTGTAAAATCGCAG
>JBJYWX010000144.1:0-4631 GCA_046259695.1 Promineifilaceae bacterium (SeqCode) | reverse complement strand
TGATCATCGCCGCTTCAATAAGCCACGAAGTTAGACGTGAATTGTCGATAACCAACGGCCGTGCCGCTTGATATACATGCGCCTGTTCCGTTGTTTCCAGAACGCCCCAATCATGCAAGCTGTAGAAAGCGCGCTCCATTCCCCGTTTGATACTAGGCCGCTGCCCGTACTGCTCTTGCACGCGCCGGTGTACCTGCTCCTTTGTCACACCCCCTTGCAGGTCCGCCAGGCGCCCCGTTGCCTCAGCGACTGTTCCGAAGAAAGGGTAGGTGGCCATGCTCATTCCCCAGTGTAGGGCCAGATGCTGGTCCTCAGGCGCTTGCTCCAAGTGTGCCAGACCTTCATTACCAAATGACCTCAAATCCTTTGGGTTCTTCACCCAGATCTTGAGCAAGATGCCCACAACCTTCCCACGGTTGCTCTTATTATCATCACCGCCGACAGACACAATCGGCCGTAACCGCTCCTGCAGCTCAGCATAAATCTCGTCCGGCGAAAGTCCTGCCAGTGCTAACTGTGCCGTCCATTCCAGCCATTCCAACTGGATGCGTTGTGTAAATCCTATCGTCGGTCGACTCACGTTTTAATCCTTTCAACTTCGATATAGGGCACAATAACCTCTTCCGCAGCTGCACCGCCATGGCTGACGATTGTTTGGCCGCCTTGTGTAAAAGCATTCCGCTTAGGCGCCAGCAATGGATAATAATCTGGCGGCAGCCCGTTGTCCGGCCAGGCAATGGCATCTGGGAAGTTGGCCTGAACGATTGAGCGCAGCGTCTGGTTGGGATAGATTCGTGCCCTTGCGCCCCTTAGATCCGCCAGCGCTTGTTCGCGCGGGCTTCCGATGCCTTCTGCGGCAATATTACCATGGTCCGAAGTCACAAAGATACGGAACTCATGTTCTAATAATAGGCTGATTAATTCAGTCATGAACCCTTGTTTCATCCAAAGGTCGACATGCTGCTGTAAGCCCGGTAGTCCCATCTCGATTCCATGCATAATCCTGTCGATCTGGTCCACCACCAGCCCCACCACAAGCATCTTAGGCGCCGCTAATAACTCTTTCACGCGCGCCAGGTCAGCGGCCGAACGTAATCCCTTAACGTAGCCGATTTCAGCCTTGGACAGCCCTTCGTTCTCCCAGAATGATGACCACAGAGCTGCTTCCTTACTGGTTGTGTTGATGCTTTCCGAGAAGTACAGCGGCGCCCTCCCGGCAAAGATCGCCTGGCGTGATACGCTTGTCAAAGTGGGAATCCAGGCAAAGACAGCGCTTTCGCGCATGCGCACTTCCGGTAGCTGCTCTCTTAGTGCCCTGCTTATGATCAGCCACTGGTCATACGCCATACCGTCCATGACAATGAGCGCCGCCTTTTTGTGGCTGGCGCGGTTGACCTCTCGTGTCAGCGACCGCGCGATATGATCAACCATGATCGGTGGGTGCGGGGACAACGTGCCCAGGCGATGGTAACGATTAGCCAGCCATCCTTGAAAAGCGGTATCGATGCTTTCTTGTATGGACCTGAATCTTGCCTCGGTTTCTTTGCTCAGGTCTGTTTCTGGCCTGGACCGCAAAACAATCGCTTCCGCCCAGGCTGGCATAAAACGCTGCCAATCCCTATAGTTTCCTGAATCCGGCGGAATCTGTGCTTCTAGCTGATCCAGCAAGCGTACCAGATGCTCTACCCGTTCCTCGGCCGTTTCATCGCGGACGCCGACTCGCGCCCAGCTATCGCGCAGCTTCTTTGTAGCAGCGACAGCGATAGGCTGCAATTTCCCTTCCAGGAAAAGCGTGTCCACAAAAGCGCGGATCTCTGCCTGCCCGAATGGCAAATAAGCCGGGCCCGGCCATTTGAGAGCACCGCCGTCCATAGCTCCTGATTCACGAAGGGTTTTCTCATCATCGCTTGTCAGTTCGCTGTCCAGGTATAACGGCCAACGCTCTTGCAAGAATTCGACCAACACGGCCGAATCGGACAACAATTCCTCTAGTGGCCATTCAGCAAACGCTGCCTCGCCCCCTAACCGCTCACCGAGGTGTTCGCTCAACGCTTCCGGCAGCTCCCTGCCGGCGAGGTGCAAGCGCATCAAAATGACCAGCAAATCAGTCTCATTCTTGATCAGATCCGCCGCAATGCTGAACACATGCCGCAAGATAAAATCTTTTGTTCCGTTCTCTCCCAGCTTGCCCGGTCGATAGCGTCGCTGCGCTTCATATAAGGTTCCCAGATCGCGGTGCGCCACGGTCGTCACCGCGCGATAACTCAGGTTGGGGAAAAATGTGGCTAGATTTAGCGACAGCCGCCGTCCGTTCCTGAGCAAATCATACGGCAGCATTTCCAGTTCCGCCTCGTCCCCCTGTACGACGATGACCAGCTCAAATGTCTCCCCAGCTGCCCACCGCGTCCGGTAGGCGCTCTCATACAGGTAGCGAAAGGACACCGGATCGTCAAAACGCACCAGCTCAAAACCGCGCGTCTCAAGCGACTCCTGCATTCCCTCATCGCCCAGCAGATCATCAGGATCGGCGACCAGCGTCAGGCGCGCGATCTCCGGCACAAACTGCTTTAACACAACATCCTGGAAGGACCTGCTCATGCGCCATCCCCTCCGGAGGCCTGCAGCAGCAGGATTAAATTCACCTCCGGTGTTGCTCCGGCCCGCCGGGCTGCTTCCTGTTGCCATGCCGCCTCTTCCTCGGCCAATCGCGCCAACCTGTATTGGCGCACATTCGGCAGGCCTACGCGATTGATCGCCTTCCGCCGTGCCTCGAATGCATAGGATTGTTTGTCCATCTCGCGCTGCAGTTGTCGCTTTTGCTGGCGCGCCATCTCTTCGTAAACTGCCCGGCCTGCTTGCTCGATCGCCCGCCAGGCTGCCCGCGTCACCTGCACGGCCGTTTCTCCTGCCACGCTTCCATAGACATCCACAGTTCCTGTCAGAAGCTGCTCCCAAATGCGCTGCGCCGTGGGCAGAAAAACACGGCCGTCTTGGCTCTGAAACAAAGGTAGCAGTCGCTGGCTCTTAAATGATTCGCTCCGCACGCCGATTTGCCACAATGACCACACGCCGTCTACGGAGGCCGGCAGCCGCTCCATCCTTATCTGCGGGATCGCCTGCCCTTCGATGAATGGCGGCAGATTATATACCAGCTCGCGCACGGCCTGCTCCGCCAGCGTCAGGTGCCGCCTCGCATCGCCGCGATCCTGATTGGTAAAAGTCACGCGCGACATTCGCCGCCCGTCCGGCCAGGTCAGGTCCCACAAATCCCCCTCGCGCAGGGCCGTTCCGCCGCCCGCCCGCACATAAGCCGCCGTCATTGTCTCCACCCAGCGCGGCAGCGGGTGCTCCATCACCGCTTTGGCCGCTTCCGCATCCAATGGCTCAGACGCCTGTAAAAGCCCTGCCTGTTCCCGGCTCGCTTGCGCCTGCTCGCGCACCCGCTCCAGCGTCGCCTCCGCGCTCTCCTCCAGGCTCTCAGGATTCAAAATCGCTTCCAGGTACAATGCCTCGAATAAATCTCCGGACTCCGCCGAGTCCAGGACATCCGCCGTCTTATCCACGCCGAACTGCTCCAGGATCACGCGCAGCTTCGTCTCCAGCACCTCCTGCACCCGCGCCTCAACCGTATCTTCTAACACAAAGTTGATCGCCCGCACCGGCTTTGTCTGCCCGATGCGATCCACCCGGCCGATGCGCTGCTCCAGCCGCATCGGGTTCCACGGGATGTCGTAATTAATCACCACATGGCAGAACTGCAAATTCAGCCCCTCGCCGCCGGCGTCCGTCGATACCAGGAAACGCGCCTCAGTCGCGAAGGCTTCCTGTGCTTCCTGCCGCTGATCCAGGTCCATCGAGCCGTTGAGCGTCGCCACCGTATACCCGCGTTCGCTCAGGAACTCCGCCAGCATTTGCTGCGTGGGCACAAATTCGGTGAAGATCAGTACCTTCAGCGCCGGATCGCCTGTCTCCCGCTGCAGGCGGTAAATCCAATCCAGCAGCGCCGCTGCCTTCGGATCCGGTCCTGCCTTTTCTGCCCGCGCTGCCAGTGCCAGCAAATACTCCACTTCCGCCTGCTCATTGGTCAGGGCATTGAAGCGGCTCTGCATCACGCTGTCCACTTTGCCTTGCCCGTCCATCTCCCGCCATTCGGCCGCGTCAAACAGCGAGAGCTGCTGGAACTCCGGTTCGCGCAGCACATCCAGCCGTCTCTCCAGCGTGGTGCGCACCGCCCGTGTTGACGAGGTCACCAACCGCTGCATCAAGATCAGCAAAAAACCGATATAGCTTTTCTTCTCGCTTAGCGCCTGGTTGTAGCCCTCGCGCACATAATCGCTCACCGCCTCATAGTGCCTTCTTTGCTCCGGCGCTTGCTTGGTCCAGGCCACGGTCGACAATGACGTCAGCCGCGGCTTAAACAGCGGCTTGCCGCCGGCGTCAATCGCGCCTCGCTTCTCTGTCCGCACCACGTATGGCCACACGCGCTCCCTCTGGATGCTTTCCTCATCGGGGAAGGCATCCCCATCCAGCAGCGACATCAGCCGTCGAAATGAATCCGTCTTGCCCTGGTGCGGCGTCGCCGACAGCAACCGCATATAGGGCGCTGCTTCCGCAAGGCCCAGCCCTAGCTG
>JBJYWX010000143.1:0-9846 GCA_046259695.1 Promineifilaceae bacterium (SeqCode) | reverse complement strand
CCGGCTCCATCTCCATCTTCGTCCTTAGTCGTGCGCCCCAAGCCAGCATGCATCAGCATGTTTACGCACGTCAGACGCTAATTTGCCATCAGCGGGCTAAGACCATAGGACGTGGACGAGCGCCTATTCTTTCTGTTATGAGTCCAGCCGCTGGGCCCGATGTCAGCCGCGATATTTCTCCAGGCCTTCCACGCCACGCACTAGGTAACCCGACTCACTTCCCCAGCCAAGCTTCTGTAACCTGCCGCCTGCAACTTCGCTTCTTCGCCTCCTCACCCCCGCGCGCTATAATCCCCGGATGTTTGATTTAGCCAACCGCCACCGTTCCATTCGCGCCTACGAGGCGCGCCCGATCGACGACGATCTGCTGCAGCAGATCCTTTACACCGGCCTGCGCAGCTCCAGCGCGGGCAATATGCAGACCTGGTCGGTGATTGTTACCAGGGATCCGGCCAACAAGAAGGAACTGTATCACCTGCACCGCGACCAGGACTTCATTCTGGAGGCGCCGGTGCTGCTCACCTTCTGCGCCGATGTGTTTCGCATGCGCGAGTGGGTTCGCGTCAACCATTCTAAACAGAGTTTTGATGATTTCCTGGGTTTCCTCACCGGCGCGGTGGACGCCGTGATTGCCGCGCAGACAATGGCCCTCGCGGCGGAGTCGGCCGGCCTGGGTATCTGTTACCTGGGCACGACCTGGTGGGCGGCGCGCGAGCTGATCGACTATTTGCAGCTTCCGCCGGGCGTCTTCCCGGTCACCTCGCTCACTGTCGGCTACCCGGCCGAGGACCCACCGCTGCGCGACCGGCTGCCGCTGGAGGTTATGGTCCATGAAGAGAAGTACCGGCGCATGAGCGACGAGGAAATCTTGCGCACGCACGCCGCGCGCGAGCACAGCGCCTGGGCTCGTTACACGGCCTATGAGGAACTGCGGCGCAGGCTGGAGGCCGCGGGCATCACGCGCGTCACCGATTATTACACTTCCGATTTTAAGTACTCCAAGGCCCTGCATCGCGAAATCAGCGAGATGCTGCTGGAAACGCTGCCGGAGCAGGGGTTGTGGCTTTAGGCTAGCAGCCGGCGTTTCCTTCGCGAGGTTCGTGTGGCGGTCAAGGCAGGTGAAGAACGGAACCGGTTTCCGGCCCTGGTACTGGTCCTGGTGCTGGTGGACAGCGGGCATTATATTTTTGGCCGCCTGCTGGCTCCCTACCTGCCGCCGGTCGCCTCGTCTTTCTATTACATCAGCCTGGCGCTGATCCAGGTTGCCCTGTACGCCGCCTGGATGCGGCGCATCGATTGGCGCCTGCTGCGCGACAATCTGCCCTTCTTTCTGGCCATTGGCTTTTTGATCGCCGCCTCAACCTCCTCCAGCTTTGCCGCGCTGTTCTATATTGATCCCGGCACGGCCGCCCTGTTGACGCAGTCAGGCACGATTTTCTCCCTGGCCCTGGGTATCCTATGGCTGAAAGATCGACTAACACGCGGCCAGACGCTTGGCGCGGCGCTGGCCGTGGCCGGCATCATGGTGATCAGCTTCCAGCCGGGATCAGAAGGCAGCCAGTCGTTAATTGGCGCCTCGCTGGTGCTCTTCTCGGCCTTCACGTATGCCTTGCACGCGGCGATCGTCAAGCGCCATGGGGAAGCGATGGATTTCTTGAATTTCTTTCTCTTCCGCATGCTGGCAACAAGTGGTTTCCTGTTCCTGTTCAGCGCCGCCAGCGGGGAGCTGGTCTGGCCGCAGGGATGGCAGGTATGGGTTATCTTGCTGCTGACGGCGACGATCAACGTGACCCTCAGCCGCGCGCTCTATTACATCGTGCTGCGCCGCATGGATCTGTCCGTCTTTACGATTCTGCTCACGCTGAGCCCGGTGGTTACGATTTTGTGGTCGATACTGCTCTTTGGCGAACGGCCGACCTGGCAGGGGTTGGTCGGCGGGGCCGCGGTCATCAGCGGCGTGGTGCTGGTGACTGTGTTCCGGCCGCAGAATGTGCATTAAGCGCGTCTGGCTTGTGGGGCAACGTGCCACGTTGCCTTTTCCGCAACCGGGCCGGTTGCGCCACAGCGGGCCGGTTGCGCCACAGCGGGCCGGTTGCGCCACAGCGGGCCGGTTGCGCGACGGCGGGCTGGCTGCGCGCTTACGGCAGAACGTACTCCAGCACATAATAGTGCCGTCCGTCCGTCTGTTCGATGGCCATAGCGCCTTCGATACCTTGCAGATCGGCTGTGCCGGAATCGGGCGCTATTTCCAGCACCAGCCGCCTCTGGTCGCCGGTGCTGACGCCCATGTGTACCAGGACGAACGAGCCGCGCCTGCCTTTGAGCAGCCCTTCAAAGCGTTCGATAGCCACGTACGCGGCGGACCCTTCCACCGCGCTGACAGCCGTCAGCATTTCACCGGCGCTGCCGCCCTGCAGGTCGCCGCTGAAATGCTTTTCGATGGACAGACGGCCGAGTTCCGCGCCCGGCCCCGGCCCGGCGTACGCTTCCAATGGTTCCAGCCTGACTTCAAATTCACCTTCTGCACGCATGGCGTCTCCTTCTATCTATTATGCTGACTATTGTAAGGCAAAGTTCACTTTTACCACCAGGTTCATAAGCCCGGCTTGACAAACTAATACTATTAGTTTTATAAACTAAGCATATTAGTTTTCTAAAGGAGAGTAAATATGCGTGTGACGAAATTTGGCGACAATCTGCTGCAGGTAACCCGCATGTGGGTGATCAACATGTATCTCGTGCGCGAGACGGATGGCCTGACGTTGATTGATTCCGGCACCAGGGGCAGCGAGAAAGATATCCTGGCGGCGGCGAAGGCGACCGGCCTGCCGCTGCAGCGCGTAGTTCTGACTCACGCGCATGTGGACCACGCCGGCTCATTTGACGCCCTGCGCGCCGCGCTGCCGGACGCGGCGTTCTTGACCGGCGCGCGCACGGCCGATTTCCTGCGCGGCGATAAAAGTCTCAAGCCGGGTGAGGTGCTGTCGGAACTGCGCGGCGGCTTTGTGCAGGCTGAGACGGTGCCCGATCGCCTCCTTGTTCCCGGCGACCAGGTCGGCTCGCTGCGCGTGCTGGCCGCGCCCGGCCATTCGCCGGACCAGATTGCCTTTCTGGACGAGCGAGACGGCACGCTGATCGCCGGCGACGCCTACCAGACGCAGGGCGGCATCGCCGTCAGCGGCGTGCTGCGCTGGCGCTTCCCCATGCCGGCCATGGCCACCTGGGACCTGGCGACGGCCGTGCAAACGGCGCGCGATCTGGCGGCGCTGCAGCCGGCGCGCCTGGCCGTGGGACATGGGCGCGTATTAGAGCAGCCGGGAGCCGCGATGGCCCGCGCCATCGCCGAAGCGGAGGGCAAACTGGATGTCCACGCGCAGACAGCTTAATAAAGATCGGGTGCTGCACACGGCCGCGGAGCTGGCCGAGGAGTGCGGTGGGGTAGAGGAATTGACGCTGAGCGCGCTGGCCGGCGAGCTGGGTGTGCGCGCGCCGTCGCTCTACAACCATGTGGACGGCCTACGCGGCCTGCGCGGCGACCTGGCGCTGTTCGCCGGTGAGATGCTGCTGGCCGATGTGCGCCAGGCGGCATTTGGCAAAACAGGTACGGAGGCGCTGGTTGCCATGGGCCGGGCCTACCGCGCATTTGCCCATGCCCATCCCGCCCTATACCCGCTGACAACCGTCGCCCCCGACCCGGACGAGACCGCGCGCGTGGCTTTGGCCCAGGAGTGGCTGCAGCTCCTGCTGCTGACGATGGCCTCAGTAGGCATCGAGGGCGAAAACGCGCTGCACGCCATCCGCGCCTATCGCGCCCTGCTGCACGGGTTCGTCTCCCTGGAAACGGGGGGTGGCTACAAGATGGCCCTGGACCTGGATGAAAGTTTTGAGCGACTGTTGGCGATGTTTGTATCGGGGCTGGCGAGGGGAGAAGAAGTGGCCGACAGGTAAAAGTCAATGTTATACGGGAGGGCTGGAGACGGCAGTAGACAGTAGGCAGAAGACAGTAGGCAGAAGTCAGCAAGCAGAAGTCAGTAAGCAGAAGTCAGTAAGCAGATGACAGTAAGTAGAAGACAGTAAGCAGCGCGCAGGCATCTTTCAGGATGACAATACCGTGGCGAGCTGTCATGCCGAACGAAGTGAGGCATCCCTGAGGCCATACTCAGTCAGAGCCTTTCTCCACAGGCAACCTCCCCGGGCGCCCTCCTTGCGCCTGCCGCAGGAAAGGACCACCGCGAACCGGCCGCCGGGCGGATGCGGCTTAATGGGTGTGGCCAAAGGGATCCTTCGGGCTGTGCCTTCAGGATGACAATACTGCCCACTGCCCACCGAAGCACTGCCCCTCCGCACCCTCGCGCCACCTACCCCCTGCCACTTTAGCAGCTATAATTGTCCCCTTATGTCCTCTTCACGTGGAGAGCAGCCGGCGCCGGGCGAGCGCCGGTATTTGGTTCAGCGGCGCGTGAGCGCCGTTGTAGATCATCTACGGCCGCAGCGCTGGAACTGGTATGCTCTGGTACGGCCGTTGGACGACCGCCTGCAGCGTCAGGCGCAGGAGCCGGTCAGCATGGGACGCCTGCGCGACCTGCGCTATTTCTGGATCGATGGCCTTTTCGCGGCGATCAGCGAGAACTTCTATCTCGGCTTCGTAGCCCTGTTCGCACTCGCTTACGGCGCCAGCAACAGCCAGGTGGGCCTGATGGCCGCGGCCGCAAACCTCTTGGGCGCGGCGGCGCTGTTTCCCGGCGCGCAGCTCGTGGAGCGCAGCGGCAAACGCAAAGCGGTCGTGGTATGGAGTGCCGGTATTTTCGGCCGTTTCGCCCTCCTTGGCCTGGCGCTGGTGCCGTTCCTGTTTGGCTCGGCCGCGGTGGCCATCGTAGCCATCATCGTCTTCGACGGCGTGCGCGCCTTCATGGCCAACCTGGCCAACCCGGCCTGGACGTCGCTCGTGGCTGACCTGGTGCCCGAACAAATGCGTGCCCGCTTTTTCTCCAGCCGCAATATAGCCATGGGCCTGGCGGCCATGGTCGTGGCCACCCTGGCCGGCTTGCTCATCAGCCGCACCAACACGCGGCTCGATTCGGCCGTCGCCGGTTACCAGGTCGTCTTTTTCTGTGCCTTCGCCACGGGCATGATCAGCACCTACGCTTTCTCGCGCATCCGCGAAGTGGCGCCCAAAGCGGCAGAACGGGCGCCGCACCACCCTGGCGATTTGCGGCGGGCGCTGCGCCTCAACCCGGCCTTTGCCGGGCTGGTGGCCAGCGCCCTGGTCTGGAATTTCTCGCTGCAGCTGGCGTCCCCATTTTTCAACGTCTATCTGGTCAACGGACTTGGCGCGACGGCCACGGCCGTGGGCGTGCTGGCCAGCGTAGCCAGCCTGACCGCCCTGTTTGGCCAGCGCTACTTCGCCTCCGTGATCGACCGCCGCGGGCCGTATTGGGTGCAGGGTATGACCAGCCTTTTTATCCCCCTGGCGCCGCTGGCCTGGATGCTCGTCACTGCGCCGTGGCAGGTGGCCATCATCAACGCCTTCGTCGGCTTTGCCTGGG
The DNA here is from genome assembly GCA_046259695.1 of Promineifilaceae bacterium (SeqCode). Lineage (GTDB taxonomy): Bacteria > Chloroflexota > Anaerolineae > Promineifilales > Promineifilaceae > JAACFF01. Next base: position 4,300 of record JBJYWX010000143.1, on the reverse strand, counting down.
CAGGCTATAACCTGGCTAACTTCAACGTGCTGCTGGAACTGGCGCCGCTTGACCAGCGGGCGCGCTCCGTGGCGCTCTACCAGCTCGCCGTATTCGGCAGCGCCGTCGCCGGGCCGCTGCTGGGCGGATTCCTGGCCGACCGCGTGGGCTACCAGCTCATCTTCCTACTCAGCGGCATCGGCCGTTTCGCCGGCGCGTTGCTCTTCTTCCGGCTGACTTACCGGCACATCAAAGCAGGCAGCTAAGACTCCTTAATGCCCGGCTCCGGGGATGGTGCGCTGTTAAATGCGCCTGCCAGCAGGTCCGCATAAATAGACTTTACTCTGCCAAACTACTTGTATGGCAGACATGGCCTGCTTTGCCGCGGCGCTAGAAAAGAGGTATGTCACAGCGTCCAGATGCGCTGCGTAAGCTACTGCTTGGCATCGACGGCGCGGTATTTCTGCAGCAGCTCAGTCTCCTTATCTTTCTTGGGAAAGAAGAAGAAAATGAGCGCTGCGCCGACCAGGACGGCCAAGATCCCGGCAATATAGGCATAGTCATCGCCGGCCAGAAAGGCGGTCTTGGCTGCGGCCGTAATCTGATCGGCATACTGTGGATACTGCTGCGCGATCGTTTCGGCGCTGGCGTATGACTGCATCAACTGGCTGGAAATGCTTCTGGAAATATTCGCGCCGCTAGGATCGGCGGCGATGGCCGAGCTCATCGAGCCCGCAAAACCGGCGGCGAGCAGCGCGCCAAAGATCGACTGCATCAGCGCGCCGCCCAGGTCGCGCTGCAGGTCGGTCGTGCCCGAGGCCATACCTACCTTGGTCACCGGTACCGAGGCTGCCAGTGAATTGGAGGAAGGCGTACCGCCCAAACCCACGCCTGCGCCTAGAAAGACATAGGCAATCCCGATTAACCAGTAAGAAATACCTTCGTTCCAAAACAGGAACATGAGTACAAAGGCGATCAGGACGGCGCCAAAGCTCAAGAGCAGAGTGAAACGAGAACCTTGATCGTGCACCAGTTTGGCCGAGCGCGGTGCAACCAGGATCATCAGCACGGCCGCCGGCAGGATCGCCGCCCCGGCGGCCACGGTGGAATAGCCCAGCACATTTTGCAGGAACTGCTGACCGAGGAACATAGCGCCCATCAGCGAGCCAAAGACAATGATGCCACCGACCGCCGCCACCCAGAAAGTGGGCCGCGCCGCTACCTTCAAGTCGTAGAGCGGGTTATCGACCCGTCGCTGGCGGATTATGAAGAGCACCAGGCTTACAAGCGCGACGGCCGCCAGGCTCAATACCAGCTTGCCCATGTTGGGCACCGGCGCAAAATTGATGGTCAGGATCAGCGCCCCGACAAAGATCATCGACAGGATGCCGCCGATGTTGTCCACAGGTTCTGTGGATTCATTGACGTGCGCCGGGATGAACATGAAGGCTAAAACGAGCGCCACCAGGGCCACCGGAATGACCACCATGAACACCGCGTTCCAGGGCAGGAATAACAACAACACACCGGAGATCAAGGGGCCGCAGGCGTTGATGGCGCCGCCGGTGGCAGCCCATAAGGCGATCGCCTTCGTGCGCTCCGGCCCCGGCCCCCACAAGGCCGCGATCAGCGCCAGGCAGGTGGGGAAGGCCATGCCGGCGGCGATACCGCCAAAGAGACGGCCGGCAATCAAAACCTGTATCGATGGCGCAAAGCCGCAGATAAGCGCGGCGGGAATGGCCAGGGTCACGCCGAGCAGGGCGATCATTTTTCGGCCGTAGCGGTCGCCCAGGGCCCCAAGCCACAAGACGGAGCAGGCCAGGCCGAGCGAATAGCCGACCGCTACCAGGTTAAGTTGCGTTTGCGAAGCATTGAAATAGGTGCCGATGGACGGCAGCGCCACATTGGCCATGGCCAGGGGCAGGTTGGCCACGGCGGCGACCACAATGAGCGTGGTGAGGATTATCCCCGCCTTCTCCGGCGCGCCGGACGCGTCTGTCCCTTTTGCTTTGTCTTTTGCCGTATTCTGTATGGATTGTTGCTCGGTCACGATACCCCTCCATTGGGTGCCTAGTCGGGCTGCCTGCTATAGTGAATAGTTACTTCTATCCGGCGGCTCCTCCCAAGACGGAACCCAACCGGGCTGCATCTTCTCTTTCAGCGACTCGCGCTTGGGCTTGCCCTTGAGCAGCCAATCAGGCATGCGTTGCGGCATCGGTTCTTCCCACAAGAACCACAAAGCCGCCACGCGGAAGGTAAAACCAATGGCGAACGCCGTGAGCGAGGCGGCCACAAAGCCCATGGAAAATCCAGGCAGCCCGACCGTTCCGGCTCGCAGGACGCCAAAGCTGAGCGAGGTCAAAATAGCGGTGCCGATAAACCATTCTCCCTGGACGAACTGTTTGGCGGGCACGCCCGAGCCGACGTCGATCAAGAATCGACCGGCCGTTGGGCCGACAATGCCCACGACAATCGCTCCGAGGAACGGCCAGCCCGCTCCCAGGGCCTTTTCCACGCCGACCACGGCATACCAGGGCAGGGAGAAGGATGTCACAAACTGGAAGAAAGTCTCGCGGAAATCCTGGCCTTTTGACCAGGCCAGGCGCAGGCCGAGCAGCCAGGCAAGAATCACGAGAATGATGTACCAGGGATTCGTCAGCGATGAGGGCGTATCGTTGAGCAAGACATCGCGAGAGACGCCGCCGCCCAAGCCGCCCAAGGCCGCAAACGCCAAGATACCAATCGTCGTGACGTAGCGTCCTTTGTAATGGTCCGGGCGCTGCACCAGCAATGCGCCATTGAGGGCGTTGGTGAATGCCGCCAGAAGATCGAAATAGAGAAAACTGCCGGGCTGTAGATAAGAAAATAGATTTGTAATGATATCCATCGCTGCCTCATTCAGAAGGTCTACCAACCATCCGCTGAAACGCACCTACGCCGCGACGCGCTTCAGCGTCAAGAGCTCACTGATTCTGAAAAGAGAAAATCGTGCGCCAGTCCTGCTTCATGCTGACTACTAGCCAGCCGCGCTTACCGGCCATTTTCAAAGCATCTTCCGCGCCGGCCATGTAGGCAAACTCTCTATGGGCATCATCGTGGTTGACCAGCATACACAGGGAAGGATACGTGTTCCCTTCCGTGTACTGCAGCATCTGGATGTCGCCGCTGGAATTGCCGGACGTAAAGATCGGGCGGCGGCCGATATGGCTCCAGATGCGCTGCGGTTTGACCGGTCCATCATCCAGTACTTCCAGTTCCGGCTTGGTGAGCACATTGCCGCCATGTTCATTGGCACGGAATTCCAGCGACATACTGCTGCCGATAACGCGCTCCGGCGGGATACCATACATTTCGGCCGTAATCGGGCGCATAAAATCGCGCCCGACAAAGCAGGGTGCCGGAAGAACCGGCACCCTGCGCCTAAGTTGTTATTCAAGTATCAGCGGGATCGTCGATCAATCGAGCGCCATCGCCGCCGCTATCTCCGTTTCAAGGTCGCGGTACTGCTCCTTGTCGACCGAAATCTCAACATACTGGATCTCGCCGTTTGTGAACTTGCCCTGGCTCTCGGCCGTGTATTCCGCGGCAACGGGATCCGCGCTGTCATAGCCGATGCACAGACCATCCCCGCAAAGAGTGAATTTGCCGGTCTGGGTACGCATGGGTCCTGTAGCGACGACCTTGTCGTTGATGTACAGCTTCATTGTGCCTTCCGATTCGCCATACTCGCCTGCTTTCTCGCGGTTGAACTCCATGCCCAGCGTGTACTTGCCCGGTTTCAGTTCCTCGTCGGAGATAAACTTCTGTTCCGGCGGAATGCCCAGGAAGTTGTACACGTAGTAAAGCTTTTTGTCGTGGATGAACAGCGAGTGGCCGCCGAAGCGTGAGCCGTGAGCGAAGATCACGCCGGAACAGTCATTGCCAACTTCGACATTGGCCAGGATCTTGTACGAACGCCCGCGCACGTTAGCCGCGACACCTTCAGGAACGGCCGTCGTGTGCGGGTAATAGATGTACGACTCGCGCGGCGGCTCGGTGGACGGCCGTTCATCAGTGAGAATCTCCACCGCGGTGCGGTCATCCAACGGCAGCACCAGATTCTTGCGGGCCTCGTCCATCCATACCTGCTTGAGGTGCTCAAGCTTCTCGGGATACTTGCCGGCAAGATTTGTGGACTCGGAACGATCCTCATCTACGTGGTACAGCTCCCACTCGTCCTTGTCGAAGTGCCCTGCGCCGGTCATCGGACCATGAACGGCTGACGCACGCCAGCCGTCCTCCCAGATGCCGCGCGTGCCCATCATCTCGAAGTACTGGCGCT
>JBJYWX010000142.1:0-3803 GCA_046259695.1 Promineifilaceae bacterium (SeqCode) | reverse complement strand
GCCATTTTCGTCTTCTTCAAAGAGTATATTCGCCGGTTTCAGATCGCGGTGAATAACGCCAGACTTGTGCGCAAAGTCTAGACCGGGCGACAGCCATTCAATGAGGGCAGCGATCTCTCGTAGAGACAGTGGCTTTTCAGTCAAACGATCGGCCAGAGACCCGCGAGCCATGTAGCGCATCACCAGGTAAGGGATACCGTCTTGTTCCCCGAAATCGTAAACAGGGACAATAGCGGGATGCTCCAACCCGGCAATTATTCGGGCTTCTCTCTTGAAACGGGCAAGGAATTGTGGATCTTGCATGAATTGCTGTGACAATACTTTGATCGCCACCCGGCGGTCGAAATTGGGATCATGCGCAAGATATACTATGGCCATACCACCGCGACCTATCTCGTGAATGATTTCATACCGTCCAAACTGTTCCGCCACGCCCATACCTCGCCACAAAAACTGCGGACTATGGGCGCGATTATAGATCAGGGTGGAAAAGTATCAAAGTTGGAGCATCAGCGGACTCAAGCTCGACAGGTAGAAGTTGGTGAGCCTCACATGTAGGGTGCACCGCCTACGTATGAGGGTCAGGCCCTCAAAAACGGGCAGTTCTGTCGTACATCTTTACTGATTGACTTCGGAAAATCTGTTCGTTTGGCCGGGAAGAGAAACACGTTGTGAGAAACTGTGATATAGTTTTAGTGTTGCCACAGGTATGGTAGCTTATCCAGGCGGTTGTCAACGGGAGGGCAACGGTGGTGGGAATAGAGCAAATCGGCCGTTATGAGATCATAGAAGAGATTGGTCGGGGAGGCATGGCCGTTGTTTACCGTGCCTATGACCCCACCATGCACCGCGATGTAGCCATTAAGGTGATGTCAACACATCTTCTCGGCGACGAGACATCGAAGGAGCGTTTCATTCAGGAAGCGCGAACGATTGCTGCCCTGCAACACCGGGCCATCGTCCCCGTCTATGATGTGGGCGAGCAGGATGGCCAGCCTTATCTTGTGATGCAATATATGCCTGGTGGTTCTCTTGCTGATCAGCTGGATGATGGCCCGGTATCAAATGATGTGATTCAACGAACCCTGGACCGCATTGGTAGTGCGCTGGACAAAGTACACAAGGAAAGGCTGGTTCATCGAGATGTCAAGCCGGCGAATATCCTTTTTGATGCTGATGGGCAGCCGTATCTGGTCGATTTTGGTATTGTCAAGCTTGCCAGGACCACGCAGCTAACTCTGACGAACAATGTCCTCGGCACGCCCGCCTATATGAGCCCAGAGCAGTTCAGGAACGACGATGACGTTACGGGAGCAACCGACATCTACGCCCTGGGTGTAGTCTTGTTCGAAATGCTGACCGGTCGCAAGCCATTTCAGGAGGAAACATTTTGGAGTATGGGCAATGCCCATCAGAGCCAGGAGATTCCTTGGATAAGCAAGATCGCACCTGATTTAGTTACCCCTGAACTTTCAAAAGATTATCAGGCGATCCTCGAGCGCGCTCTGGCCAAACATCCTGAAGAGCGCTATAAATTGGGGGCGGAACTGGCCAGAGCTTTCAGCGACCCGGCTGTTGGTGGCATGGAAGCGCGTAAGGCACTAAAGGATATGGAATCAACCCAGGTCCACCGTGTTCCAGACAAAACACCGGTTCCGCAGCCTGACGGCCCTCGCTGGAAGATGATCGTACCTGGACTAGCGGTATTGGCGTTGTTCTTGGTTGTTGGCGGGTATATCCTATTTTACCTGATTCCCCAGTTGCGTGGTTCCTCAAGTGAGCCGGAATCGGAAGTTTATTCAACCATCAGTGCGCTGGCGGCCACACTGACAGGTGAGGCAGAATTGGCAGCATTGTCCGGTATAGAACAGACGGCGACGGCTGTGGCAGCCGCCAAAGCAGATGCCCAGGCTTCACAGACGGCTGCCGCTGCGTATGAAACTGAAGCGGCGCAGGTTGTCGCATCCGCCACACAGGAAACAGTTGAGGCTGAGATATCGCAAACCGCATCGGCGAATGAGACGGCTGACGCCGTGGTATCGCAGACAACATCCGCATTTGTCACCGACACGGCCGTGCCCGCCACAGACACGCTGCAACCGACTTACACGCCTCAGCCTTCCTACACACCGCAGCCGACAAACACACCCTTACCGACACAAACCCCGTTACCAACGCAAACACCCTACCCAACGGCCACAACAGCGCCGACTATTACTCCTCACTCTCCTTCCCCACCTTCAAATCCTCAATGGAGAGAGTTCGGCTCAACAGTTCGTGGTGAACCTTTAGAGGTCGTGAAATTTGGTTCCGGTCCAAACGAGATCATGCTTCTTGGCGGATTGCATGCCGGGTTCGCCCCGGCATCGGTGGCCATCGCTGAGGGTCTGGTAAATCATTTCAGCGACAATCCCGGTGAAATTCCCGACTCTGTTTCAATTTACATCGTCCCCTCTCTGAATAAAGATAGCCGCTATGATCCCGGTGGCTGGTCAGGACGCGCTAACGCCAATGGTGTCGATCTCAATCGAAACTGGGATTGTGACTGGAAACGTGATGCAACTTGGCGCGGCTCGAAGGTAGATGACAGCGGGGGTACAGTGCCTTTCTCGGAACCAGAAACCAGCGCTCTGCGCGATCTATTCTTGCAGGTAAATCCAGATGTCGTCATTATCTGGGGAGCCTTGTACAGAGACGGCTTGATCGCTCCTGGTCAATGCGATCGAGTAACTGATACGACGCGCACAAGCTATGCACTTGCTGGAGTGTTTGGTAGCGCTTCTGGCTACGCCGTTAGCGATTACGAAGAAGCGGCTGATCAGGTCATAAACGGTGATGTAAGTAACTGGCTGGACAAGGTAGATATTCCCAGTTTCTTTGTTTTGCTGGATGATTATGAGGAAACTGACTGGCGCAATAACCTTGAAGGAGTCCGAGCTTTGCTCGCCTATTATGCAGACTGACAAAGGTACGCCGTACAAAAACGGACGGTCGCTACTGATCGTATTCACGACCGCCTTGCTCATTTTGCTGCTTGTTGCTTGCGAATCTTCTTCATCACAAGAAACTCTGTCGGCCACAGTCTTGACAGAAAAAGGTGGTGACGGGGAGATCGCGGCCACTGACTCGCCAACAGGCACGCTGGTACCAACAGCATGGCCCACGCAGCAGGCAACTCAAACGTCCGTGCTGGACACCCCTACGCCGTTGCCGACGGAAACGCCTGCGCCGCTGCCGACGGACACGCCTGCGCCGCTGATATATGTAGTAAAGGATGGCGACAATCTGTGGCTCATTGCTGAGGAATTTAAGACCTCGATGAATGCCATCCAGATCGCCAATGAACTGGCCGATGGCAGCACTATTTATGTTGGCCAGGAGCTGTTGATCCCCATGACGCCGGACGATGCAGCGGTAAATTCGTCACTAACAGAAAGCTTAGATGCTGCAGCCGAAGCGGATGAATCTAAGCTAACTCCGGAGGCAAGAGACAGCACCACGGTAATTATATCCGAAACGCCAACGACATATGTGACGGGTGATTCGATGGTGTCGACTGCTGTGACTGCGGCGCCAGAAATTACCAAGGAGGCTGGACCTGCGGAGCGAACCATGCTGCACAATTCCGTTCGCTGCCCTGTGGAAGAGGATATCAAGTCAGAGGATGGAGCGATCATCGGCAAGTCGGCCGTCTGCGGCATCCCAATTGTCAGCTATCAACTTGGAGATGGAGAAACGCCGCTGATTCTGATAGGTGGTATACATGGTGGCTATGAATGGAATACGATCCTGCTTGCCTATCA
>JBJYWX010000141.1:0-13390 GCA_046259695.1 Promineifilaceae bacterium (SeqCode) | reverse complement strand
TCGTGTTCCGGCTGAGGTACATTTTGCTTGATTTTGTTATCAGAGTTCAGATAAACACTGTCAACTTATTTCAGGACTTGACACACAGAAGAGGACGATACGCCAATGAGATATTCAGGCATTGGTTCGCGGAGAGCTACGGGACGGCAAAATGAAGCCGATTTTGCGATCATCCCGCCCAGCAAACGGCCGATTTCCTGACAATTGGAGAGAAGCGCGTAAGCCTGATTCTGGTCAAGATAGCCGCAGTCACTTGCGACCTCAATCCAATGCTGCGTTTCGTTTTGTTCACCATCGGCATCGGTAAGTTTGCTGATAAGATGTCGTTCGTAACGCCTTTTCGCCCATGCTTCAGCTATCTGTGCCCCGATCGAGCGCGAAGAGCGGCGGATCTGGTCTGTCAGGGCATACATCTCTTCTTTGGGAAAGTCTCTAGTAAGTATGAAAATCCGTTTTGACAGCTCCCTCGCTTTCTCATACACGACAAGATCGCGATAGCTGTTGGCATACTTCTTCACTTCCACGTCCATTCCCTCCCATCTACTATCCATTGAATACCGAATACTGATTACTGATTACTGAATACTGATTACTGATTACTGTTCACTGGCTCAAACTCAGGTCGCTCGGCAATGAATATGGCGTCGGTCGGGCAGATGCGAGCGCATTCGGGGGCCCCGCCGCAGAAGTCGCAGATGACGGGATACCAGGGCAGATCACGGCCGTCGCTGACGGTGACGCCGTGATCGGAATGGACGATGACCTGGGTCGGGCAAATGTCCACGCATTCGCCGCAGTTGTCGCACTTGTCGACCAGCAGTTCAACCGCGCCGGTTTCCGGATGCCAGCGCAGGGCGTCACGGGGGCAGACGTCCAGGCATTTCTTGCAGGAGGTGCAAAACATAACGCGGTGCTGGCCGGGCTTGTTACCCGGGTCGATGCGCAGGCGGGACAGGTTAGTGCCGTAATCGCCGCTGTCATGCGCGGCGACGCAGGCGACGACGCAGAGGTTGCAGCCCGTGCATAGGTTCGGCCGGGCCTTTAGCCGCAAGAAGTCCCACTGCTCGCCGCGCAGGGCATCGTCAACCGTCCAACCCTGGTGGGCGATACCGCTGAGCTGGCCGATCATATGGGCCGGGTCGGGCGATTTAGTCACATTGCGGCCCATGAGGCAGCCGGCCGCGCCAGCGTCCTGCGCTTCTTTATACAACTCCAGGGCGTCGCGCTCGTAATCGGAGCGCGCGCCGCCCAGCACGAGCGTGGGCACGCCGGCGACGTCAATCAGGTGGCGAAAGGACTCCACATCGCCGGTATAGGGAATCTTGAGCGCATCGGCGCCGATTTCGACGGCCATGCGCGCGCCTAGAGTCAGGATTTCGACCGTGTTGGCACCGGTCACCTGGCCGCCATAGGCCAGCGGCTCAATGATACAGGGCAGGCCAGCGTTGCGGCATTCGTTGACGAAACGGGCGCAGTTGTCGATACCCCTGGCCTCGATGTGGTCGTTATAGCCTAGAAAGAGATAGATTGTAATCGCTGAAGCGCCAAGAGCGACAGCCTGCTCGGCGGTGATCATCTTCTCATGGCGCAGCAGGCGCTGCGGCACGGCATTGGCCACGTTGGAGGTGCCGAGTCGCGGCATGTTCATCCAGTCTGCGCGCACGATCAGCGCCGGGCCTTCGCGCCCCTGGAATAAAGGCGCCAGGCGCATCGCCTGGCCGGGCGCGAGCAGGATGCCGTCCACGCCGCCGGCGATCACCGCCTCGGTGATTGAACGCAGGTTGACCACGTTGGCCGTGACGTCGCTCATGTAGCCATGGTCGGCGGCAACGCAGATCGCACGGCCGTCGCCGTGGCGGTTGAAAAGTCGATCCATACGGGTTTGCAGTCCAGATTTCATGAATTACCTATAGGGGTGCTAGGGGGCGTTTGTGCGGAGGGGCGCGACTTCGCCTCTTCGCGCCTTCTCACCTTCGCGGCCGCATTCATCAACTTTCTATCATTTCCTTCGCCTCTAAGCCTCCTCGCCCCTCCGTTACTCCGTGTACGCGCGTGGCGAAGGCTGCAGCGGCGGCGGCGGGGTCGGCCGTAGCAAAGAGGGTTTCGCCAAGCCAGAGGTTGGTTGCGCCGGCGGCGAACAGCTCGTCCAATTCGGGCGCGGCCGGCTCGGCCGTTTGCGGCTTGATCCAGAGCGGCACGTCGCCGGCCATGGTCTGGATGTCCACAAAGGAAGCGCCGCCCGGCCAGGGGATGGCGACGCCGTCCGCGCCGCCTTCCAGGGCGTAAGAAACGCCCAGCTCAATCGCCTTGCTGCGCAGCACAACACGCGGCCCGGTCGGGTGCACGTCGACGATGAGCGGCATGCCGCTGCTCGCTCCCTGCAGGGCCAGGGCGACCAGACGGCCCATACAGATGCTGTCGATTTCTTCCTCATAGCCAAGCAGGAAGGGCAGCACCAGGGCGTTAGCGCCAAGGTCCAGGGCGTCGCCGGCGTCGATCAGCGGCACGTAGCTGCTGTGCTCGGGCGGCAGCACAAAATCGGGGCCGCGCAAGAGATTGGTCCATGCCGAGGCGATCAGCAGGCCGGCATGGTCGCGCTCGCGGGCCATCAGCCGTCGCGATTGGCCGGGGCTGGCGACCACGCCGTCGGCCAGCGGCAGGATAGGCGCCAGGGCCGCGGCGTAATCGCTTAACCCGGGCAGCGCACCCAGCGACAAACCCGCGCTGCTGTCGACAACGAGCGAACGGCCGTCGCGCGGGTTGAATAGTTCTTTGAGGCGGTACTGTTTGCTAATCATCAGGTCTCCATCGATAGCCCATTGTCGCTGACCAGAACGGATCCAATTCGTGGCAGATCAGCCACAGGAGCTACCGCTGCTTAGGACTGAATGATAGCGCAACCAGGGCTTGATTTCGAACGCAATTGTCATTCGCAGTGCCGTGAGGTATCCCTAAAGCCTCTGCCAAACGGATTATTGCGGCATGCGCGCGACCGTGGGCACTCTTCCCGAGCATGTCCAAGGATTCTTCAAGCCGCGCTTTCAGAATGGCCCATGCTGGATCATTGCAGACGCTGTTGTCAATCGCTACCCATGCCGTGAGAGCGTCCTCTGTGGTAAATGGCTACTGGCCAGCCGCGTTTGCGGTGTTTTCGTGATACAGTAACTCGCGCAGAGAGAAAACCCCCATCAGGGTCAGGAGTAGTATAGTGGCTACGACCCAGAAATGGGGGATGAATGCCGAAGCGAGGATACAGACCAGCACAATCACGAACAGAAACAGGATCAGGCACCCTTCGCTGTCACAATCAAGGTCAAATGTGATATCGCTGCCCACATCGAGCGCATAATTGGCCGCCCGGCTGCGACCTGCAGCGACCAATGCTTGTTCCTGACCATTATTGGAGCGTTCTAGAGCTGACACCCCGCCATATTCCCGCGGTTCAGCGAAAGTTATGCCGATACCAATGCAGATTAACCATCCAATGGCCGGCAGCACAAAAAAATGGGATGACATGCGGCTGTGTCGCTGCTGAAACAATCGCGATCGCACGGTATAGGCTGTCGCGGCGGAGAATACGACGGCCGCAGCTACCATCACATTGATGGGTCCCCACGAAGCCTCTATTTTGTGAAAACGGATCAACAGAATGGATTCAATAAGTACAGCGATCACAGTTGTGAAGACGTACCAGTGCGTCGGATGGAGTTCGCGGCGGCCGAGTTGCTCAAGATCGTCCGCGATTAATCTTGGAAACTGTTCAATCTCGTCCTCTATGGCCAGTCTGGATTGGATGACTTTGAAGAAAGTCAGGGTCATGCCAATAAGCACACCCAACGCAGGCCATGCAAAAGAAGCAATCGGAACATAGCCATCGGTGCCCAAGTGGAACAAGCCTGCCGCCGCGGCAGCCAACAGAGAAAAGATGATCAAGCCGATGCCGAGCTTCTTATCCTGTTTCATGAGTGGCCCCCTTTGGCACGCCCCCGCACCCCCCGGCGCGCAGGCGTGCTGTCCCTACTGCATTATATCATGGACCGGCAAGCGCCCGTTCTCAGGCAGAAAAAAAGCGCCGCGCGGTTATTAAAACCGCGCGGCGCATCAGGTTGCTCTGCAACAACTCAAGTAAAGCCGATCGGCCAGAGGCGGAGGTCTTTACATCCCCCTCGCCTTCCGATCCATCACTTCCCCGTCGCTATTCAGCAGCTCGACTTCCAGCGGCATCCGGCCGAAGGCATGGGTGGAGCAGCTCAGGCAGGGGTCGAAGCAGCGGATAACGGCCTCGACGCGGTTGAGCATCCCTTCTTCCAGTCTATCACCGCGCACGAAGTGGCGCGCCGTCTGGTAGACGCCCTTGTTCATGGCCAGGCTGTTGTTACCGGTGGCGATGATCATGTTCACCCAGGTGATCATCCCTTCGTCGTCAATACGGTAATGGTGGAAGAGCGTGCCGCGCGGCGCTTCCGATGCGCCGACGCCCTCGGAACGGTTGGGTTGGGCATGGGCGCGCACGCGCTCGCTGAAGATGTCGGGATGGTTCAGCGAACGGTTTAACCGCTCAACGGTATAGAGGATTTCAATCAACCGCGCGTAGTGGTACTGGAAGGAGCTTAGCTCCGGGCCGCGCTCCAGGGCGCGGAACTCGGCCCACTCCTGGTCGGCCAGCGGCGTACCGATGCGGTCGACAATGTTCATGCGCGCCAGGGGGCCGACACGATACATGCCTTCCGGATAGCCGAGCGGCTTGTAGTAGGGCGACTTCAAGTAAGAGTCGGGCTCCACGTGCTCGCCGATAAAATCCATGTATTGGCGCGGATCAAGGCCGTCGGCGATTATGGATCCTTTGGCATCGACAATGCGCAGTTTGCCCTCGTACAGGTCCATTTCACCCTCGTCGGTGACCATGCCCATAAAGAGCGAGGGGAAATTGGCAAAGGTGCGGATCTCCTCTTCAAATTTGCCGAAGGTGTCTTTGTACCAATCGAGTGTGCGCTGGATGCGCGTCATCGCGTCGGGCAGCATGCTGGTGATCAGCTCATGCTTCTCCGGTGTAAGCGGCTTATTGACGCCGCCGGGCACGACCCAGGCGGGGTGCACGCGCTTGCCGCCCAGAATCTCGATGATGCGCTGGCCGGTCTTGCGCAGGGCGATGCCGTCGCGCGCCAGGTCGGGATACTTTTCCAACACGCCGAAGATGTTGCGCGTGGCCGGATCGGAATCGAAACCAAGCAGCATGTCCGGCGAGGAGAGATGGAAGAAGCTGAGAGCATGCGACTGCATGTGCTGCGCCAGGTTCATGATGCGGCGCAGGCGCACGGCGTTGGGCGGGATCTGCACGGCCAGCAGTTCGTCGCATGCTTTGGAGGAAGCCATGAGGTGGCTGACGGGACAGATGCCGCAGGAACGGGCGGTGATGGCCGGCATTTCGTGGAACATGCGGCCCTCGGTGTATTTCTCGAAGCCACGGAACTGGGTAACGTGAAAGCGCGCGTTTTGCACACGGCCGTCGTCGCCCATGGTGATCGTGATCTTGCTGTGTCCTTCGATCCGCGTGATGGGATCAATCGTGATTGTCTGGCTCATAACGGTTCTCCTAGACCCCGAATCGGGTGCGGTCGGTCAGGTCGGGCATACGGCCGTGCAGCAGTTCGGAAACGGCATACCAAATTGTCTCCGCCGAAGGAGGGCAGCCGGGCACAAAAACGTCCACGTCTACGACCTGGTGCACGGGTACCGACTTCTTGCGCAGCGGCGGAATGACTTCCAGCGGAATCTGCTGGTTCTCGTCCGCGTTTTCAAGATAGGCGCGAGCCAGCACGGCATCCTTCTTAAACTCATTGCGCATACCGGGCACATTGGAGGTAATCGCGCAGTCGCCCAGCGCGACCAGAAGCTGGGTGCGGCCGCGTATTTTGCGAATCTTCTCGTAATCTTCGTCGGTGCTGACCGCCCCTTCGACAATCGTTACCACCACATCGGGCGGGAACTCCTTGTTGTCGACCAGCGGGCTGTAGACAAGCTGGGCCAAATCGTTCAGCTCAAGAAGATGCTCGTCGATATCCAGGAAGGACATGTGGCAGCCGGAGCAGCCATCGAGCCAGACCGTCGCCACTTTAGGTTTTTCACTCATAGGATTCTCCTTGCATGGCAGCACGGGAGCGCGCCGCCGCGCGCCACTACTCTTCCTGGCGCATGATGGTCAGGTAAGGCAAGAATTCGCGCCGTTTTCGCTGCTCGCCGGCGGCGCGTCCTTTCTGGAACAGGGCGCCGGTGGGGCAAACCTGCACGCACTTGCCGCAGCTCGTACAGCTCTCAGAGGTGCCCCAGGGCTGGTTCAGGTCGGCGATTATGCGTGAATTGACGCCGCGCCCCATCACGTCCCAGGTGTGCGCGCCCTCGATCTCGCCGCATACGCGCACGCAGCGCGTGCACAACACGCAGCGATCGTGGTCAAGCGTGAAGTAGGGATGGGAGGCGTCGATGTCCAGGTGCGGATAGAGATAAGGCACGCGAATATGGGTGATGCCCAGCTCGACCGACAAATCCTGCAGATCGCAGTGCCCATTGGAAACGCAGACGGAGCAGACATGGTTGCGCTCGGAAAAGAGCATGTCCACGATCATGCGCCGGTAGCGCTGCAGGCGCTCGGTGTTGGTGTGCACCACCAGCCCTTCGCGGGCCAGGGTCATGCAGGCGGGCTGCAAACTGTTGTAGCCCTCGATTTCGACCATGCACAGGCGGCAGCCGCCGATGTCGGACAGCCCTTCCATGTGGCACAGCGTGGGGATGTAGATATCGTTCTCGAACGCCAGCTCGAGGAGCGTTTCATCCTCGCGGGCGCCGATGTCCACGCCGTCGATGGTTAGCGTTTTGATACTGGGTCTGGACGGCCGTTTCATGCGGGCACCTCCACCATCTCGTCATGTCGCAGTAGATTCTCGTATTCTTCACGGAAGTAGTGCAGCGTGCTCAACACCGGGTTCGGCGCCGTCTGGCCCAAACCGCATAGGCTGGTGGCGCGCACCATGTCGCACAGCTCTTCCAACAGGGCCAGGTCCTTGTACGTGGCCTCGCCTTTGTTAATCTTGTCCAGTAAGTTGTGCATGTGCACCGTGCCTACGCGGCAGGGGATGCAGCGGCCGCACGATTCTGTCATGCAGAACTCCATAAAATACTTGGCCACATCGACCATGTTCGCCTTCTCATCCATGACGATCATGCCGCCTGAGCCCATGATAGAACCCAGCGCGCGCAGCGATTCATAGTCGACCGGCGTATCCAGCAGTTCGGCCGGGATACAGCCGCCGGAAGGGCCGCCGGTCTGCACCGCCTTGGGCTGGCCGCCGCCGGGCACGCCGCCGCCGATTTCTTCGATAATCTCGCGCAGGGTCATACCCATCGGCACCTCAATCAGGCCGGTGTTGGTAATATCGCCCGCGAGGGCAAATACCTTCGTGCCCTTACTTTTCTTGGTACCGATCGAGGCGTACCAATCGCCGCCCTTGCGGATAATCGGCGCCACATTAGCGAACGTTTCTACGTTATTGATCAGCGTCGGCTCGCCAAAAAGGCCGTATTCCGCGGGATACGGCGGCCGCGGCCGCGGCGTTCCGCGCTTACCCTCAATGGAATGAATCAGCGCCGTTTCCTCGCCGCAAACGAAGGCGCCGGCGCCGAGACGAATTTCAATATGAAAGCGGAAGGGCGTATTGCAGATTTCGCTGCCGAGCAGGTTCATCCGCCGCGCCTGGCGTATCGCCACTTCCAGACGCTGCACAGCCAGCGGGTACTCGCCGCGCACGTAGATGTAGCCCTTATCGGCACCCACGGCATAGCCGGCGATGGCCATGCCTTCCAGCACGCGGTGCGGGTCGCTTTCCAGCACACTGCGATCCATAAACGCGCCCGGGTCGCCTTCGTCAGCGTTGCAAATGACATACTTCTGATCACTGATCGACTTGGAAACCGTGGTCCATTTCAGGCCGGTCGGATAGCCGCCGCCGCCGCGACCACGCAGCCCACTGGCTACCATCTCGTCGATTACTTCTTCGGGCGTCATTTCGGTCAGCGCGGCGAGCAGCGCCTGGTATCCATCGCGCGCGATGTAGTCCTCGATGCGCTCCGGTTCCACCACGCCGCTGTTTTCAAGCACGATGCGCTCCTGCCTGTTGAAGAAGGGAATGTTTGTATCCAGCTTCAGCCGCTTCACCGGGGCCTTACCCAGCTGGCCGACGATCTCGGACGCATCCTCGGGGACAACATTCTGGTACATCACCTCGATTTTGCCCTCTCTGCCGCCCTTGCTGCACTGCGAGACAAGCGGGCCGTGGGCGCATAGGCCCATGCAGCCGGTTCCCTTAACCTGAGTCACTTCCTCCAGGCCGGCCGCGGCGACCTCGTTCTGGATCGCCTGCAAAACTTCGCCGCTTTGCGATGAGAGGCAGCCGGCGGCCACGCAGACGCAGATGCGATGGTCGCTGGCGGCGTCCTGCTGCGCTTCGATTTCTCTGATCTGACTTAGTTTCTCATACATCGCCATTTCTCCATTCGGCCAGCCGTTTGTCCACTGTTTCCGCGGTCAGTTTGCCGACCACTTCGCCGTCAAACACCGCCACCGGCGCCAGGCCGCAGGAGCCGAGACAGCGCGCGGTTAAGAGCGAAATCTTGCCGTCTTCCGAGGTTTCGCCAGGCAAAATACCATACTCTTCTTCAATATCTTCCAGCATCTTGTTGATGCCCTTGATATAGCAGGCGGTGCCGGTACACATCACGCAGGAGTGTTCCCCGGCGGGCTTGAGCGTGAACAAATGATAGAAGGTCGAGACGCCGTAAACCTGGCTCAGAGGCACATGCAGCGACTCGGCGACGTAATGCATAGACTCTTCATCAATAAAGCCAAACGACTGCTGTACCGTGTGCAGCGTTTCGATCAGCGCTGAACGGGCAAAACCGTTGCGACGCATGGTCCCCTGCACGATGCGCCAGCGATTGTCGTCTGACGGCAGCTCTACTTTGGGTGCTCTAAACATAGCTATCTCCTGCCTATGCTGTTAATGCGCCAAGAAGGAGCGCACCAGCCAAGGATCACCTTTTTAAAACAAGCGCCCCGCGTTCCAGGGGCGCCATGTTCCCAGCCTTATTGTCACATGACGCCAATCATGGAAAATAGTGAATTTTGTCACAAATAAGGCCGACACATGTCATGATCTAGGGGCCGCGTCCGGCCACGGAGCCGAGGACTTTGTGCGATCGGCGGGACGCCGGCGCTTTGTATGTGCGGGGCGCTTTGCTTGCATTTAGGGCAATCTTGCTTAGGATAGGTTGGCATCTGCTGGGTGATTAATGATAGGACAGCAACCGATCCACGAATTCGAACAGAAGCTTGCGGTGCTGAGCAGCACACCGGGCGACCGGCTTAGACGCATCGATGCCCTGAACGATCTCGCTTGGGCGCTCGCCGATACGGACATGAATCGTGCGCAGGAGCTTGCCGAAGAGGCGCTTGGACTCGCCGGTACAGTGGATAAGGAGAGCACTTTTTATGAGCTGGGTAGAGCCTATGCTTTACGCACCTGTGGTTATCTCCACCAGCGCTTCGGTGATTATCCACTGGGGTTAAAGCAGTTGTATGAAGCGCAGGAGACATTCACCAGGCTGCAGGATCAGGTTGGATTGTGCGATGTTTTGGATGGCATGGCAGGCATTTATTTCCAGATTGGAGAATACCAGGAGGCGCTCGACTTTGCCCTCAGACAAATCAAGATCGCGGAAAGTCTAGGCGACCAGCGGCGCCTGGCCAATGGCAGCAATAATCTGGGGTCCATCTACTTTGAAATCAACGAGCCTGAGAAGTCAAGAGACACGCATCTACGTAACCTTCAGCTTGCCCGTGCGATCGGCTACGAGCGCATGATTTGCCTGGCAAGTATTAATCTGGCTGAGAACTTTAGCTATGCGGGCGAGTCAGAATTGGCTTTACAGTATGGTAGACAAGCTCTGCAGCAAAGCCAGGAAACACGTTTAGAACTGTTCGAGATTTATGCGCTTACATACATGGGTAAGGCCTATTTCATGCAAGAGGATAACGCGCGGGCAATTATCTGTTTTGAGCAGGCATTGGCCTCATCCCGTCTTGTCAAATCGAAGGCTTCGGAGACAGAAGTACTGATTGTCTTGGCCCAGACCCATTATGGCTTGCGCCAGCTCGATCGAGCGCGAACGTATGCAGAGAGCTGCCTGGCCATAGCCACGGACATAGACGCCCGTAATGAATGGGCTGAGAGTCATCTGCTGCTCTCCCACATTTTTGAAGATATGGGAGAAAGCGCCCCGGCGCTGCAGCATTACCAGAAATACCACCAGGTTAGAGAACTTCTCTTGAGCGATAAAGCCGGTATGCGGCTGCAGGTCATGAAAGTTGTTCATGATTTGGAAAGCGCCGAGAAAGAGGCCGAGATCGCCTATTTGAGGAATGTTGAGCTGCAAGGCGAGAATGAAGCGCTGGAGCTGAAGGTCCAGCAGCGCACGGCCGACCTGCAGGACTCTGTTCATTCTTTGCAAAAGGAAATCAAAAGACGCGAACTGGCCGAGGCAGAAATTCAAGAAATGGTTGAAGATCTGGAGCAGCGCGTGGCCGCTCGCAGCCGTGAATTGGCCGCCCTGTACGATATGACTATCTTGTACACCGAGGCCCAGAGTCTGGCTGCCACGCTGGAGCCCGCGCTGCGCAATATCCAGCGCAGTGTAGCGGGCAGCGGCATCGCTGTCCACTTATTATCCGCGGATAAGAGCCGTTTCCACCTGGCTGCTCACCTTGGCTTAGGGGACTGGGACCAGCTCAACGAAATGGAATCCTCTAATGATTTCATGAAATGGCTGGAGCAGGCGGATACACCACTCATGTTCTTGATCAAGGATAACGCTTATCCATTTCTACCCCAGGCGCTGCTTCTGCCTGACTATCCCATGTATTTCGGTACTGTCCTCCGCGTGCGCGGCGAGGTAATTGGCATGTTAAGCGTGTATCGTGACCAGCCAAGGCCATTTAGCTTCGAAAGAGTTTCTCTGCTGATAACCATGTCCGAGCAGTTGGGCATTATCATTCAAAATCAAGTTTTACAGGAACAGTCGCTGCAAATGACCAGGGTACTGGAACGGCAGCGGCTGGCCCGCGAGCTTCATGACTCTGTCGCGCAGCGCATTTACAGTCTGCACCTTTTCGCTCGCGCCGGGGTGGATGCCGCCAGAGATAAAGATTTAGAAGAAGCTCGCCAGCGCCTGCGGCAGATAGAAACAAATACCCTCTTTGCCCTGCGCGAGATGCGCCTGCTGCTGTACCAGTTGCGCCCGTTGGCCCTGGAAAGCCAGTCCCTGGTTGCTGCCTTCGAGGAACGCTTTGAGCTGGTTGAACGCCGCCTGGGAATTGAGGCCGCCGTCAAAGCGCCCACTTTTCTTGATCTTAATGCTGCAGAAGAAGAAGAACTGTACTTTATCATCAACGAAGCTTTGAATAACGCTTTGCAGCATGGCGAAGCCACTCGGGTAGAATTGCTTTTCGCCCTTAAGAATGAAGACCTGGAAATCGTTGTTAGGGATAATGGGCGCGGTTTTGATCCAGAAGTGCGCCCACCGGGCCAGGGATTAGAAAACATTCGCAAGCGCACGGAGAGTTTCGGGGGAATACTGATCCTGGAAACGTCAATTGGCGAAGGAACAACAATCCGGATCAAAAAGGAAAAACCAGCCAAAACGGTGTAGGAATTTGTCAGCCGTTTACAGATAGCAGCGTGCGAACAGGCTCATATATGGTGAAGCCCTGGCTGTCATGCTCACCTGTCGCCTCTTTAATTAGATTTGCTTTCTACTGCTTCCGTGGTTTTAATATGATGAAGGAACCAGCGGCCAGGCTTTCACTTTGGGCCGGTGATTTATCGAGATAGAAGCCACCGAGAGACGTCTGTTCTTTGCCTTTTATAGTAAGTACGTACCAATGAACCACATTCGCATCCTGATTGCAGATGATCACCTCGTTGTACGTGAAGGACTGGCAGCCATGCTATCGCCTCGCAACGGCATGGAAGTGATTGGCGAGGCGGCCGATGGACGAGAAGCAGTCCGGCTGGCGCATGAACTAATTCCTGACGTCATTATTATGGACCTGCTTATGCCCAATGTAGATGGCATAGAGGCCACGCG
Organism: Promineifilaceae bacterium (SeqCode); assembly: GCA_046259695.1. Taxonomy (GTDB): domain Bacteria; phylum Chloroflexota; class Anaerolineae; order Promineifilales; family Promineifilaceae; genus JAACFF01. Next base: position 1,195 of record JBJYWX010000141.1, on the reverse strand, counting down.
CGAGATTAAGACGCAGATGCCGGACGCTCGGATTCTCATATTGACAAGCTTTGAAGAGCAGGAGCAGGCGAAAGATGTTATGGCCGCCGGTGCATCCGGCTATATCCTCAAGGACTCCGGTGCCGACGAACTGATACAGGCGATCCGCACCGTTTACAGCGGCAAGGTGATCTTAACGCCGCAGATGATGCAGACGCTAACCAACCCCGCAAGAGATCCACAAGCTGCTGCACCCGCAGCAAAAGACTTAACCGCGCGTGAACTGCAGGTTCTGGAGGGCATTGTGGAAGGGCTCACTAATCGCCAGATTGCTCTGCGTTTGGGAATCAGGCCTACAACCGTAAGATCCCATGTGAGTGCTATTCTAGCTAAGCTCGACGTCGAAAACCGCACCCAGGCCGCCATGGCCGCTCAAGAATACAAGTTGCTCTAGCCGTCACCGCTGCCAAACCTCATACGCTATGACCCCTACAGATGTAGGAGGAAGCGGGCACACCCTACCCAACAAAGTTCGGATGTGCCTGCCGGCGCGCTCTGCTATTCTAAGTTGAAGCGTATGGTCAACAGCCTACTATGCAGAATGCCGCAAATAACAAGGTATCCATTCTTTTGGTGTGCCCGCCGGGGTTGGCGCAGCTGTCCCTGGTGACGACTGTGAATGCCTTCTCCTGGGCTGCCGTGGTTGCCAGAGCCGCCGACGTGGCCGCTGCAGTCACCGCAGCGCAAAAACTTGGGCCGGACATACTTGTGGCTGATGCCGCGCTGCTGCCGGACGTAAATGGACTGCTGCTGAAACAGATTCGACAAGTGAATCCTGAGATAATATGCGTCGTTTTGGCGGACTCACCACTGCAAAGGAAAGCGGCATTGGCGGGCGGCGCGCACTTTGCCTTGGGCCGCGATAATTTGAATCGACACTTTCCGCAGGTCCTTAATCTGTTTCAAACGAGCTATCGTGATCATCTATGAAATCAAGGAGTAAGTGATGACTCAAAAGAAAGTGCTGGTCATTATTGCGCTGCTCATGCTGCTGGCGATACCAGCCGCGGTGATGGCCCAGGATGGGGCGGTTCCGCAGGTTATTAGTGGCGAGACGATCCCCTGCCCGATGCCGCTGGCGCCGGGCGACGTGGACGGCGAGACCGTCATCTGCGGCCAGATTCAGGTGCCTGAGGATTGGGACGACCCCTCGAGC
>JBJYWX010000140.1:0-14537 GCA_046259695.1 Promineifilaceae bacterium (SeqCode) | reverse complement strand
GCGTGGCGATGGCGTCGCTACTTTCCCATTCGGGGTAGGAGGCGATGCCGTGGTAGTGCATGTCGATGCCGTCGGACTCGACCTCGGGTGCGACGCGCAGGCCGACCGTTTTCTTGATAACGTAGAACATAGCGAAGGCCATGGGCAGAGTCCAGGCGATGCAGGCGATGAGTCCCAATGCCTGAATCCCCAACTGGTTGATGCTGCCGCCGTGCAATAGGCCCAACCCATCTACGCCCCAAATAGCCACGGCCAATACGCCGAACATGCCGTTCAAGCCGTGCACAGGGAAAGCGCCCACCGGATCGTCAATCTTAAGCCGCTCCATCAGCTCCACGCCATAGAAGGTGATTACGCCGGCGATGGCGCCGATCATCAGCGCCGCCATTGGTGTGACGAATGCCGTAGGAGCTGTAATGGCTACCAGCCCACCCAGCGCGCCATTAAACGCCATACTCACGTCCCACTTACGCTCATAAGCATAGGCCAAGAACATAGCGACTATAGCCCCGCTTGTCGCCGCAAAGTCGGTGGTAACCACGATCAGCGAGATCGGCATGGGGTCGGCCGCCAACTGGCTGCCGGGATTAAACCCGAACCAGCCAAGCCAGAGGATAAACGTTCCTAATGCTGCCAGGGTGATGTTATGACCTCGGATAGCCAGGCCAAACTTCTTGTCCGCGCGTTTGCCCAGCATAATTGTGCCCGCCAAGCCCACCAGGGCGCCCACGAGATGAACAACAGAGGAGCCGGCGAAATCGACATAACCCATCTCGGCCAGCCAGCCGCCGCCCCATACCCAGTGTCCAAAAACGGGATAGATGATCAGGCCGACAAAAAAGCTGTACGCAAGATCAGCTTTGAAATCGGTTCGCTCGGCCATCAGGCCGGAAGCGATCGTCGACGCCGCAGCGCAGAAGGCGAACTGGAAGAAGAAGAAAGCCAGCGTTGGTATGGTCAGCCCCGGCATCACATCCGGAATGCCTTGCAGAGCAAACCATTCCGTACCGATGATGGCATTTCCGGCCCCAAACATCAGGCCGAAGCCCAGAAAAATGAAACCAACCGTGGTCATAGTCGTGTCCATCAGGTTTTCGGCCATGATGTTGACAACATTCTTGGAGCGAACGAAGCCGGCTTCCAGGAAGCCAAAGCCTGCCTGCATGAAAAAGACGAGGAACCCAGCGATCAGAACCCAAACGGTGTCGACCGGGCTCACCACCACCTCCGCCTCTTGGGCAAATGCCGTACCTGTCGAAAACAGGAACAAGCCCAGAATGAGGGCAATGTTGAGTATACGACGTACATTGCGAATATTATGTGTCATGACTTCTCCTTTTATAAACTTCCAAAACAAAGAAAAAGACGCCTTTTGCAGAAATCGCATGAGTTCTGCAAAAGGCGTCTTGGCCTTTCAAAAATATTTTGTTGACGAATCTACTCTCTACATTAACGCCATCGAACGCGTGGGTCAAGCTGCCAAATGTTACGAAATATGAGGAGATGATCTTGTCAATTGTGCATGATTCTTGCCGTCTTTAGGCGCAATTAACGGCTGAAATGCCTCTATCGCCGGTTATGCTGTGCATGTTTTACAACCATCAATGGCGAACTTCTGTGAATCTGTCCCTTCACATAGTCCTCCGGCCCTTCATATAATAACTGTGGGTCCGAAGCATCAGGCGCGCGCAGTCCCTCACTTGTGGATACCCGGTACTAGGCCGCGGTCCCAAGACGCGGCAGCAACCTGGTGTTTTTTTGACTATAAACGCACTTTTCAATTGGTACTTATAGACCGGGTATACGTCACGGCGGCAGCAAAAATAGGGTCCGGCTGCGAGTGGTGAAGAGCAGAGTTATTTTCGATAGTAGCCCGAGGCTATCGGAGAAGCGAGATGAACACGATGCAGGAAACAGCGCACGGCAGGCAACTCATGGCCCCGCCTGCTAGGCAGGGCCTTTACGATCCCCGTTTTGAACACGATGCGTGTGGTACTGGTTTTGTGGCCGATATGAAGGGTCGCCGCTCACATGCCATCGTGCGCCATGCCCTGACCGCCCTCGAAAACATGAATCATCGCGGCGCAGCCGGCAGTGAGCCTAACACAGGCGATGGCGCCGGCATCTTGATCCAGGTACCGCATGAGTTTTTCTGCAAGGTTATGGCCGAAGCGGGCTTCTCTCTGCCCGAACCCGGCCACTATGGGGTGGGCATGGTGTTTCTGCCCCAGGATGAAGCACAGCGTAGAGAATGTGAGGCGCGCTTTGCCGAAATAGTAGTTGGGGAGGGACAGCGTGTGCTCGGCTGGCGCACTGTGCCGACCAATAACAGCAAACTGGGCGCCACGGCCGTGGCCAGCCAGCCCTTCATCCGCCAGGTATTCATCGGCCGCAGCGAAGATTTAGAAGACGAGATGGCGTTCGAGCGTAAGCTCTACGTCATTCGCAAAGTGGCTGAAAAAGAAATCCGGTATAACGACGCCTTCGAGGGTTGCAAGAACTTCTACGTCGCCAGCCTTTCGTACAAGACGATCGTGTACAAAGGTATGCTGCTCGCCTATCAGGTTGATCAGTTCTATCCTGATCTTTCCGATCCCGATCTAAAAACAGGCATTGCTCTGCTGCACTCTCGCTTCTCGACTAACACGTTCCCGAGCTGGGAACGCGCCCATCCCAATCGCTATATCAACCACAACGGCGAGATCAATACTATACGCGGCAACAAGAATTGGATGCTGGCCCGTGAGGCCTCGCTGCAGTCTGACCTGTTCGGCGAGGACTTGCAGCGTATCCTGCCGGTTATTCATGATGACGGCAGCGATTCGGCCGATTTTGATAATGCGCTCGAATTCCTGACGCTGGCTGGCCGGCCACTGCCGTTGGTAGTGATGATGATGATTCCCGAGCCGTGGTCGCGCCACACAACGATGAGCGACGAGCGGCGCGCGTTCTACGAGTATTACAGCGCCCTCATGGAGCCATGGGACGGCCCTGCCTCTATTGCCTTCACCGATGGCAATGTGGTTGGCGCGGTGCTGGACCGGAATGGCCTGCGTCCCTCGCGTTACTACGTCACCAAGGACGATCTCGTCGTGATGGCCTCGGAGGTTGGCGTGCTGGATATCCCGCCGGAGAATGTCGCTCTCAAGGGACGCTTGCAGCCAGGTCGCATGTTCCTGGTGGATACCAGCCAGGGGCGGATCATTAGCGATGAAGAATTGAAGCACGAGATGGCCCTGGCCTATCCGTATCGCCAATGGCTGGACGAGAACATGGTGCAGTTGAAGGATCTGCCGCTGCCGCCGCAAGAACCGGCCGCTTCTACAGAATCGATCCTTCAGCGCCAACGCGCATTTGGTTATACCTTTGAGGATCTGCGTATGATCCTCGCCCCCATGGCGATGAACGGCGTCGAGCCGTTGGGTTCGATGGGCGATGACACGCCGCTGGCCGCTCTTTCCAATAAGCCGCAGCCGCTCTTTAACTATTTTCGACAGCTTTTTGCCCAGGTTACTAATCCGCCTATTGACGCTATCCGCGAAGAGATTGTCACCGGCACGGAAACGCTCCTGGGATCGGAAAGCAACCTTTTGGATACTACGCCGGTCGACGCACATCAGATCAATGTGCCAATCCCCATCCTGACCAACAACGATGTGGCGCGCCTGCGCAGTATCGAGCTAAAGGGCTTTAAGTCATTGACCCTGTCCGCGCTTTACCCAGCTAAGGGGGGCGCGATTGGGTTGGAGGAGAGCCTGCAGCGGCTATGCCGGGAAGCGAGCACGGCCGTGGCCAGCGGCATTAACCTGATCATCCTTTCCGACCGCGGCATCAATCGCGAGAATGCGGCTATCCCTGCCCTGCTGATAACTGCAGCCTTGCACCATCATCTGATTCAGGAAGGGACGCGCACGCAAGTCAGCCTGATCGTCGAATCAGGCGAACCGCGCGAAGTACATCATTTTGCTACTTTGCTTGGTTATGGTGCGTCGGCGATCAATCCCTATCTGGCCTTTGAGACGATCCATGACATCATCGAGCGCGGCCTGGCGACCGATATCAGTTACGAAGATGCTGTTGCCAAGTATATTAAGGCCAGCGTGAAGGGGATCATCAAGATCCTGTCCAAGATGGGCATTTCCACCATCCACAGTTATCGCGGTGCGCAGATATTTGAGGCGCTCGGTCTGAGCAGTGCGGTGGTGGATAAGTACTTCATAGGCACGCCAACCCGTATCGAGGGCGTCGGCATGGAAGTGATCGCCGAGGAAGTGTCTATCCGTCACGAATCCGCCTTTCCGGCGCGGCCGGTAAACGGTCACACGCTCGAAGTGGGCGGCCGCTTCCAATTCCGCGAAGGTGGCGAATACCATCTTTTCAACCCCGTGACCGTGCACCGGCTGCAAGAAGCGGTGCGCAACAATGACTATGAAGCGTATAAGTTGTATGCAGAAGCTGTCAACAAGCATGACCGGGAATTTGCTACGCTGCGAGGCCTGCTCAAGCTGAAATATGGCGAAAAGGATCCAGTTCCACTTGAAGAGGTCGAGCCCGAAGAGATGATTCTGGCGCGCTTTAAGACCGGAGCCATGTCCTATGGCTCAATCAGCAAAGAGGCGCACGAAGCCCTGGCTATCGCTATGAATCGCATCGGCGGCCGCAGCAACACCGGTGAAGGAGGCGAGGACCCGGCGCGTTTCGTGCCTGACGCCAATGGGGATTCACGCAAAAGCAAGATAAAGCAGGTCGCTTCCGGTCGATTCGGGGTGACCAGTGAATACCTGGTCAATGCCGAAGAGATTCAGATCAAGATGGCGCAGGGCGCCAAGCCCGGCGAGGGCGGGCAGCTACCCGGCTCAAAGGTTTATCCATGGGTAGCGAAGGTCCGCTACTCAACGCCCGGTGTCGGCCTCATCTCCCCACCGCCCCATCATGATATTTACTCGATTGAAGACCTGGCCCAGCTCATTTTTGACTTGAAGAATGCGAACCCGCAGGCGCGGATTAATGTCAAGCTGGTTTCCGAAGTTGGCGTCGGGACCATCGCCGCCGGTGTAGCGAAAGGGCATGCCGACGTGATCCTCATCAGCGGCCACGACGGCGGCACGGGCGCTTCACCGCAGTCAAGCATCAAGTATGCCGGTCTGCCGTGGGAATTGGGCGTGGCCGAGACACACCAGACTCTGGTGCTGAACAAGCTGCGCGACCGCGTGCGCCTGGAAACTGATGGCCAGCTCAAGACCGGGCGTGACGTTGTTATTGGCGCGCTGCTGGGCGCGGAAGAATTTGGGTTTGCCACGGCGCCCCTGGTCTCCCTGGGCTGCATCATGATGCGCGTTTGCCAGCTTAATACCTGCCCGGTGGGCATCGCGACCCAGGATCCGCAGCTGCGGGCTCGGTTTGCCGGTGATCCGCAGCACGTGGTGAATTTTATGCGGTTCATCGCTCGCGACGTGCGCGAGACGATGGCCGCGCTGGGATTCCGCACATTTAACGAGATGATCGGCCGTACCGATAAGCTCGATATGGTCAACGCGGATGACCATTGGAAAGCGGCAGGCATTGATCTATCAGCCGTTCTTTACCAGCCCGATATGCCGGACGAGGTCGGACGTTACCAATCTACCCAGCAGGATCACGGCCTGGACAAGACCCTGGACAAATCGCAGTTGTTGGATATCTGTCGCCCAGCGCTAGAGGAACGGCAGCACGTAGAAGCCACTTTGGAAGTCCGCAATATTCACCGCGCCGTAGGCACGATGGTTGGATCCGAGGTCTCCCGCCGCTACGGCTCCGCAGGCTTGCCGGAAGATACGATAAAACTGCATTTCTATGGTTCCGCTGGCCAGAGCTTTGGCGCTTTTCTGCCGCAGGGGATGACCTTCTACCTGGACGGAGATGCCAATGACTATACCGGCAAGGGCCTTTCCGGGGGCAAGTTAATCGTTCGCCCACCGGAAGCGTCCACGTTTGTACCGGAAGAGAATATTATTGTTGGCAATGTCGCCTTTTACGGCGCCACAGGTGGTGAGGCGTATATTCGCGGCGTGGCCGGCGAACGTTTTTGTGTGCGCAACAGCGGCGTCACGGCCGTGGTAGAGGGTGTTGGCGACCATGGGTGCGAATATATGACCGGCGGACGCGTGGCAATTCTTGGCCCGACCGGCCGTAATTTTGCCGCCGGGATGTCCGGCGGCATCGCCTATGTACTCGACAGTGACGGGGATTTTGCGAGCCGCTGCAACCAGCAAATGGTTGACCTGGAACCCTTGTCGGACAACGAGGATATTCGCGAGCTGAACGATATGATCTGGCAGCACGCCTTCCACACCGGCAGCAAAGTTGCCTGGCACATCCTCAATAAGTGGGACGAAATGCAGCAGCGCTTTGTTAAAGTCTTTCCCAAGGATTACAAGCGTATGTTAGAGAAAATCGCCGAGGCAGAAGGCGCCGGTTTGAGCGGCGAAGAGGCGATCATGGCCGCCTTCGAAGCTAATTCGCGCGACCTTGCTCGCGTCTCGGGAAATTAGTAGATTTGATTGCCGCTTTTCCTTGGGCTGCGCCCGTTTTTGTTTGCCTGGCGCGCCAGGCGGTTCTGATAAGATAACGTAGACAGTAGTTGATTATGAGTAGAGCTAAATCGAGAGGATTCCTGAAATATCAGCGCGAAACGGCTGCCGAACGGCCGCCCGCTGAACGTATCCAAGATTGGCAACCGCTGCACCTGCATCTGCCCGAGGAGAAATTGCGCCAGCAGGCGATGCGCTGCATGGACTGCGGTATTCCTTTCTGCCATGAAGGGAAGATCCTTAATGGCATGACCTCCGGCTGCCCGATCAACAATCTCATCCCTGAATGGAATGACCTGATTTATCGCGGACAGTGGCGGCAGGCGTACGAACGGCTGCACAAGACCAACAACTTTCCTGAATTCACCGGCCTGGTTTGTCCCGCTCCCTGCGAAGCCGGCTGCACGCTCGGCATCAACGATCCCCCGGTAACAATCAAGAGTATCGAGTATGCCATCATCGATCGCGCCTTTGAAAATGGGTGGGTAGCGCTGTCTGCACCCGAACAGCGCACGGGTAAGCGCGTGGCCGTGATCGGTTCCGGGCCCGCTGGCCTCGCCTGCGCCGATCAACTCAACACGGCAGGGCACAGTGTCACTGTCTTTGAACGGGAAGACCGCATCGGCGGTTTACTGATGTATGGCATCCCCAATATGAAGCTGGATAAGGGCATTGTTGAGCGCCGCGTAAATCTGATGGCCGACTCCGGCGTGGCGTTTGTGCCAGGAACCGAAGTCGGCCGTGACATAAGCGCGCAAGAACTGCTGGATGCCTATGACGCCGTGGTTATCTGCACAGGGGCTGGCCGGCCGCGTGACTTGAATGTACCCGGCCGTGAGCTGCAAGGCGTGCAGTATGCCATGGATTATTTGCGCCCAAACACCAAGAGTTTGCTTGATTCCGGCCACACCGACGGGCAATATATTTCCGCCGCCGGCAAAGACGTGATTGTCATTGGCGGCGGCGACACCGGTACAGACTGTGTGGCCACTGCCCTGCGCCAGGGCTGCAATTCGCTCACGCAGTTTGAAATCCTGCCCAAGCCGCCGCTCTCTCGCGCGCCGGATAACCCCTGGCCGCAGTGGCCCAAGGTATACAAGCTCGACTATGGCCAGGAGGAAGCGCTCGATCGTTTCGGCGCCGATCCGCGCACCTATGCGATAATGACTTCCGAGTTTCTCGGTGATGATGACGGCCGTTTGGAAGCGGTGCGCACGATCCAGGTCGCCTGGCACAGCAACGGTAGTGCTCGCCCGCGCCTGGAGGAACTTCCGGGCACGGAGAAGATCTGGCCCGCGCAGCTGGTCTTGCTGTCGATGGGCTTCCTCGGCCCGCAGCAGGCGCTGCTCGATCAGTTCGGCGTCGATCGCGATGCTCGCTCCAATGCCTGGGCTGAATATGGTAAGTTCCAGACCAATGTAGAAGGTGTGTTCGCCGCCGGAGATGCCCGGCGCGGCCAGAGCCTTGTTGTTTGGGCGATCAATGAAGGGCGCGGCGCCGCGCGTGAGGTCGATCGCTGGCTGATGGGCGAAACCGCCCTGCCATAGCGAAACTATTAGCCGGTTTGATTTGAAGTGCGTCCTGTATTACGCTCTAGGAAAATAGGTAGTGAAGGAATTTCCAATGAGTGATGTACAACAAAATCTGCAAATGGCCGACCTGGGTGGGGGCTGCTTCTGGTGCCTCGAAGCTGTCTACGATGAGCTGGAAGGTGTGCAGCAGGTAATTTCTGGTTATGAGGGTGGGCAGATAGACAATCCAACGTATAACCAGGTCTGCACCGGCCGCACGGGCCACGCCGAAGTGGTGCGCGTTTTCTTCGATCCGGCTGTCGTTTCCTACGAGGATATCTTACGTGTCTTCTTTACCATCCATGATCCAACCACGCTGAATCGCCAGGGCGCGGATACGGGAACGCAGTACCGCTCTGCTATTTTCTATCACGATGAGGCGCAAAAAGAGACGGCGGTCAAGATCATTGACGAATTGGAGAAAGCCGGCATCTGGCCCAATCCCATCGTCACCGAGGTGACGCCAGCTTCGACTTTCTTCGCGGCCGAGGATTATCACCAGGAGTACTACGCCAATAACAGCTTCCAGCCTTACTGCCAGGTGGTCATTAATCCCAAACTGGCCAAGTTCCGCCAGAAGTATGCCAGCCGGCTAAAGACGCCGCAGACGTAAGCCAACTGAAAGCAGCCGGCCGGCCGCTGGCTCGCTAACTCCTTCAGGGCCGGCATTGATCGTCTCTTTTCCTTCGAATTAGTCGACGGCCGTCAGCATGTGTGCTGGCGGCCGTTTGTATTGCACTGCAGGATCCAACCTCTTTCTCCACTCTCAAACGCGCTGTCTATCAACTTACAAAATGAACGCGAACATGATAGCTGGCTGTCGTGTGACGCTCGTTTTCGTTCTCTTCCACGAAAATGCAGACTGCCTCTTGCAATTTCGCCTTAACTATGTCATTATAGGGTCATATTGGTGACAATATAGTGACAATACAGTGTCTAACTGGGTGAAAGGAGGCGTGTAGCGAGATTCTATTGGCGTATACCAGCCGGGAGCGAGCAACCACTCCACCGTCGTATCTCGTTGAGTAAGTGCTGCGGGCCCGGATCCGATCCATTGGCTTAAGTCTGAACATTACAAATCTGGAGGCAGAATGAAGACAATAAGGGTATTGCTCATCGCGTTGGTATTCGTGATGCTGCTGGCCGCGTGCAGCGCGGAAACGCAGCCGCAGTTTATAGAGGTCACGCGGATCGTTACTGATACGGGTACGGTCGAGGTGGAGGTGACCAAGGTCGTTGAAAAGCCGGTCGAGGTCACGCGTCAGGTTGAAGTGCAGGTCGAAGTACCGGTAACGCCGGAGCCCGAACCGGTCGACCGGCATGGTGGCTGGCTGGACACGATTGTCGTGGTTCGCGAGCCAAACCAGGAAGCGGCTATCGCCCGTATCGCCGCCGGAGATATTCAGGCTTTTGCCGATGATGTAGCCGGTGAAGCCATTGTGCAGGCCATTGAGGAGGCAGGCAACATTGAGACGCGCACGCAGTACGGTCTCTTTGATGAGATCTTCTTCAACGGCGGTGTGTGTTCGGACCAGGCACTGCTGAATCCCTTCCAGAATGCAAAGATTCGCGAGGCGATGAATTTCGCCGTGGACCGCGACTATATCGCTGATGAACTGTATGCCGGCCTGGCCCTACCGAAGATCGCTCCTCATGTCGAAGCAGGCCTGGTGCGCGGCCAGATTGCGCCAGAGATCCGCTCGCTGGAGTCCCAATATGCTTATGACCTGGAGAAAGCGCGCGAGATTATTACGGCCGAAATGGAAGGCATGGGCGCCACGCTGGAGGACGGCCTCTGGACGTATCAGGGCCAGCCGATCAACCTAATCGGCCTGATTCGAAATGAGGATACGCGCCTGGAGATCGGCAACTACTATGCCAATCAGCTAGAGGAATTGGGTTTTTTGGTAGAGCGCGTAGAGCGTACCTCCGGTGAGTTGGCTCCGATCTGGATTAGCGGCAATCCGGTTGACTGTGAATGGAACTGGTACACTGGCGCTTGGAGTCAGAGCGAAGTGGATCGCGAGGACACGCTCGCCTTCGAGCAGTATTATACGGATCGCGTCCTGCCCTGGGAGAATATGGCGGTTTATGAGACGCCGGAACGCCTTGATGAGATTTCCCTGCGCCTGTTCAATAACGACTATGCCGATCTGGACGAGCGGCTCGATCTGATACGCGAGGGGCTTCCATTAGCGCTTGAGATGTCACCGCGTATCTGGCTCACTAGCCGTTTGAGCCTGGTGCCGTTTAGCGATGACGTCGAACTGACCACCGACCTTGCGGCCGGCCTGAGCGGCGCTGCGATCTGGCCCTGGACAACGCGCCTGAAGGATCAGGTGGGCGGCTCCATGACCATTGCCCTGCCCGACATTTGGGTTGAACCATACAATCCGGTTGGGGGATCCAACTGGGTCATGGACTCGATGATCAAAAACGGTGTGGTCGACCAGGCCTTCTATTCTGATCCCAACACCGGCCTATATTGGCCCAGCCGCGCCGAACGCGGCGAGGTGGTAGTCCAGGAAGGGTTCCCCATGCAGGCGACCTTGGACTGGGTCGACCTGAGCTTTGAGCCCGAAGTCATTGTGCCGGATGACGCCTGGGCTGCATGGGATGCTGAAAATCAGCTTTTCCTGACTGCCGGCGAGGTCTACACGGAGCCCCAGCACGCCGTTTTTAAGAGCACCGTTTACTATCCCGCGGATATGTTTGAGACGATCAAGTGGCATGACGGTACGCCGCTGAGCGTGGCCGACTTCCTGATGGCCATCATTACCCAGTTCGATCTCGGCGATGAAAACAGTCCCTATTATGATGAGAACCTTGTTCCCGATCGGGAACAGTTCCTGTCGGCATTTAAGGGGCTGCGCATTGCCTCCACGGATCCCCTCGTGATTGAGCACTGGGGGGACAACCCCAGCATCGATGCCGAGCGCGCGATCTACAACTGGTGGCCCGGCGACGAAAGCACTGCTGCCGGCTATGATTTTGGCGACGCGGCTTGGCATAACATGGCCATCATGCTGCGCGGTGAAGAAAATGGCTCTTTTGCCTTCACCGCCGATAAAGCCGATGTCAATGAGATTGAGCAGACGAGCATGATTGGTGGACCATCGCTGCAAATCATGGCTACCGAACTGGCCGCGGCGAAGGAAGAACAATACATCCCCTATGAGGCCACGTTGGGTCAGTACCTTACGCCAGAGGAAGCTGAGCAGGCCTATAGCAACCTGGAAGAGTTTGCTCGCCGTTATGGTCACTACTATCTGGGGACAGGCCCCTATTTCTTGCAGGGCGTCTTCACGGTGGAAGGCCAGGCGATCCTGGCCAACAACCCTGACCACCCCGACGCGGCGAATCGCTGGGATCGTTTCGGGCCACCGGCCGTGGCCGAAGTCGAGATCGACGGACCAGGGCGCGTGACGATCGGGCAGGAAGCGACGTTTGATGTGTATGTCGATGCCCTGGGCGAACCCTATGCTGTGGAAGATGTCAACAATGTAACCTATCTCCTGTTTGATGCCGCCGGCAACCTGGTGGAGCAGGGCGACGCCGCAGCCGATAGTGATGGGCTTTGGGTTGTGACCCTGAGCGCCAACACGACCGGCGCTCTACCGGAAGGCTCGAACCGTCTCGACATTGTTGTGAATTCCAAAATAGTTGCCCTGGCCAGCTTAACTGAATTCCCGTTCGTAACGGCGCCCTAAGCGCCTTGTAACTAGGGTGTGTCTCCCCTCTAAAAGGGATTGAAATGTGAGCTGTGCCCTCTCGGGATAGGATCGGGTGTCTCGAGAGGGTGCGCCCACACTTTGGTAGATGGAGAGTAGGGCATTTGCCGGGTGATGCGAATGCGCTTAGGAGTCACACTTTGGTGGACACAAGAACCGTGAGACCGGCATAACGGCGGTCGCTGTGATAAGTAGGAGATGCTATCTTGAGCCAGGATATTGTTCAGTCAGAATTAGGAACGCGGCAGATCTTTCAAGCCGATATCGATCTGGCTGAGGTAGCTAATGAGGAACGTAAAGCCAAGAAGCAGGCCATCACGCGCTTGCTGCGTTACTCTGTACTCAAACTACTTGCTCTCTTTCTAACCGTTGTAATCGGCGTCTATATAACAGTTCTGGTGGCCAACATGGGCGGCTATGTCGACGAAATCCGCCGGGCCACGATCCGCGAGACAGTGGCCCTGGCGATCAGTGCCGATCCCAATTTCCAGCGCCTTCCCGCGCAAGAGCGTACGGCAATCATGGAGGAGCGTATCGCCATCCAGGAACATCGCTATGGCCTTGACCAACCTTTTGTTATCCGCAGCGTAAGCTACCTGGCCGATGCCCTCACTTTGCGGCTGGGATTTGCGGAAGTACTCACCAGCGACAGCGGATCGCGCATGGTGCGCAATATAATCCTGGAGCGCCTGCCTACCACGCTGTTGCTGTTCGGCACGGCCAATCTCCTGGTCTTTTTCGTTGCCCTTTTCTTTGGGCTGATGCTTTCCCGCCGCTATGGCAGTTTCGGCGATAAGCTCGTGCTTGGGCTGGCACCCACCTCATCCGCGCCCGGCTGGTTCTATGGTCTGTTCCTGATCCTGATTTTCGCCGGGCTGCTGCGTGCCCTGCCGTTTGGCGGGATGGTAAGCGCGCCGCCGCCGGACAATAAGCTCGAATATGGCCTGAGCGTATTGGAGCATATGATTCTGCCCGTCACGGCCGTCTTGATCAGCACCGTCTTCATCACTATTTACAAGTGGCGCACGTTCTTCCTGATCTATTCCAGCGAGGATTACGTGCAGATGGCCAAGGCCAAAGGACTTACCGACGGGATGATTGAGCGCCGCTATGTTTTGCGGCCAACGCTGCCCAACATTATTACCAGCTTTGCCCTGCTGCTGATCACGCTGTGGAGCGGCGCTATTATCCTGGAGACAGTCTTCAACTGGCCGGGCATCGGCCAGCTCTATTTCCGGGCGATTGGTGTATATGACACGCCGGTCATCCTGGCCAATGTGGTTGTTTACGCCTACCTGCTGGCCATCACCGTTTTCCTACTCGATTTTATCTATGCCCTTGTTGATCCGCGCGTGCGTGTGGCCGGTGGAGGCGAGAAACGATGAACCGCTTCAGACGCTATGGGCAGCAGCTGCGCGATTATCCTTCGGCCGTTCTCGGCCTGATCATCATCGGCATCTTAATCTTAATGTCTTTCATTGTTCCACTGCTGATCCCCTACAGCGAGGCCATCCGCCTGTGGCGTGGCGGTGAAGAGATCTGGGCCGAGTATCCGCGCAACGCCTGGCCGGTCTGGTACAACTGGTTCACGGAAGAAGATCTGCCGCAAACGATCCGCTTCAGCAGCGCGGAAGGAGACGGCAATCCGGTGGTGGAGCAGCTTTCCGAGGGTACAAAAGAGATCCGCTATACCTTTGAGTTTGCGTATCCATACGATGCCTTTCCGCCGGAGATCAATGTCTTTGCCAGGGCCACTTACCGTGAAAAGCAGCCTTTTATCGAGCTGCTGTGGATTACGCCCGACGGCCGTGAAATACGGGCCGGCGAATTTTCCCCGGGAGAGTCCAGCTCCTTTCGTTTCGCGCAAGACAGCCGCCTGCAACGCCGCCTTGAACGTCAAACTGGCATTGATGGCGTTCCTGCAGAGAAAGGACTCTTTGATGATCCCGAGCGGGAAGGGCTGCAAACTCTTAAAGGAACTTACACACTCCAGGTAAGTACCCTGCTTTTTGAAGAAGATGCCAGCGTCGATCTTAGCTTCGTGGCTTACGGATTGGTGCATGGTTATGCCGGCACCGATCACCGTCGCCGCGATCTAGGCGTGGCGCTTCTATGGGGCATACCAATTGCCATGTCCTTCGGTTTGCTGGCCGCCGTAGGGACGACCATCACCACGATGAGCATCGCCGCCATTGGCGTCTGGTACGGCGGTCGTGTAGACGGGTTCATTCAACGCATGACCGAAGTCAACGCCATCTTACCTCTCCTCCCCATCCTGATCATGGTCGGTACGTTTTACTCGCGCAGTATCTGGCTGATGCTGGGCGTTGTTATCTTACTCAGCATCTTCGGCATCGCGATCAAGAACTATCGCGCCATATTTCTGCAGGTGCGCGAACTGCCCTATATCGAAGCGGCCCAATCCTATGGGGCCAGCGATATGCGCATCGTCTTTCGCTATCTCATACCGCGCGTCCTGCCGCTGACCATCCCCGATCTTATCGCCCTGGTGCCGACGTTCGTCTTTCTCGAAGCGGCGCTGGCCGTGCTTGGCCTTGGCGACCCTGTCCTGCCTACCTGGGGCAAAGTCATCCAGGATGCGTTCAGCCAGGGCGCATTGTTTAATGGGTTCTATTATTGGATTTTAGAGACGGCCGGCCTGTTGA
>JBJYWX010000139.1:0-8117 GCA_046259695.1 Promineifilaceae bacterium (SeqCode) | reverse complement strand
CTGAAGGATTGCAGCGCTTCGCGCTCGCGCTGCAGGGCCATATCGCGCTGCGCCTGGGCCACGCCTTCGGCCGTGGCCCGGACTTCGGCTTCGGTTTCAGCGGCGCGGGCATTGCCGGCTGATTGGTTAGCGAAGAAGACGGCGGCCAGGGCCAGCAAAGCAGCGATGCCCAGCGCACCGGCCAGGATCAAGGCCCGCCGGCGCAGACGGCCGGCGGCCAGCGCCTGTTCTGCGGCGCGCTCTTGTTCCGCCCGCGCCAACTGCTGAGCTGTTTCCAGTTCCTTGCGGCGGCGCGCTTCTTCACCGGCCTGCCGCTGTTCGCGGGCGGCAAGACTTTCCGCTAGAAAACGCGCTTCGGCGGCGGTGAGCGTGATGGTGCTGCCTGCAGGCCAGTCACGATACTGGTCCAGACGGCCGCCGCGCAGCAGGTAGCCTTCATCCTCTCCCGCGGCCTGCCATTCGCTCACCGCGGCGGACAGTAGCCGCTGCAAGCGCACATCGGTGCGACTTTCGTCGAGCCAGCGGCGCAGGCGCGGCCACTCTCGCAGCAGCGCTTCGTGGGCAACTTCCACGGTCGGCTCGCGGGTGCCTGGATCGTGATCGAAGGTCAGCAGGCGCGCCGCGCCATAGGCCTCCATAACGAGCGGAAGATCGGTCGCGGGAAGGGCTTCCAGCTCCGACAGCAGGACGCGCCGGCGCGTATCCTCCACGCCTTCGCCGAGCGTGACCAGGCGCAGGAAGAGCTGGCGGCAGGCGTCCTGCCCCTCGACTCCCAGCCCGGCGTAGATTTCTTCGGCGCGGCCGGCTAGAGCGCCGGAAACGCCGCCCAAGGCTTGGTAAGCGGCGGCGGTCATCATGTTGCCCTGACGCTGGTCGAACAACTCGGTGAGCGCGTACTGCAGGAGAGGCAGAGCGCCGGGTTGGCCGCCGACATCCGCGACCATTGCAAGGAGCACGCTGTCTTCGATGCTCACGCCCGTGCGCCGCGCCGGCTCGCGAATGGCCCAGATCAATTCGTCGCGGCTGAGGGGCAGCACGACTTCATTGTGTTCCTTGAAGAGAGCAGCGATCGGCGGGACCTGCAGCGGCCGGTCGTAGAAATCGGCGCGCAGCGTGACAACGACGCGCAGCGGCATGTGACGGTCGTTCAAAGCTGCCAGCAGGCTCCTGAGAAAAAACAGCCGTGCGGCATCATCCTCGACCAGCGTAAACAGCTCTTCGAACTGGTCGATGACGAGCAGTAAATGCCCTTCCTGGCCGCCCGGTAAAATGCGCCGCAGCGTGCGCAGCAGGCCGCGCTCATCTCTTTGCAGGGGGTCGAGCAGGTTGGGCGGCGGGTCCACGGCAATGGGCAGCAGGGCGCCGGCCAGCTCCTGCAGAGGATCGCGGCCGGGCATCATCTCGGCCACGAACCAGTTATCGGATCCCGGGATCGCCTCCTGGCGCAATGCGGGCAGCAAACCGGCCTTCACCAGGCTGGATTTACCGCTGCCGCTGGGACCGATTACGGCCAGGAAGCGGCTGTCGCCCAGGTGCAAAATGAGCTGCTCGACCAGCGCATCACGGCCGTAAAAGTCATCGGTGTCGATTTCCTGAAACGCGCGTAGACCCTTGTAGGGGTTGACAATCTCGACCGCAGCAGGCAAGGCCGGATCGATTGTCCCTGTCCCATCAATTACGACTAGACCCGCGCCGTTTCCGCCGCGCGCCGCGCGGCGGAAAGCCTCGGCCATGGCCAGGGCGCTGGGATAGCGATCGCCGGGGTGTTTGGCCGTCGCCCGCTGGATAACGGCGTCAATCTGCCGCGGCAGGTCCGGGCGGCCGGCGCTGACCGGCGGCAGGGGTTCTTCCAACTGTTTCTGAATAAGCAGGGCAACGGGCAGATCGGGGAACGGCCGTTCGCCGGTCAGTGTTTCGTAGAGCACGGCTCCCAGACTGAACAGATCAGAGGGCGGGCTGAGTGGTTCATTGCGCAGTTGTTCCGGCGAGACGTAGTCCGGCGTGCCCAAGATGCCGCCTGCGGCGGTGAATCCCAGGTCGCCCACCAGATCTTTGGCAATGCCAAAGTCAGAGAGATAGGCGTTACCGGCCTCGTCGAGCAGGATGTTGGCCGGCTTGATGTCGCGGTGAATGACGCCCTGGCTGTGGGCGACGGCCAGGGCAGAGGTGATCTGGTCAACCATTCTAACGGCGGGTTCCAGCGCCCAAGGGCCTTTTTCCAGGGAGGCCAGCAGGGTGCCGCCGCGCAGCAGGCGCATGACCAGGTAGGCGCCCTGGGGATCGCGCCAGTAGTCGTAGAGCGGCACGATGTAGGGATGCTCCAGGCGGGCGATGATCTGCGCCTCGGACTCAAAGCGGCGAATGAACCGCGGATCATCGGCGTATTCCCGGCGGATGACCTTGACCGCCACTTCACGGCCGACTGCTGGCTGGAGGGCGCGATGCACCGCGCCGTAAGTGCCTTCGCCGATTTTTTCTTTCAGTTCAAGGCCGCGCACTTCCTGGGCAGGGGGGGCGGCAAAGTTCATATCCCCGGCACGGATCTGATCGTAAAGCTCGCTGGTGCGCGCTGCGGGTTCCATGGCTAACTCTTCGGCCAGCAGCCGCCGATACCCTTCATAAGCAGCCATTGCCTCCGCTCGCTGGCCGTTCAGGGTCAGAACCTTCATTAGCTGCCGGTAGGCGCTTTCACGCAGGTCATCAATCTCCAATTCGCGCTCAATATAGCTGCGGGCGTCATTGTAAGAAGCGCTGTGTACGGCCACGGCCGCTAGTATTTCCAGGGCATCGAGCGCGTGGCGCCGGAACTGCTGGCGCCAGGCCTCGGCCCAGGCTTCGAACTCGTTGCTGTCGTCGAGGTAAAAGTCGGCCAAAAAGTCGCCTCCATAGAGGGCAACGACTTCTTCCAGGTTCTTGCGGCAGTCGTGACAGAGCAGAATGTCCAGATGGTCATGCGTCTCCACCTGTTTGATAAGCGCGGAAAAACGGCCGGCGTCGCTGCCGGCATCGGCGAGGGGGTTGAGCTGCAGTGTCTGGCGGTTAACCAGCACCAAGGGCACGGCCGGTTTCCCGGGACTTGCACCACTTTGCGGCAGATCGGGAATGGCACGGCGTAAATTGTAGATCGTCTGGCGAAGGTTCTGGCGCGCGGATCGCTCGGGCATGCCCGGCCAGAACAGATTCATCAGACGTTCACGGCGCGAAGCCGCCTGCTCGACAGCCAGGTAGATCAACAGCGCCTGTACTTTGTTAGTGCGAAAGTGGTCCAGGGGCTCGCCATTCAGACTGCCATGGAAACGACCAAACAAGGAAAGGCTTAATGCGCTCATCAAAGAGCCTCCTTGACCTGCCGCGCTGCCGCGGCAGGTTCGCCGATGTCCTACGCTTTCAAGTTTTGGCTAACTTTCAGGATGTGGGGGATGTTGTTTAGAAATGCTTTCCGTCCACGCCGACATAATAGCATAGAAGTTGGTCCCATTGTGTTTTGTTGACGAACTTAGTTGATCTGTTGACGGCCGGATACGCAAGACTGTCAACAGGACCGCCCCCCTGTTCGGCGATAGATAGCCTCTAAAGCAGCCAATTTTCGCTTCTCGAGAAAATGTTGACGAGTTTGGCCACTCTGTTGACGCCTAAACGAAGAGGAGATGACGGCCGGCGAAGACACTGAGAACAAGAGCAATCACAGCGCGCCAAGAGGCGCAGCGAGGTGGTAGATGAGACGCAAACTCTTGTTCTTAACCCTAATAGGTGCCGTGGCAGCCGGTTTTGTTCTATTGCTGACAGCTAATAAGCCCATATTCGCCACACCGCAGGCGGTTTATCCCTCATCCGGTGACCAGGTGCTGGCGGGCACTGTACGTATCACGCTCTTTGCTCCCCTTAGCGACGCGCAGGGCAAAGAACTGCTGTTAACCGTCGATGGCCGGCTGTTCAGGCAGTTGATAGCTGACGAAGGTTTGGGAACCCTGGCCCGCCAGGAACAGGCCTGGTCACGCCAGGAACAGGCCTGGTCACGCCAGGAGCTTCTCATCGTGACCCACGATCACTGGAAGCTGCAGACGAACAACCTGGAGCGCGCTGAGTTTCGCGCAGTAAACGGCGACTTGCTGCTTACGCTAAGCGGTGAGCAGTTCCGCCAGCTCATTCGTTACCGGGATGGAGGCACGCAGGTTCTGACGGCGCCGGCGGAAGTGGCAAAGAAGTTGACGGCCGTTCCCGTAGGCGACAGCGCAAACTTAGGGACTGGTGACAGAGTAAGCGCAGCTTACTTGCAAGAGAGCGGGACGATCACACTTATCCAGATGCTGATTGAGAGCGAAAGGGTGTATATGGAACGACCGGCCTACCGGCTAGCAAGTCTAAACGGTGAGGTTGTCAGAGGGGGTAACTCGGGTGGTGCCGTGCTGTTTGAAGGGCGATTGGTAGGTAATATATGGACGACAACCTTTGATAGAACAGTGCAGGTTGCCAGCGGTGAAAGCTCAATGCAGCCAACAACGAACAGCCTGGCGGCAAAGCTGCCCGAGCAGTTAGGCTCGTAACACGCCGGCATGGACTAGGTCAAAACAAAACGAGACCTCCTGGCCAGCCTGTGTTCGATACATTGGGCATATACCAGGAGGTCTATTCCTTTCTTGACTCACCCCTCATTTAATTCGAGGTGAGTCATGTTTGTACTTAATGGGCAGCGCCTGTTACGGGCTGCTGACGACCGGAGCAAAGATGGCGTAATCGGGCAGGGGCATAACATACTCGATGATCAACTTGGGCCGGTTTTCTTCCTGCGGATTCTCGCGGGTGTCAAAGCGCTTGACCGAGGTAGTCCCGCTTTCGTCGCCCAGCAGCAGCCAGCCGTAGTTGCCGTCCGGGTTGTCCAGCCACTCCTGGACGTCGGCCGTTACCTGCGCCGAGGACCAGGCGTATTTGCCAATGCCGCCGACCACGGTGCTGGCGCTGGCAGTGGCTTCAAAGTCACCGCCAGCCGTGCTCCACATTTCGGTATCGTAGATATTGTGCAGCCAGGTGGCGTCGCCGGTCGCGGCCGTGGCGCCCGCGCCTTCCTCGCCGTCGGCATCCGAAGCGCCCTCGCCCCAATCCTTCATCAGCGGGTGCAGGGTGACGGCCTTGTCGTCGACGATGGTTTTCGACATATTCAGTTCCAATGTGGCGCCGAGAATGGTCGCGCCCGCGGGTACGTCTGCGCTCACATCAAAAGCAATAACGCCGCGGCGCAAGCTGGGCGTGCCGCTCTTGGCGCCGGCGGCCCCGGCGAAGAAGTGCTGGCCCTGGCCGTTGCTGACCATGCCGGTTTCACTTTCATAGAGGGTGTTGTCCTTGGCCGCGTCCAGCGAAACGGTTGACACGGGCAGCTCGTAGCGCACCACCTGGCTCGAGGTCGTTGGGCCGAGGTTGATCACGTAGAGGGCGTGGTCAGGGCCGATTTCCATGTCCACGGGAGCGATCAGGCCGTCTTCGGCGAAGGTCGAGCGCGCGCCATAGGGCGTGATCTGGGTAATGCGGCCCATAGGCGGCGGGTCGGCCAGCAGGCTGTCTTTGGCCATTTCCAGCACGTAAAGGCTGCCGTCAGGGCCGAAAGCCAGATCCAGGATGTTGGTGAAGCCGGTCTGGTAGACGGTCGGCGCTTCACCGGGTTCGACGCGGAAGATGGAGGCGCCGCCCACGGGGAAGGGGAAGCCGGTTAGCTGGCTGACGTAGTAGGCGCCGTCGGGCCCCATCTCCACGGCCGTGGGCACGGCATCCATGGGAATCATCGAGCCGCTGCCGGGCGGGAATTCAACCATCTGCGCGGGGAAAACGGCCAAAGTTGAAATATCGGCCGCCGCTGCGGTGGTGGTCGGCGTGCTGATGTTGGCCACACTGAGAAGCGAGTTACCGCCGGCATCGACCACGGCGAAATCATCGCCAGCGGGCAGCAAGCCGTAAGGATTGCTGTCAACCTGCGCCCCGTCAGGGTTATTGGTTCCCTCATAGGCGGATACATCGGCCACATTGTCCATATTCAGCTCGCTGTCGACCATCACAAGCTGGCCGAAGTCCATGCCCGCTGCGCCAAAAGGGCCGGAGGGATCGCGCACCGCAGGATCGGCGCCCAGACCCATCAGGAAATAAAGGTCGCCGGATTCGCTGAAAGCGAGGTCATTTGGCCCGATGGCTTCCTCGCCCGTATCCTTGGCGGCTATGGAGGAAAGCCCGCTGATCAGCACCGTTTGATCGGCAGGATTGCCGTCGGCATCAAATTCGACCTTGCTGATCTGGCCGGTTGTGCCGTAGCAGTTTTCACTATTTTCGGGGCCCGGCACACAGACGCCGTCGCCGCCGGAACCGGCTTCAGCGATATAAAGCGCGCCGTCTGGTCCAAAAGCAAGACCGCGCGCATTGAGTAAATCAGTGGCGATAACTTCAAAAGCGCCCGCGGTACCGGGCGCGGCGGGGCCAGCCCATGCTGCCCCTGGGCTTAATGAAATGACAAGCAGTAGGGCAAATAAGGTACCAGCTGCCAACAAGAGTGGAACACGAAATCTTGACACAGTAACCTCCGTATTGAATTATTAAACTACTTGGGCCGTTGATTGCATGATAGCACCAGGGCCGCGCAGTAGCAATACGCGCACATCTCGCTATTACTCTGTGGCAGTATAAGACGCGTATAAAGAATGGGACACGCAGGACGCGGAGAAGACGCGGAGGACGCAGAGGAGGCATTTCTTGGAAAAAGAGATTCGTGATCGTTTGAGCGAAGGTGTTGTCGAGGAGGCACGGCGCCGTTACGGCATCGCGGCCGGGGAAATGCGGCCGCTGGATGCATTCGAGAGTTTTATCTACGAATTCGAACGGGACGGCCGTTCCTTTATCCTGCGCCTGGGCCACAGCCGGCGGCGCACGCCGGAGTTGATTCACGGCGAAGTGGACTGGATCAATTACCTGGCGGCGGGCGGCGCAGGGGTAGCGGCCGCGGTCAATTCGGCAGGCGGCGACCTGGTGGAGCAGATTCCCGACGGGCAAGGGGGGCAGTTCCTAGCAACCGCTTTTGTCAAGGCGGCGGGCGGGCCGGTGGGGGAGATGGGAGGCTGGTCGGATGAGGTGGTGGACGCCTACGGCCGCCTGTTGGGCCGCATCCACGCGCTGAGTAAAGGGTATACGCCGGGCAGCCCGGCCTGGCGCCGGCCGGAATGGGACTGGGAGTGGAATCTGAATCTGCCGCCGCTGGAGCCGGCGCTAGATGATCATTACCAGGCGGTTCTGGGCCATCTGCATGCTCTGCCGCGCGACAGCGAAAGTTACGGTATGATCCACCAGGACGCGCACGCCGGGAATTTCTTCGTTGATGAGGCAGGCCGGATCACGCTTTTCGACTTTGACGACTGCGTTCACGGCCACTTCGCCTATGATTTGGCGATGGTGCTTTTTTACGCCGTGACCAACCGTGGCGACGCGGCCGAGTTTGCCCCGCACTTCTGGCGCCGCTTCATGAACGGCTACGCCGCCGAGAATGATTTAGATCCCGTCTGGCAGCGGGAAATCCCATATTTTATGACCCTGCGCGAGATCGATCTGTATGCCATTATCCAGCGCGATTATGACAGCCTGGCCGGGGATACATGGGTGGAAAGCTTCATGGACGGCCGCCGGGAGCGGATCGTGGCCGGCATGCCGTACCTGGAGATGGATTTTTAGGCTAGAGTTTGGGTATCGAGCCAGGCAAGAATTTGCCTGGCGTACCGCGGAAATGTGCGCAGCCCTTTTGTTGTGCATGGCCAGCAGTTGCTCAGTGTCTACATCCCGGTAGAGGTGGTCCCTGCTTTTGATTTCTCCCTAAAAAGCTGCTGCTGGTAGTAGCCATTTTCACGGCGGCGTTCGTGAACGGATTGTACTGTACCCTGTGATTCAATGAGTTGCAGCCTTGGCATTTCAGCCGCCTGAAAGCGGCTTATTATCCAAGCGGGGATTCACCGGGTCTTGATAGGCGACTACGGTCAGGATGGTGTTGGGAAGATCATGGAAGCACTTTCCGGTTTCGGATGTGCCAGGCTCGACCACCCTGTGCAAACTCGACTTGAGATCGATCATCTTACCCTCGTCATTGAAGTATCGCT
>JBJYWX010000138.1:0-3151 GCA_046259695.1 Promineifilaceae bacterium (SeqCode) | reverse complement strand
TTTGGTAATTTTCCAAATCGGACTCATAATGAGGATAGTAGTGATCGTCGCTTTCTCTGGAGGGAGAAGATATGCCACGAATTGACGAGAACACAAGAAGCCAGCGTAAAGAACGCATCTGGCTGGAAGTCCGTCAGAACAATGGTATCAGGCAAAGCGAGATATCTGAACGTCTCAATCTCGAAAATCGCACCGTTAACAACTATCTCCGCGAACTAGGAGACGAAGGTAAGATCTTCAAAGAGGGAATTCTCTGGTATGCCCTGCCATACCACGAAACGAGGCTGCGCCGCTTTGCGCTAGAGCCTGAAGAAGCCATGACGCTTTATCTGGCTTCGCGCCTGTTTGTGAAACAGCAGGATAGACGTAACGAACCCGCTGAGTCGGCGCTCTATCGCCTGGCCGAAGTGCTCACCGCTGATGCCGGAGTTGGCTATGAAATCCGGCAGGCGGCGCAAGAGCTGGCCCAACGGCCGACTGACCCAAGCTATCCTTCTATATTCCGTGAAATAATTCGCGGCTACATCTACCGCAGGAAAGTGCAAATCACCTACCAACCCTACAGAGGCCGTGAATTTGAGGCGCTGTTTTCCACCTATCTCATCGAACCTTCGGCAATTGGCTACTCAACCTACATCATAGGTCATAGTTCAACTGTAGACGATATTCGCTCGTACAAGGTGGAGCGAATCCGGACAGCCACTATTACAAGCGAGGAGTATCAAATACCCGCATCTTTTCCCGGTCTGGATATTCTGCGTAATGCGTGGTCGATCATCACCGGTGATAAACTGCAGCGCGTTGTTCTGCGCTTCAGCCCGACGGTAAAGAAACGAGTCTTGGAAACGCAATGGCATCCCTCTCAGGATTTTGAGGAAGAGGCCGGCGGCCCGTTACGCTGGTGGGTCGAAGTGGCCGATACCACGGATATGAAACCTTGGATTCGCGGTTGGGGCGGTGACGTGGAGGTGCTTGAACCCCCGGAACTGAGGCAGGAACTAAAAGAAACAGCCACTCGCCTCAACAAACTATACGGCACGGAATCCACAGCGAAACTTCTGCACCACATCCCCTATGCCAAGACGAACTCCGCAAAACGGGAAGAAATACACCTGCTGCTTTATCATCTCATCGATGTTGGACAAGTGGCTCTGGCGATGTGGCAGGACGTGCTGGCTGCGGGCGCCCGGCAGCGCCTATCTCAGATATTGAAACTGAATGAGGACGAGTGTGGACGCTTCTTGGCCTTCATCGCCGGCCTGCATGATCTAGGCAAGGCCGGTCCTGCTTACCAAAAGAAGTATGCACCTCCTGAACTGAAAACGGAACTCATTAAGGCTGGTCTGGTATTGGACGGGGTCAACAGAGCATACGACAAGAGCACGCCGCATGGTACCGTATCCACCTGGGCATTAAGCGCGCTCTTACCAGATCTACTTGGCATAGACGAGCGGTTCTCCCGCAAAATCGCCATCGCTGTCGGCGGGCACCATGGTATCTGGCCTCAGCCGGATGCAGATCTACATATTGATGACAGTAAGCACGGACGGTGGGACACGTTGCGCCGCGATCTTGTCTGGGAACTAAAGGCCGTTTTCGATCCTCCTGCGGCTGTCTCTCTTCCTGAATCGACGGCCGAACAAAACGCCTTTCTCACCATTCTTTCCGGCTTGACCTCCGTTGCCGATTGGATCGGCTCTCGTAATGACGAATGTTTCGGCTATATTGAGAAGGCCATGTCCTCGCGCCAATATGCAACTTATTCGGCCGTCAAAGCACGAGAAGGACTGCAAGATCTGGGCTGGATTGGCTGGCTGCCATCAGGGCAGGTAGGGAGCTTTGCTGACTCATTCTCCTACCTCGACTTTGACGCCCCGCGCCCGGTACAGCAGCAGGTCATTGAAGCTGTCCACGATCTGGAACCACCTTCGCTGCTCATCCTGGAAGCGCCAACGGGCATTGGGAAGTCGGAGGCTGCGCTCCATATCGCCGATACTTTCTTGCAGCGGGACGGCGGCCGCGGACTCTACGTTGCCATGCCCACGCAAGCCACCAGCAACCAGATGTACGGCCGTGTCGGCCAATTCCTCAAGCACCGCTATACCGATATGCCTATCAATTATCATCTTGTTCATGGACAGGCCGCCTGGATGGACGAACTCAAGAAAGCGGTTGAACTCCAGGGTGTGGGCGATGACGAAAAAGCGCGAATTACGGCCGAAAGCTGGTTCAATCCGCGCAAACGCACCCTGCTCGCCCCTTTTGGCGTGGGCACGGTCGACCAGACCCTGCTCAGCATCCTGCAGACAAAACATTTCTTCGTCCGCCTGTTCGCGCTCAGCCATAAAGTTATTATCTTCGACGAAGTCCACGCCTACGACACATACATGAACACCCTCTTTCACCGGTTGCTGGAATGGCTCAGCGCCATCGGCACCTCGGTGATCATTCTTTCGGCCACCCTACCCGCCAAAACGAGGTGCGATCTGGTCAAGGCCTACACCGGACAACAGCCAGAGGTCGTGGATGCCTGCTATCCGGCGCTCACCATTGCCAATGCCCAGAAGCAAGAGACAATACGCCTGCCTGAACCGGAGCCATATGTCCTGGGGTTCAATTGGAGCGTCGGCCGCCAGCCGGAAGAGATTGCCGATTTCTTGCAGGGACAATTGGCGGGAGGAGGCTGCGCGGCCGTTATCTGCAACACTGTCCGGCGCGCTCAGGATGTCTATCGCGCAATCAAACTAGCCGATATTGTCCCGCATGATGAATTGATACTATTCCACGGCCGTTTCCCGCCAGTCTGGCGCAAGGAAATTGAAGAGAAAGTTCTGGGCAAATTCGGAAAGGACGGCCGCCGGCCGCACAAAGCCGTCGTGGTGGCCACGCAGGTAATTGAGCAGAGCCTTGATCTCGATTTTGACGTCATGGTTACCGACCTGGCACCCATCGACCTGATTCTGCAGCGCGCAGGCCGCCTGCACCGCCATATTCGAGATACGCAGGAGCGGCACAATCACTCGCGCCAGCTGACCATTACCCAGCCGGACTTCAAAGAGGATATCCCTGACTTCGGTCCGGACAGTTTTGTCTATAGCGATTATCTACTGCTTCGAACCTATCTCGCCCTTCACAATCGATCTCAGGTTGT
>JBJYWX010000137.1:0-2287 GCA_046259695.1 Promineifilaceae bacterium (SeqCode) | reverse complement strand
AGGGCTGGCTCTTTCTGGCGGCGGACTATTCGCAGGTCGAGCTCAGGGTGCTGGCCCATATCAGCCAGGATCAAGCCTTGATCGATGCCTTCTTGCAGGATCAGGACATTCACCGCACGACGGCCGCCGCCGTGTATGGCGTGCCCATTGATGAAGTGAGCTTTAATCAGCGCCGCTTCGCCAAAGCGGTCAATTTCGGCCTGATTTATGGGATGGGTGCCTATCGCCTGGCGCGCGATTCTGAGTTGACATTGGCTGAAGCCGAGAACTACATTGCGGGCTATTTTGAACGTTTTCCCGGTATTCGCCTCTATTTAGACGAAACCAAGGAACTGGCCAGGACGCAGGGCTATGTGGAAACACTGCTTGGGCGGCGGCGCTACTTTCCAATCTTTAAAATGCCTGCCAGCGGCAGCAACCGCCAGGCCATGATGCGCGCCGAACGTGAGGCGGTTAACCACCCCATTCAAGGCACGGCCGCCGACATTATTAAGATCGCCATGAATCAACTGCATGAGGCGCTCGCCGGTTACCGGGCGCGCATGGTCCTGCAGGTTCATGACGAACTGGTGCTTGAAGTTCCGCAGGAGGAACTGGCCGAGGTGAAGCCGCTTATGGTCGATATCATGTCCGGGGCATTGAAGCTGGACGTTCCCTTGAAAGTTGATGCCAGCACAGGTATAAATTGGTTGGAGCTTAAGTCATAATGAGCCTCGCGGAACGGATCAAACTGCCTGTCCTGCCGCCCTCGGTGCCTCATCGCGGCAACCGTCTGTCGCACCTTATCGGCCGTTTATCCATGGTCGCCTCCGGCTGGACTTACGAAGGCAATTTCCCGGACGAGCCGAAGTTCATCATTGCCGTCGTACCGCATACCTCAAATATCGATTTTCCAGTGGGATTAAATGTACTTCTGTCAATCGGTTTGCGCCTTGATTTTTTGGGCAAGGAGACCTTATTCTGGGAACCGCTTGGCACAGTTCTGCGCTGGTTGGGCGGTGTGCCGATCGATCGTAGCGCGGCTGGGGGCATTGTTGGCAGTGCTATAGAAACATTCAACGAGCGCGATGAATTTGTCCTCGTTATCACGCCGGAAGGCACACGCGGCAAAGTAGACAGGTGGAAGACTGGATTCTATCGCATCGCCGACGGTGCCGGTGTACCGATCGTGCCCGCGGGATTTGATTACCCAACGAAAACGATCAAGATCGGGCCGCCGCTGATGCCCAGCGGCGATATGGAAGCAGACTTTGCCAAACTGGCCGACTTTTATGCTGGCGTTACAGCCAAATATCCGCAGAATGCCTATTTAGGTTGAATATCCGCTTCACGGTGCACGACGTCGAAGCGGCAATCTGTCCAACCGAAGGAGCCTGGACATGCGCCTTACTGTGTTGAAACCACTGCTTTTGATTTTGCTTATTGGATTGCTTCCGCTGATTGCATTTGCAGAGCAAGAGGCGAGTGCTGACGATGGCCGCCCCCCCAACATCATCTTTATCGTGGTCGATGCGCTACGCGCCGATCATTTGCAGTCCTACGGCTACGCGCGGCAGACGGCGCCTGTTGTGGAGGCGCGCCTGGCCTCTGAGGGCGTGTTACTCACTGAAGCGACGGCCGTGTCATCATGGACCAATCCCTCAAATGGGGCGCTGCTCAGCGGGCGCCTTCCTTCCGACATCGACACCGTGTGGGCCGACATGAGCCGACGCATCCCGGAGAGCGAAACGCTCCTGGCAGAATACCTGCACGACAGCGGCTACGTTACGGCCGGTTTTGTCGATAATTGGTGGGTGAGCGCGCAGTTCGGCTACAGTCAGGGGTTTGATCATTATGCCCAGACCGAAGGCAACGATCGCTACATGGCAGCTTCCGTCAATAAACTGGCCCAGACGTGGCTCAATGCCAACAGCACAGTGCTTACCGAGAGCGGCCAACCGTTGTTCCTATTCCTCTACTATTTCGATCCCCATTCCTGGTATGACCCGCCGGCTCCCTTCGATACAAAGTTCGACCCCGATTACAGCGGCTTTCTGACGCCGGAGATATTTGGGCATGGGCATGATGTCGTCTCCGGTAAGATCACCCTCAGCGCCCGCGATCTTGAGCATCTAATCGCGCTCTATGACGGGGAGATTGCCTATTGGGACCAGCAGCTTGGCCTGATGTTGGACGATCTGAAAGGCCGGGGTTTGCTGGAAAACAGCCTGATTGTCTTGACCAGCGATCACGGGCAGATGTTCGGCGAACATGGCAAATGGGTGCACCGAAATTCGTTGTACGAAGA
>JBJYWX010000136.1:0-15559 GCA_046259695.1 Promineifilaceae bacterium (SeqCode) | reverse complement strand
CACCCATCGTTCCAATGCCGGTGCCATCCAGAAGCAGGCGCGCGGCCTGACCCGGGCGGAAGCTAGGATGATCGACCGCCTGGTAGTCAACAGGAAGGTGCAGCTCGTCGAACAGGGCTTGGAGGGTGCCCTTGAGATCATAAAAATCCAATAGCTGCCCCTCGCCGGGCTGGCTCCAGTGCGGCTCATTTCGCAAGCCGCTCATTATTAGCGCCAGGCGCGTCAGTTCGTCTGGAAGAATGCTATCTTCTGACTCAAGAAAGACCTTGCCGATCTCAAAGACAGCGATCCTATCCTGGAAGCGGCTGTTTTGGGCCGCGACCTCGATTACAGAAGACAGCACGCTGTGGCGCAGGACAGCACGATCGGCGGAGATAGGGTTGGTCAGCGTCACAAAAGGCCGGTCATCCTCCCCAGCGGGGCTGTCCTTCGGAATGAGTCGCGCCTCTTTCTCGGCTGAGGTCAAGCGATAGGTAATAACCTCCTGCAAGCCTAGCTGTACTAGTATGTCTCGCAGGTGTTCTTCCGTTTCCAGGCGTTTGTTTCCGCGCTGGGGAGGCAGTTCGTCAGCGATTATGGTAGATGGAATCTTGTCATAACCTACTAATCGGCACACTTCTTCAACCAAATCATGAGGCCCTTCAATGTCCATGCGATGGTCAGGAACCGTGACCAGCAAATGGTCGCCGTAGGGTTCAATCGTGAATTCCAGCCTTTCCAGGAGCGCAATTATCTCTTCCGCGTCCAGGTCCAATCCACTGAGACGCTGCACATAGCGCGGGCTTAACTCCACCATGACTGGTTCTGGACGCAGCGGATAATAATCGAATATGCCATTCAGAACCGTGCCGCCAGCCAGACGGCGCAGCAGTTCGGCCGCCCGTCTGGCTCCCACAATCGCTTGGCTGGGGTGCACCCCGCGGCTGAAGCGGAATGCGGCGTCACTGCTGATGTCCAGCGCCGTAGCGCTGCGACGAATGTTAATGAAGTTCCAGGCCGCTGCTTCGAGCAGCACGTTTCTCGTTTCCGGCCGGATCTCGCTCTCTTCGCCGCCCATAATACCGCCCAGACTGAGGGCGCCGGCACCGTCCGTAACCAGGATCGTGAAATCGGGTAACGCGTGCTCGACACCATCAAGCGTCGTTAGTTTTTCACCTGGTTCCGGCAGACGTGTGTGTATCTGTATAGGGCCATCCGGATTGTATTCATCGGCACGGGCGCGTAAGAAATCGTAGTCAAAAGTGTGGTTGGGTTGGCCCATCTCCAACATGACATAATTGCTGATATCCACCACAACGTTGATCGGCCGTTGGCCCGCAAGACGCAGCCGGTATTGCATCCAGAAAGGACTGGGCGCCTGCACAACACCTTCGATCAAGATGGCCACGAAACGCGGATTCAACGCCGGCTCCGATGTTGAAAGCTCGACCATACCACTGGCGTCTTTGCCTTCCATCAGAAGCTCATCGTCGAGTTGGCGTAGTTCCTGATTCGTCAGTGCGGCATATTCCCGCGCCACGCCCAGGATTGAGGCGCAGCGGGCGATATTGGGAATGATGTCAATATCGAGGACAGCATCACCCAAGAGATCTTGCAAAGGTGTGCCTGGCTGGTAGTCCGGTGACCACGGGTTCTTATACATCAAAATGATGCCCTCGTGCTCCTCGCTTATACCAAGTTCCTTTTCCGAACAAAGCATCGCATCGTTGTAGATGCCGCGTAGTTCGCGCCCTTTTAACGTACTCTTCTTGGGTTCCGCCTTGTGCCCGTCGTAAAGTGTCGAGCCTTCCAGGGCAATGGGCGAGTAGATAGCTTCACCGCTTATGTCTTCCCGGCCGACGAAGGGAAAGAGATTTGGTGCACCGGTCACCACTGTCTTAGGCTCCGAAGCGCCATAATCGACCGTGGCCAATACCAGTCGCTCCGCATTGGGATGCTGCGCAACATTCAGTACGTGCGCTAGAATAACACGCTCGCGATCCCAGACGAGGTCGGCCCCTTCTAGTCCGATGTAGTTCACATGTTTGACTTCAAGGCCCGCATTGGTCAGGAGGTCTGCGACTTCCTCAACCGGCCTATCAATATTTACAAAATCACGCAGCCAGGAAATTGGTACAAGCATTCTAATTCTCCATGGGAAGAATGGATTATTCGTTCAGATAGACGGCGATGAACTAGCTAGAATTGCTCTAGAAACCGCAGATCGTTAGACCAAAACTGCCGAATGTCATCAATTCCATACTTGAGCATCGCGACACGTTCCGGACCAAGGCCAAATGCAAACCCAAAATAGGTCTCCGGATCGTAGCCGCCATTACGCAGCACATTGGGGTGAACCATACCGCAGCCTAATATCTCCAGCCAACCGGTCTGTTTGCATACCTGGCAGCCCTGACCTTCACATAGGAAGCAACTGATGTCCATCTCTGCGCTTGGCTCCGTGAAAGGAAAGTAACTCGCACGAAAGCGCGTTTGTCGCGACGATCCGTACAGCCGCCGCGCGAATTCTGTCAACGTGCCCTTCAGATCAGCGAATGTGATATCGTGTCCCACCGCCAATCCTTCCACCTGGGTGAACTGAATCTCGCTGCGTGCTGTAATCTGCTCATTGCGATAACACATCCCAGGCACGATTACGCGGATAGGCTCCGGGTAATACTCACGCATGGCGCGCATCTGTCCGGCACTGGTATGCGTGCGCAAGATAACGTCCTGCCGTGTTGTGTAGAAACTGTCTTGCATTTCGCGCGCTGGATGGTGGGGCGGGAAATTAAGCAGCTCAAAGTTGTATTCATCCGTCTCCACATCTGGAGATCGGTACACCTGAAAGCCCATATCGCCAAATATCCGGTATATATCACGCAGCGTCTGCGTTACGATGTGTAGACCTCCATGGTTGGGCTGGCGTCCGGGCAGCGTGACGTCCAACACTTCCTTGGACAATGACTCCGACATTTCGGCAGCCTCTATTGCTTCTCGCCGCACATCGTAGGCTTCCTGCAAGGCCTGTTTGATCTCGTTCAGCCGCTTGCCGAACGTGGGGCGATCTTCCGGAGCGACATCTCCAATCTGCCGCGTTAGCAAGTAGACCTGGCCCTTGCGGCCAAGCGTCTTCCGGTACCACGTTTCAAGATCGGCCGTGTCGTCGACATGCAGCAGTTCAGCCGCCGCATGGCCATAGATTTCTTCCAGATCCGTACTCATTTCCCTGTTCCTATTTTCTTACTTGCTCAGTATCCTACTGATGGCGATGCACAAACCCGCGATTATACCCGCTCCTTTGTGCCAAAAAAAAGACGCGGCCCGGGCCGCGTCTCTAACTGGTAGTTCTTTCTGCGCTTGCTCAGCTCATGCAGAATCAACTCCCGCCGTGTGCGCGGCACCGGGGTCATTCTCAAAAGCGAAGCCGATAAATCGAGCGTTTTGTCGAGCTAACATAATTGGCGCATGGTAACACCTGCCTGTTCATGTGTCAAGCAGGGCTGAAAATCCTAACGGTTCCACTGGCCACTTGTATGGATGCAGAGCAGGTGGCCTTCATCAACAATGATCTGCGCTTCGGATCCGGTCATGGTGTTACTTACACCGCGCGCCATGCCGAAAGTAAGCATCTCGTCCTGAAGCTGCCAGCGAAGCCCGCTTGTTTGCCGTATATGAACCGGTCCGCCGATCGGGACAAGGGAAACAATATCGCCCGCCTGGCCATGGATGATTGTTTCAGCCGTAACGAGCCAGGCGTGTTGATGCTCTGTCAGCAGTTCAACATGGCGGCCGGCCAGCGCGGGATGGGCCAGCAGCATGATGTTCGCCAGGGTTTGATCGAGCCGGCCGCCGCTCGCACCGATGATGGCTATGGGTTCTTCATAATGCTCGACAGCATAGGTTAGCGCCAGCTCAAGATCCGTTTCATCTTTGTCATGGGGGTACCGTCGCACGGCCGATTCCCCGCTCTCAAGCCATACGCCCGCTTCCTCAGGCAGTGAATCCAGATCGCCGATGACCAGATCGGGCACGTGATTCAGACGCCATAAATGCCGTGTGCCGCCATCAGCGGCGATAACCGCCGTCGCTGTCGACAAATAGGGTTTGACCCAGGCGACGTCTCCCACATCGCCATTGGCAAATATCAGGATGGTCACGTAACTTCACTCCATCTATCGTCTGGTGATACCACCATAATAAGATATGCATGGGTCTTTGTCGATGTCCAGGAGCCGCCGCTTTTGCTATACTTAGCGACTGAGAATGCAAGCTTGCTGCCTATCCGGAGGCGAGAAACAAAGCATGCGCGCGGACGCTTTGGCCCGTGACCGCAAGTGAAGGTAGGAAACCATGGAAAGTATGCGCGAGAAGGTTGTCGCGGAATTTCAAGAACGGCATGGCACTGCTCCGTCGCTGCTTGTTCGTGCGCCAGGCAGGGTCAACCTCATCGGTGAACATACAGATTACAACGATGGCTTCGTATTGCCGATGGCGATTGATCGTGAAATGTGGATGGCCTGCCACCCGCGCGCTGACCGTGAGGTAGTCATTTATGCCCTCGATATGGATGAAGAAGCCTTGTTTCATCTCGACGATTTCAGCAGATCTGACGATAACTGGATCGAATATGTAAAGGGCATTGCTTTTGTCCTGCAGGAAAGAGGGTCTCATCTACAGGGATGGGAAGGCGTAATTGGCGGTGATGTGCCCATTGGTGCCGGTTTATCCTCATCGGCAGCCCTCGAATTGGCAACGGCGCGCGTTTTTGCCGCTATTTCGGGGATTGAATGGAATGCCAAGGAAATGGCCAAGCTTGGCCAACGGGCCGAGAACGAGTGGGTGGGTGTAAACTGCGGCATTATGGACCAGATGATCTCAGCCGCCGGTGAGCCCGGCCATGCCCTTTTGATCGACTGCCGCAACCTAAACACGAGCGCCGTTCCCTTACCACGTGGTACGAATGTCGTCATCCTGGACACGGCCACAAGGCGTGGACTTGTCGATTCCGCCTACAATGAAAGGCGGCAGCAGTGCGAGGAAGCGGCCGCCTTCTTTGGCGTGCCGGCCCTGCGCGACGTCACCTCAGAAATGTTCGAAGAACATGCCGCCGGACTGGATGAGCTGGCAATGCGCCGTGCCCGGCATGTCATCAGCGAAAACGCACGCACCGTGGAAGCCGCGGCGGCGATGAAATCCGGTGATGCCGTGCGTCTGGGCGAACTGATGGACGCGAGCCACGCCAGCATGCGCGACGATTTCGAGATATCGAGCAACGAATTGAACACAATGGTCACCATTGCACGGGCACAGCCGGGTTGTTTCGGCGCGCGCATGACTGGCGGTGGATTTGCCGGCTGCGCTGTGGCCCTGGTAGCGTCTGATTTTGCCGCGCCTTTCTCGACTGCCGTGGCCGAAGAATATGCGCGCGCCACCGGTATGAGCCCTCATATCTATGTTTGCGAGGCGACCGGCGGCGCGGAAGTTATTTCCTGAATCGCCAATAGGACGGAGGAACTGGCATGCAAGCAGCGGAGTTTCCTTATGTGACGACGGTTGAAGTGGCCTTTCGCGATATCGACGCGTTTGGTCATGTAAACAACGCGGTCTTCTTTAGCTACATGGAGTACGCACGGGTAAAGTTTGCGATCCAGTTATTCTCCGGCACCGAGTTAGCAACGGAGAGCCTGTTGGATATTCCGCTGATCCTGGTGGAGGCAACATGCTCATACCGTTCGCCGGCTTTGTTGAGTGAGAAGTTGGTGCTGGGCGTTGGGCTGTCGCGTTTCGGCAACACGAGCTTTGACCTGGTTTATCGTCTTGAGGGCGAGGACGGCCGGTTGGTAGCCATCGGGAAGACGATCCAGGTGATGTACAACTACGCTACGGGAAGCGCCTTCCCAATCCCACAGTCAATCCGTGACAGAGTCCATACCTTTCAAAAAGGATGGCAGCCTCCGCCAGTCGATCGCTGACGGGTTAAACACGCCCAATCCACACCGCACTTTTATCGCCTCAACTTGACATATTCTGCCGATTGTTGTAATGTTACGTCAAGTTGAGGCTTCTCAACCCTTATTGCAGTACCCGAACTGAATAGGTTACGGCACCAGCATCGCCTTTTAGACCGGTTCTTGCGACATCGTGCCGGTTGCGCATTCGGTGCCGTGGTTGGTAGGCCTGTGTGCTCTGACGGTCGGGCCGTGCTGTCGCATAAGTCGCGGGCAGCCAGGCTCCGTAGCGTTTTTGTTGGCAGCGAGTTGTTATGCATCTTACCGCACAAAGGGGGTATATGATGATGCAAAGAGCATCCACACTAGAAAGTATGGCCGTTATTCGCATTGTGGGCGTCGGCGGAGCGGGCAGTAATGCCATCAACCGAATGATCGGGGAAGGCATCACCGGCGTAGACTACGTGGTCGTCAATACCGACAACCAGGCCCTCTTGTTATCAGATGCCCCTGTGCGCGTACGAATCGGTGACAAGTTGACGCGCGGTCTGGGTGCTGGCGGCAATCCGGAGCGGGGCGAGAAAGCGGCCAGCGAGTCTCTTGACGAGCTTTATCAGGTGCTGCAAGGGTCAGACATGGTCTTTATTACGGCGGGAATGGGCGGCGGCACCGGCACGGGCGCTGCGCCTATTGTGGCCAAGGCAGCCCGCGAGCAAGGTGCGCTGACGATCGGGGTGGTCACCCGCCCCTTCCTGTTTGAGGGCAGCAAACGCGCCAATGCCGCTGATCACGGCATTGAGCAATTGCGCGAGCAAGTCGATACGCTCATAGTCATTCCCAATGACCGCCTCCTTGAATTGACTGACAAACGCATGTCGCTGACGGAATCATTCCGTATGGCAGACGACGTTCTCAGGCAAGGTATCCAGGGCATTACGGAATTGATTACAACGCCTGGCTTGATCAACCTTGATTTTGCCGATGTGCGTGCCATCATGTCCGAAGGGGGCGCTGCCCTCATGGCGGTTGGCATGGCATCAGGCGAAAACCGGGCCAAAATCGCCGCGGAACAATCTGTCAGTTCGCAGCTACTGGAAGTCACAATCGATGGCGCACGCGGTATTCTTTTTAACATCACTGGTGGGCCAGGCATGACGCTGTTCGAGGTGAATCAGGCAGCGGCCATTATTCGCGAACGTGCCCATCCCGACGTCAATATGATCTTCGGCGCAGTTGTTGATGAGGCCATGGGCGACGATCTGCGTATCACCGTGATCGCCACAGGCTTCGAGTCAAATCCAGCACGACGGCAGCTCCTGACCTCCGTTGTACGCAGTGATAAGCCGGAGCGAATAGTCAACGAACCGGCTGCCAGAACACCGAACGCGAGGCCCAAGCGCGAGCCAGCGGCACCTGAGCCGGAGCCTATTATGGCGGAGCAACCGGCAACGAATGAAAATAAGCTAGAAAGAGAAAAATCGGAAAGCAGCGCTTCTGAGAAAAGCGGTCCCGCTGGACCGCCGCGCTTTTCACCAAACAACCTGGATATCCCCGCTTTCTTGCGAAGGCGGTAAGGATAGGGATGACCTGGTCATCCAACCAGTGGCCAATCGCTTGGCCATAGACATCCCCTTTGTCGACTCCCCTCGCTGCGCAGGACGAGGGGAGTCATCTTTTATCCGGGCAGCCACAATTCGAAGGCGGAATCCTGGCCCTGTCCACTGGCTACGACTGTCATGTCGCCTGCCTGGTTCACATGTCGCAATTCCCAGCGCTGCGCAGCCACGTCATCAACCGTAAGTAAAAAGCTGTCCTTGGTCATCCAGTGTGCCTCACCGCTGCTTGTCCCTGCCGGAAGCGCGCTCTGCTTTGGCGGATCGTGTAGGCGGCCCAGTGCGTAGAACGTCTTTCCCGAATAAAGAAATATATCCTCTTGCGGTTTCCAGCTCAGGAAATGGAGTACCGGGCCGCCAGCATAGGGCACGGCGCTGGAACCATCGTTTCCGGCAATCACCAATTGCGCGGTTTGCTCCTGGCTGTCCGGAAGTTGGACAAAAGCGAGCTGCTGGCCGGTGGCCGACCATCGCGGCAGCTGGTCAAGACTGACGTTGGCGACGATGCCTGTCTCCACCGCGCCGCCTGTCGCCGGCAGGGCATATAGTGTGGTGACGGCCCCGCTGCTCCAGGGGTCGGCTGCCGGAATTGCCACGTATAGGCCATCCTCAGTACGCTGTGGTTCTGGATAATAGGGGATTTCACGGGCCGTGTTTACGGGCGTAAAACGCAGAATGACTTCCTGTGTATTATCCTTTAGCGTAACGCGGGCGATTTCCATGGTGCGGCTTACCAATACCTGCCCCGTTGACTCAACTAAGAAGCGACCGCCTCCCTCGCCGGCGGCCAGGCGCTGCTTTAATTCGCCACCGGCTTCTACAGTCCACAAATCTTCATTGCTCAACAACGAGCCCGTCGAAAGGATTGTTGTTGTATTAAAGACCAGCGTGTTCGAGTCAGGCAGCCACTGTATCTTGTCAATTAGGATCGTGGGGCTCTCTGTCTGGCCGGCAGAAACGGCTAATAGCTCGGCTGACGTGGTCAGCAGGTAATCTTCATCGGTATCAAATGAATAGAGATACAGCGCGCTGCCGAGCTCGTGCTGGGCCACATAGGCCAGCCGGCGGCCGTCTGGTGAGAAAGCAAACTGTTCAACTATTTCGTCTTCGCTGATCTGCTTGGCATTGGCTATTTCTGCCGGATACGAATCCACATCTTCAAGATCAGCAAGCAGCAACTGCCCATTATCCAGATAGGCTATGAGGCCGTTCTCCGTCTGGGCGTCGGCCGATTCCGGGATCGGGGTCACTGGCGGCGGGATGGTCGGTACAGCTCCCCGGCGTGTCACGGTTACATAACGCGCCCCGCCCGAAACCCAGCAGGCATCTCCGCTTACATCTTCTGGACAGCGAATCTTCCACCATCCGCTCTGGGGCTCAAGGCCAAGGACCGGCGCTGTGATCCCCGCGGGCAGGAAGCCAATACGCGCATACTGTACGCCAGGCCCCTGGCGAATATTCAAGTCGACCAAGGTAGTCACTGTGGTTGCGCTATCGTCGCCGGATATCGTCGCGGTCGCCGCCATCATGGGCGTCAAAGTAATCGAAGGTGGTGACTGCGTTAATGAAGGGGGATCGGGGAACGGCTGGCTGCTTCCGGCAAATGCGTTACACGCCAGGGATATGCTAAGAAGTGTTACGCCAAAAAAGATAAGCGCGTATTGATCGCGGCGATCATGGCTCGTCAAGTAACGGGGATTGCCTCTGAACGGCAGAATCTGGATAATCAGCCTAACAAAACGCTCGACGTTGGGCCGAAGGGTTACTCGTTTATTTATGCGCAAAACGCCTGTCTCCTCTTACCGAGCCACTTACAATCATCGCATAGATTCACACCGGCCGCTATCAACAAGTGGTGAAAACAGTGGCGGCCACAGGATTTATTTATGAGCTTACGTAACGTTATTGACCAGGCGCGTGAAAGCGGCGAGCTGGTTACGATTAGCAAAGAAGTCGATAGTAACTTCGAGCTGGCCAATGTGGCTCATGCGCTCGAAGGCTCTTTGGTACTGTTTGAATCTATAAAAGAATATCCGGGCTGGCGCGTCCTTTCCGGGCAGTGCGCCGATCGCCGCTATTTGAGTATGGGCCTTGGCATTGCCCCCTCCGGACTCGTCCATCACTTGGCCCAGGCAATCGCCCAGGCAACCCCTCCACCGCTGGTCGAAAAGGCTCCCTGCCAGGAAGTCATCGAGCCCGCTGTCGATTTGAATACACTGCCCATTCCGCTGCATCTGCCACAAGATGGCGGCCATTACATCGCCAGTGCCGTGGTGATCGTAAAGGATCCCGACCTCGGCCGTAACATGTGCTATCACCGTTTACTACGCCTGGATGCTAGGCACTTTGCAGCGCGTATCATTGAAAATCGCGGCACCCATACTGCCATGCAGAAGGTTGACGGTGACCTGCCAGTTGCCATCTGCATCGGCGTTTCGCAGGCAGTCCATTTGGCGGCTTCCATGTCCCCGCCGCCAGGAATCGATGAGCTCTCTGTGGCACAGGCGCTTGCGCCCACTCCGCTTGTCAAATGTCTCACGGTTGATCTGGAAGTGCCTGCCGATGCCGAGATTGTCCTGGAAGGACGCATTACGAGACGCCTGGTCAAAGAGGGCCCTTTCATGGACCTGACTGAAACCATGGACATTGTCCGCGACCAGCCCGTGATCGAGATCGATCTGATTACCCATCGCCGGAATCCAATATTCCATGCGCTCCTTCCCGGTGGATTGGAGCATAAGATGCTGATGGGTATGCCCCGCGAACCTACGATTCTGAAGGAGGTCAACAAGGTTACCCGCTGTACGGCCGTGGCCATCACGCCCGGTGGAGCCTCCTGGCTTCATGCGGTTGTGCAGATAGAAAAACAAGGTCCCGAAGACGGGCGGCTGGCCATCGATGCCGCATTCAAGGGGCATGGATCGCTTAAACACGTGTGGGTCGTAGATACTGACATTAACATCTATGATCCGCAAGATGTAGAATGGGCCATGGCTACCCGATTTCAAGGCGATCGTGATCTCTATCTGTTTCTCGACCAGCCCGGCAGCTCTCTTGATCCTTCCGGCACGCATGTTCCAGGCCAAAAGAGCCGTACTACCAAGGCCGGCTTCGATTGCACTATTCCGTGGAGCGCCGATCCCGAGAAGTTTGAAAAAGGATCATATGCTGCCGTCAACCTGGCTGATTACTTAAACGCCTAAGGGCGCAGTCACACACCGGAGACTTTTATGGAGTTTACATCCTACCTGGCTGAAGAAAGCGGCCTGATACAGGCGGAAGTAAGTATCGTATTGCTGCTTGCCCTGGCTGCCCTGGTCGCTATCGTCATTCGCCGTATCCGCATCCCTTATACTGTCGCCCTGGTCCTGGTCGGCCTCTTGCTTTCGTTCTTCCCTAACCCGCTTCAGTTTGATATTAGCAGCGACATGATCCTGGCTCTGCTTGTTCCACCTTTGTTGTTCGAGGCTACCCTGCAGATTAAGTGGGAGAAGCTGCGCAAAGATCTGATCCTTATTGTGCTCTTGGCGGTGCTGGGAACACTTCTTAGTACCCTGATCGTCGGCGAAATCATCACCTGGGTGCTCGACGTTCCCCTACTGGCCGCGGTGGCTTTCGGCGCCCTCATATCAGCCACTGACCCGGTGGCGGTCATCGCCTTCTTCCGCAATCTGGGTGTAAGCAAGCGTCTGCAGTTGCTAGTTGAGGGGGAAAGCCTCTTTAACGATGGTGTGGCAATCGTCCTTTTTTCGATGGCCGTCAGCTTTGCCGTATCCGGGCTAGACCCCGCGGCAGAAGGAATCTCACTGCTGACAACGGGCCTGGTTACATTTCTTCAGGTAGCCCTGGGTGGCCTGGGAATAGGGCTGTTTCTGGGCTTCTTCGCCTCCTATGTCATTCTCAAGAATGTTGATGATCACTTGATCGAAACGGCCACGACCGTCGCTCTTGCGCTTGGCGCTTACGTAATGGCTGAGTCATTCCATGTCAGCGGCATTCTGGCCGTTGTCGCCGCCGGACTGATGGTCGGCAACATCGGTACCCAGAACACATCCCCCACGACCCGGCTTGCCCTGGACAATTTCTGGGAATTCGCCGCGTTTCTGGCTAATTCGCTCGTCTTCTTATTTATCGGCTTGGAAATCGAGATAAGCCAGATGCTGCCCAACATTATACCCATTATCGTTGCCGTCCTTGCCGTATTGTTTTCGCGAGCCATTGTTGTCTATGGCATTACTGGCGCGTACTCCCGCCTCGCGCGCATTCCGCAAAAGGTACCGATGTCCTATCGTCATGTCATGTTTTGGGGAGGTTTGCGCGGGGCGATCAGTTTGGCCCTGGCCCTGACGCTGACTGGTGAAACTTTCGGCAACTTGTTTGCCAACGAACTGCGGGTGATGACCTTTGGTGTCGTTCTCTTCACCTTGCTCGTCCAGGGCACAACAATCGAGAATCTAATCGTTCGCCTTGGCCTGGCAGATAAACCCGAACACCTCATCGAATACCAGCGGCGCCAGGCAAGATTGTATGCCCATCGCGCGGGCCTGGATGAAGTCAATCGCCTGGAGCGTGAAGGACTATTGTTCCGTGACGTGTGGCAGGCCATCAGCGCTGTTTATAGGGAGCAGATTGACCAAAACAAGCTCACCATCCGCGATCATCTGGAAGCGCACCCGGAACTTGAACAGGATTTGTTCATTGAGGCGCGGCTCGATGCCCTGCGCGCTGAGCGTTCGGCGATTACCAGTGCCATGCAGGCGGATCTGATCGCCGAAGACGTGCACGAAGAATTAGGCAAGGAAACCGATGACCATATTGCAGCGGTTACCATCATCAAGGAACAACGCGGCGAGCGGCAAGCGGCTATTAGTCTGCAAGAGACAGACCGTGGCCCTGAGGAGCATGCCGATGAATGAGATTGTTTGTGCCACGCGCGGCGGGGAAGCCAGTCGCGCAGTGCAAATGGCAGCCATCGAACAGGCCATGGCTTCCGGTTTCCCCCTTGTCTTTCTGTACGTAGTCTCCCAGGACTCTGTAACTGGCGTGGAACCTGCACTGGAAAGGGCGGTAGAGGAGGAGTTAGAATGGCTTGGGCAGGCAATGCTCAATATTGCCGAAGGCCGGGCAATGAGTGAGGGTATCCCATGCAGTAAAGTTATCCGACAGGGCAACGTACGACAGGAGATTTGTGATTTCTTGCAGGAGCGCCGAGCAAGCCTCCTCTTGCTTGGTGCGCCGCGCTCAGCAGCCGCTTCTGTTTTTGGCGATGATCCGGTTGAACAGCTGGCCAGTTCTATTCATGATGTCACCGGTGTTGAAGTCGCTGTTGTGCGGCCGGATACGTCCGATTCAGACGCGTACTACACTTATCTCGTACCGGCATAAAGGGGCCGGTGGAATCAATCTATGCCAAAGCGTGTCAACCTGAACGATGAACAGCGGGCCATGCTCAATGGTGAACAGGGCCTGGCTAAGCAAATGGGAATGCGTTTGCTGCTGGACATGGCAGCAGCCGCCGGCGCAACGGAGTTGGTCCCTATTACCAGCGCGCATCTATCCGGCGTCTCACCTCTAACCGGCGGTCTCGGGCTGCGCCAGTTCCTGGCCAAACTAACCGCCGATCCCCTGGCACAGGTCGCCGTGCCAACGACGCTCAATTCGGCCGGTTGTGATGAAGCGCAATTTAGTGCCATGCACATTACGGCGCCTAACTTCCTGCAGCATAATCATGAAATCGTACAGCACTATACACGGTTGGGCGTCCGTCCCACCCAGTCCTGCACGCCTTATGAATGGGACGGAGTGGTGACCAAAGGAATGGCTGCCTGGGCCGAGTCAAACGCCATCTGTTATGGCAACTCTTACTGCGGACTGCAGACCAACCGCGAATCGGGTTTATCGGCCCTCACCTGCGCCCTCACCGGATACACGCCCCTCTATGGTCTTCTGACCGAGGCGGCACGCAGGCCGAATTTGGCTGTGCGAGTTTCAGCCCGTCTGGACGATCCCACAGATTACTCCATCCTGGGCGATTGGATCGGCAAACAGCGCCAAAGCTATTGGCGCATGCCGTACGGGCCCATTCCTTTGATTGAGGGCCTGGCGGCGAATGTTGGCCATGAACAGCGCAAAGCTCTCTCCGCAGCCGCTGCCAATTATGGATGTCCCCTGCTCTACCTGGCCGGTGAACCGGCTCCGGAGGGAGCATTCCAGGATCATCTTCAATTTGACGCCGAGACGCTGGCTGAACGCTACGAGGCGCTTAAGCCGCGGACGACTGTCTCTCTTATAACGATTGGTTGCCCACAGGCTTCAATGGGCGAATTACGCGCTGTCGCCCGTTTACTGCAAGGACGCCGAGTGCGCAGCGAGCCGTCTGCGGCCGGCGAAATGCCCCCCCTTTGGATCTTTACTTCTTCCGCAAACAAAGCAATCGCCGAAAACACCGGCGTTGCTCAAATCATCCGCGAAAGCGGGGCGCTGCTGTTGGAAAATACCTGCCCCGAGGTTGTGCCCTACGACAAATCCTGGGTCGCTCACATCCTGACCAACTCTATGAAAGCCGAGCACTATATCAAATCGGGACTGAATGGCATCCCCACCTCCGTCGCAGCCCTGGCAGACTGCATCAAAGTAGCTACCGGTGACACGGTAGTTGCAGCTGCGAACGACTTACTTGGGCCTATAGCGACGCTACAAGTGGCGGGCAGTGGTGCTGCACCCGTTGTAGCCGGCCCGCTACAAAGCGGACCTTTTACGGTAAGCGGCCGGGGGCTGCCTTCGCAGGGCGATTTTGTGATACGCGGCGAAGCCTTTGTTTCGCCGGAGCCAATCACTTATCTAGGCTATGTGAATCGTCAAACAGGGGCGGTGGAGGAAGCGGGGCATCCCCGCGATGGGCAAAGCATGGCTGGAAAGATCGCCATCTATCCTAAGGGCAGCGGATCTTCCGTAGCGCCATATGTGCTCCTCGAACTCTATTATCGTGATCGGGCGCCGCGGGCAATTGTCAACACGGACATAGACCAGCAGACGGCGCCCGCATGCTCACTAGAGGGCATTCCCTATGCCTTTGATTTTGATGGCGACGTTATTAAGAACATCAATCATGGCGATAGAATCGAACTAAAACGCAGCGCTGAACAGGTCACTCTCTCAATCTTGGAACGGCGCTCCGCTTAATCCAGCCGGTACTTCATCAGGAAATAGCGCTTCATCCAGCCGTTTGTCGCGCTGGCGCCTGTCCGCCAATTCTTTCACCGTCGATTAGATTCCTCAGGGCACCTTCGAGCTGCGGATAAGCAAACGAAAAACCCTGTTCCAACAGGCGCTCGGGCACAACGCGCTGGCCGTCTAGCACCGTGGTTGCCACTTCGCCCAGCGCCAGGTTCAAGGCAAAAGCCGGAACGGGTAGCAGCGAAGGCCGGTTCAAAACGGTACCGAGCACACGACCGAATTCCTTGTTGGTCACCGGATTGGGCGCGGTGACGTTAAATGCGCCTTGCGCGGAGTTTTGTTCCAGCAGGAAGCGCAGCGCGCTTACGGTATCGGCGATGTGCACCCAGGACCACCATTGTTTCCCGCTGCCAAACCAACCGCCGGCAAAAAGGCGCGCGGGCAGTAGCAGTCGCCTCAAAGCGCCCTCTTCGGTCGAAAGCACCAGCCCAATACGAGCAACGGCTCGGCGCAAACCCATTGCTTCAACGGGCGCCGTTGAAGCCTCCCATTCCTCTGATACCAACGCCAGAAAATCATTACCCGCGGATGCCTGTTCGGTGATGATCTGGCTGCCAGTGGAACCGTAGTATCCGATAGCGGAATCTAGTAAAAATACGTCCGTCCGTGCTGCAGCCGCTTTAACTTCATCGACCAGCACTTTTCTTACCGGAAGATCCTTGATCCGCATAGATAAGATCTGAGTGGTAACCTCTTC
Organism: Promineifilaceae bacterium (SeqCode); assembly: GCA_046259695.1. Classification (GTDB taxonomy): domain Bacteria; phylum Chloroflexota; class Anaerolineae; order Promineifilales; family Promineifilaceae; genus JAACFF01. Next base: position 83 of record JBJYWX010000136.1, on the reverse strand, counting down.
TGCTTCCTCAGGGCTTCTTACCAGCCGAATCCCCCCTGCTTTCCCCCTGCCGCCAACCAGCACCTGGGCTTTTATGACCACCT
>JBJYWX010000135.1:0-2874 GCA_046259695.1 Promineifilaceae bacterium (SeqCode) | reverse complement strand
CCAACTATTTCGCATAGTCAATTAGCTAGAGCACTGTACAACATTTTACCTGCCAGCATTGCTGACAGAGATAGCAAGTTCGATTATGGAGCTTGGGTAGGGGTTAGGGCAGCAAGCCGTGCAAAGAGGTTCTTGTAGAAGCGCCGCTGACCTTTTTTGAGCCACCAGCGTGGTGCAGAAACTATATCTGCGTGATCAAATCCACGCTCCCATTGTGCGTGCCATCGTCCTGGTAGGAATGATGAGGCGGGCGTAGATTCAGCAATTAATCCAGCAAAGTCATGCCCGCCATGTCGCGGATATACTTGGGAATAAGAAGGGACGAGCCCATCATTTTCCCACCAGTCGGATGCGCTGGCTGATAGGACGAAGCCTAAGGATCGTGGTAAATCCATACGCCCGAGTCGCCAGGCGAACGGCGAGAGCGTCGCGTGCATGAGAGGTGAGGGGTAGTGGTAACCGGAAGCGCGCCAGCGAAAGGTATTTGAGGTCACATACGAGAAGTAGTAAGTCTGGGGGGAAGTGCGCCATCGCAGATTGTCTCGGCGAGCCCCGTGCAAGGACACACTATGAAAGGCATTGTCCGCCCCCCACAAGAATGGAGATTCACATACTCGCTGTAGATAACTTTCGAGTGACTCATCGGGCCGCGGCGTATACCCCCAGTGGTCTAGATCGAGATCGTAAAACGTGCTAAGCGTTGTATCGCTGAATGCGTCATAAAGCTCCAACAATCTCAACAATGGTGTGATTCCTGTTCCGCGCCGCAGCAGTCCACTTGAGGTATCGGCGCCTAGCAGATAGACTGCGGTAGTGCCGTTCAAGGGTCCAGAGAGAGAGGTAATGGATGTTATCCAAGCGCCTGTACTGCCCCAGCCCCAGTAGTCCGCAGCGAGTAACTCTTGAAGGGTGCAGATTGTGGACGCGCCGAGGCTGTGTCCAACAAGATGAAGCGGATTTTGAGCGTCCCAAACAGGAATAATAGCTCTGCCGCTATGATCACGACCGAAACGTTCATGCCCGTGGGCTGTGGCGTGAAGTTTCCCATAGTCTACTCGCGTGCCCTTCAGCTGCGCAGCAAGCTCACACGCCCTGTCATGGGTGGAGCTAATCGGGCCGACGCTCGCCTCCACACGTTCCAGCGATGACTCGACCTCAAACGCCGACCCCCAATAACTTAATGGGCCTAATTCCTGCGATCCAAAGCCGAACATGCCATGGACCATCACCACCGGTAGTTCATTTTGCAGAATGGGCATCACGTTATCACTCGGTAGCGGCACCCAGCTGCCGAAAACGGCCTCCAGGTAAGTTGTGCGTAATGCTGGGGCAATTATGGCAATATGAGATGGAGTACCCTCCCGATGGAAGCAAGGGACAGCTAGGGCGCAGACTCTTCTATGACCATCGTCTGGAAGCGAGACAGCTTGCCACGCGCCGGCCATGTATCACCTGGGAGTCCGGCCTTCGTACAAACCCCACGCACAAATTCTCCGGCGTCCCAGTGCAGTCTTGAAGCGACTTTTGGCAGCAAGAGTCCGCGGTACCCTCCTGACTCGATGACCAATCCATCACGACCAATCTCGATTTCCTTGAGTGTCGCAACCGGCTCAAGCGGGGTAAGTATCGCAATTTCGATGCGCAAGGTAGGCGCCTCAGCGCCGCCAACCGGCGGAAAGCGAGGATCGCGCCTGGCCGCACCACTGGCAGCAAGCTGGACCGCGCGATAAAGGGGCATGTCCCTGTTCAGCTGGCCGATACAGCCACGGAGCTCTGGAGCACCACCCGGGATTGAGCCGGGTGCCCAAAGGGTGACGAATACGGCCGCAGGCATATTGAGAGCCTCATCATCAAGGGCCTCGGCAAGTGTTGTATCTTTTACCCCTTCTTTTTCAATTGCTTCGCGGGCGATCAACAGCAGCAACTGCTTCTGGGGTTCCCGCAGCGTGAACCCCAACCCAGGTGTAGACTCGCTGTCGTCACTACGCTGATAGGCGCCCATGTTCTTCCTCATATCTACACTCCACGCGCGTGGCTGGATCATATACCATCATAGCATAGATTGCTGGCGATGAGATGAAGTACATGCACAAAATATGCCATGCCGCTGACGGATATGCGCTGCCTTAAAGTTGCCAGGGTTCCCGGGCGCACTGCATGTCCCGTGCACGGCCATTTGTTATAATGTCGAACCATGTACGTGGAGATTCACTTGGGTGACATTGTGCGCCTTAGAAAGAAACATCCATGCGGCAGCTATGAGTGGCAGGTCGTTCGCCTCGGCACAGATGTTGGCCTCGTTTGTCTTGGTTGCAAACGAAGAATATTGCTTCCCCGTGGAACTTTCAATAAGCGTTTGAAGACCATTGTCGTTTCTGCGGGCGACAGGGAGTAATGGCCGCACTGCTGTTGGCGCTCTACGTGCTGGTCGTTGGCGCGCTGTCAATCTATGGCCTGTTGGGCTTTGTTACTTTGGTTGTATATTGGCGCCATCGACATGAGCGCGAAGACCTGCCGGATGTGCCTCTAGCGGACCTACCAGCGGTCACCGTGCAGCTCCCTGTATACAACGAAAGGCTTGTAGTTGGGCGTTTGATCGACGCCGCCGCTGAGCTCGATTACCCCCGTGACCGGCTGCACATCCAACTAGTGGATGATTCCAATGATGAAACCATAGCGATCGCGGCTTCGCGCATAGCCTACTATCACGAACAGGGCCTTCAGATCAGCCACGTACGCCGAGAGGGCAGGGAAGGGTACAAAGCTGGCGCGTTGGCCCATGCCTTGTTACAAACAGATGGGGAGTTTATTGCAGTCTTTGATGCTGACTTTCAGCCCAGCCCGGATTTCCTTTTAAAGACAGTGCCGCACTTT
>JBJYWX010000134.1:0-7555 GCA_046259695.1 Promineifilaceae bacterium (SeqCode) | reverse complement strand
GACTCCAAGCCCTCAACCCATGGCACCCGGCTCTACCCATCAGGGATTAGCGCGGAACCTGGTAATTCGGGGACTCTTTCGTAACCATAATAGTGTGGGGGTGGCTTTCGAGCAGGCCCGCGTTTGTGATTGTCACAAAACGCGCTTTTTCTTGCAGCTCGGAAATGGTAGCCGCGCCTACATAGCCCATCCCGGCCCGCAATCCGCCCATCAACTGATAAACAACTGTAGCAAGCTTACCCTTATAGGGCGTTTGCCCTTCTACACCCTCCGGCACAAGTTTGTCGCGCTCCGTAGGCGTAGCACCGCTGGCATACCTATCCGCACCGTGTCCCTGCATCGCGCCCATGCTGCCCATACCGCGGTAGACCTTATATCTCTTACCTTCATAAAGAATGATCTCGCCAGGGCTCTCCTCAAGGCCCGCCAGCATGGAGCCGAGCATGACCACCTGCGCGCCGACTGCGAGTGCCTTGACAATGTCACCGCTGTATTTGATACCGCCATCCGCAATACATGGAATATCCTGTGCGCGGCACACGCGGGCGCTTTCAGCGATCGCCGTAATCTGCGGCATACCTGCACCTGATACGATACGTGTCGTGCAAATTGAACCGGCCCCAATACCCACCTTGATCGCGTCTGCCCCGGATTCTATGAGCGCTTCTGCTGCCTCTCCCGTCGCTACATTCCCCGCAATGAGCGGCAACCTGGGATAGCGCGCCTTAATCTCACGTACCGTTTCGTGCACGCTTTTTGTATGGCCATGCGCTGTATCAATTACCACCACGTCGACGCCCGCATTGACCAGCGCCTCCAGGCGCTCCAGTGCGCCCGTGCCAACACCAACGGCCGCGCCGCAGCGCAGCCGCCCACCCTCGTCCGTATTTTGCTCCGGGAAATCCAAGCGCTTGAGAATATCCTTGACGGTGATCAAACCCTTCAGGACGCCATTCTCATCCACCAGCGGCAGTTTCTCAATGCGATGCCGGTGTAGTATCGTCTTCGCCTGATCTAGGCTGGTGCCGACAGGGGCCGTAATTAGTCCCTGGCTGGTCATAAACTCAGCCACCGGCTGGCTACCCGGTTCGACAAAGCGCGTGTCCCGGTTCGTTAAGATGCCCACCAGTCGCCTTTGACTATCTGTAATTGGCACGCCGGAAATATGATACCGCGCCATTAGTTCTTCTGCTTCGGCGAGCGTAGCATCGGGCCGGAGCGTGATAGGGTTGACGATCATGCCCGCTTGTGCGCGCTTGACTTTGTCAATTTCTTCAGCTTGTTTTTCTACTGCCATATTACGGTGAATGATGCCAATGCCGCCCTGCCGCGCAAGACCTATGGCCATCGGCGCTTCGGTGACAGTATCCATGGCCGCGGAAATAACCGGAATATTCAGGTAGATGTCGGCTGCAAGCCGTGTTGCCAGACTGACCTCGGCCGGCAGCACCTCGGAATAACCAGGTGAAAGCAGCACATCGTCAAATGTTAAGGCGACTTCTGTCGAAAATGTTTCTGGCTGCATGATTTACCTCTGGAGTTGACAGGCCCGTCTTTAGTCACGCCGCGGTTTGGGCTTATAAACGCGCTGACGGCGCCTGCGGGCATCGCCCCCCAACGCGATGCGTTTTGTCCGTTGGAGGAAAATAACCAGGCCGGTGACCGCCAGCAGAAAGGCGAGAACCATCGAATAAGTGATTGGGCTGCTCCCGATTGTGGTCTGATCGGGACGGAAAAACTCGATGAACGTCCGCCCCAGGCCCCACCAGATGAGAAACAAGCCAAATAGGGCGCCGGAACGCCATGTGTCGCGGTAGCGGTTATTCAGATATACAAGAACCAGAAAGCCGGCCAATAGCCACAGCGATTCGTATAAGAAAGTAGGATGGAAACGCGTTTCCGGCGGATAGACCGCCATGTCGCTGTACTGTGGCAGACGGTGAGCCTGATCGATTAATATTCCCCAGGGTCGGTCTGTCGGCGGCCCGTAGAGCTCTTGATTAATAAAGTTACCCCAGCGGCCGATTGCCTGGGCTATCAGCAGGCCGGGACCGGCAACATCGGCGTAATCCCAAAAGGGTAGCCTTCGCCAGCGGACATACAGCCAGCCGACAATGGCCGCGCCGATAAAACCCCCCAGGATATTAACGCCGCCCTGGCGGACATTAATCACATCTATAAAGGAATCGTACTGTCCGCCGCCTATCACGTCAAGCAAGACATAAGTCAGCCGAGCGAAAAAATAGCCGGCTATGATCACGACGATCAGGGCATTATACAGTTCGTCCACGCTTTCACCGCGGCGCTGGATTTCACGCCCGGCCCATAACGCGCCAACGGCAATACCCAGTGTGACAATGATGCCATACCAGTAAATTGCAAACCCACCCCCAATAGGGATGGTAAAAGCGACAGGATCAATGACAATGTTATCAAACATACTGTTCTACCAGGTGTCCTTCCTTACAGCCTAATCGAGATATCCTAACCCGCGTAGCCGCTGTGCAAGCTGTTTATCACCGGTGAGGTCTATTTCGTCCTTTTGTTTCGCCTCGCGGTGCTTGAGCAACCCGGCCGTCTTGCGCGACAACTGGCGGTCGAGTTGTTCTGCCAGCGCTGGCTCACGCGTAATCAGATTCTCCAACTCGAGCGCATCATGGGGCAAATCATAAAGTTCCTCCGACGTACGATCCACCTGAATCAACTTGAAGATGCTGCTGTCTGTTTGCTGTACCAGCGCCAGCCGTTCATCCAAACAGCGAAACATTTCCAATAGTTCGGGCTGCCGGCGCTCGATAGCTTTGACGAAATTCAATGGCGGATACACTTCACTTATAGCTGCTCCCTGCTCAGGATCAGAGCCAGCCATCGTACGTTCCAAAGACAAGCGCTTGGCTTCGCGCATTGTCTCGCTCGCTTGTTTTCTACCGGCTCCAGCTGCGGACAGCATGGTGTGAAAGACGCGCCGCGTGCTTACCGGTGTCGAAACCCGTTTTCCACGGGGCCACACCACCGGCCAGCTTACGATCAGTGGCACATGTACCAGCTCTTCATACGCAACAAAGGCATGGCCCATATAGCCATGGTCGCCGATACCATCGCCATGATCGGCCACAATTACGGTTAGCGTCTCGTCGCGCCGCTTTCGACCACTGAGCACATCCAGCAGATCACCCAAGTAGTCATCCTGGTACGCGACCTCAGCATCATACATATCATTAAGCACCTGATGCTCAAGCTCGCCAAGCGGTTCTCGCAGCGGCGCAGCCCAACGATACGCCTCGCGGTTCCAGGTACGCATGATGGTCCGCGCTTCCTTACTCTCTCTGAAATAGGGCGCGACTTTTTCAACAAAACGACCAGGCGGCCAGAACGGCAAATGCGTCTCCATCAGATTCAAGAACAGAAAGAGGGGTTTTTCAGGGTCATGCCGCTCACGATCCCGCAGGTACGTCACGACGTCCCGTACTGAACGTTCATTCTGGCCTTTGAAATTGGCCATTTTCGACCATACCGGTGTCAGCCAGCTCGATAGCGACAGTTGAAACGCCAGGTCTGACCGCCCAAAAAAGTTCTGAACAGGGTAGGAGATCCGCCGCAGGACCTGGGTATACGATTCCGCCAGCTGATTGAGCGGCCACGGGAAAGGGGATGAGGCGCGAGGCACACTTGGAACCGCCCCGCCATAGTTGTAAAACTGGGCGAATCCGCGCTTTAGCCCATTGTCCAAGATACCGACCAATGGGTTGTTGCAGAATCCGACCGTTTCATATCCCATGTGGCCGAGCAGTTCGGCTATGTGGGGCTGATGTGGGTTGAGTCGCTGCGCCGACTGCAAGACCCGATGGCCGCTCGGATAAAGGCCGCTAAACATCGACGCATGGCTTGGTATCGTCCATTGAGCGGGCGCCACCGCCTGCTCAAACAAAGTTGCCTTTGAAGCAAAAAGATCCAGGTTGGGGCTGACAGGGCGTTTATGTCCATAGCACCCAAGGCGGTCGGCACGCTGGGTATCAAGGACGATGAAGATAATATCAGTTGCAGTCATAATAATCCCGCACAAAGTGGCAATTATATTGCCTATCGTTCTGCTTTGCACGCCCCTTAACGGTTGGGAAACGTGGCCGGACATGCTGCGGCCATCACCAGCTAGAAATAGGGAGCGACTTGAACACCCGGTGTCGTATGTTAAAATGAGTTTTCTATGTCCGCACCGGTGATCAATCTCCACTTTCCAGGCAAGTTATGCGCATCAAACACCTTTCGTTAAGCAATTTTCGCAACTACGGCCGCCTGGAATTGCCCCTGCGTGATGGACCCACTCTGCTGGTGGGCGATAACGCTCAGGGCAAGACAAATCTGCTGGAAGCGATCTATTATCTCGCCACGACACGGTCTCACCACGCCAGCCAGGACAGCCAGCTCGTTACCTGGGATGTCGCTCAATCTAAGGACCCATTGTCAGCAAGTCGTCTGGTGGCGCAGGTAGAAACGGCTGAAGCGCAACGCTTGGTTGAAATGCGCCTCATTCTGGAGCGCAGGGAAAATGGTTCCAGCAGCTTCCGGCGAGAGGCGCTTGTCAACCGACGCAAGGTGCGCCTAATGGATCTCCTCGGCCATTTGCAGGTGGTACTTTTCCTGCCGGAGGACGTGTCCCTTGTGAGTGGCCCTCCGGCGGAGCGGCGGCGCTACTTGGACATCACGCTTTGCCAGGTTGATCCGGTCTACTGTCGCACGTTGTCCCGCTACAACAAGGTACTAGAACAAAGAAACGCGCTCTTGCGCCAGCTTTCCGAGGGAGAAGGAAGTCGTGAGGTACTTGAGATACTGACCGATAAGCTGGTGGAACAAGGCAGCCAAATACTCGCCCGCCGCGCCGCTTTCTTCTCCGACATCGCGCCCGATGTTCGGCGTATCCACTTTGAGGAACTGACCGACGGCCGTGAGTCTCTTTCACTCAACTACCTGCCGCGTCTGCGCCTCAAAAAGAACGGCACCGACGAGGCGGATCTGCTTGATGATTCAAAATGGATGATCGAGGAACGTAGTGAAATGGCAGCCATTGCCGGGCGCTTTGAGACATCTCTACAAGAATCCATCCCCTATGACATCGCTCGCGGAGCCACTTCGATTGGCCCTCATCGCGATGACTGGCGGTTCTGGGTCAATGGACGCAGCCTGGGCGACTATGGTTCGCGCGGCCAACAACGCAGTGCCGTGCTCGCCCTCAAAATGGCCCAAATCGACTGGATGGCCGCGCTGACAGGCGAGACGCCCGTGCTGCTGCTCGACGAAGTGCTGGCCGAATTAGATGAACTGCGCCGGCGCCAGCTCCTACGGTATGTTCAGAAGGCCGAACAAGCCATCTTAACAGCCACCGACCCGGCGATGTTCTCCAACGAGTTCTTGCAGGCTGCGACGTGCCTCTCGGTAAGACAAGGCACCATCCGCCCCCTATCCGAAGCGCCGGCTTAAGCAAATCACAGCGGCCGTTTAACCGGCATGCCGGCTCGCCTGGGATAATCCTCGGGTGTCGTTCTGACTTTCTTGACCACCACCAGGTGCGCGTTCACCTTCCCTTCAAGGTCAACGGGCCGTATCTCCGTCAATTCACCGCCAAGAATCTCCATGGCATGTCGTGCTTCCTGCAGCTCTTCTTCGACCCGAGTGCCCTTCTGTGCCAGGGCACACCCGCCAAGGCGGCAGAATGGCAGCAAGTATTCCAGCAGCGGAGATAAATGGGCAACCGCGCGGGCTGCCGCCCAATCATAGCGCCCCCGGTGATTTGTTTCCCTGGCGACATCCTCCGCCCGTTGTGGCAGAACCAGAACATCCTCGAATCCAAGCTCTGCTGTAACCGCCTCCAGGAAATGGGCTTTCTTCCGCACGCTCTCCACTAGAGTGAGCGCTAGCTGCGGAAAACAGATCTTGAGCGGCAGTCCAGGCAATCCGGCGCCGCTGCCGACGTCGATCAGTGATTGCCCGGTCAGATCACCCGTCACCAGCACGCATGTCAGGGAATCGGCAAAATGGCGCAGTTGAATCCCTTCGACCGTGCGCACGGCCGAAAGATTGAAGCGTGCATTCCAACTTAGCAGCATATGTTGGTAGGCTGAGAACTGCATCAGTTGTTCGCTGCTCAGAGATAGCCCGAGCTTCGAAGCCTGCGACGATAGCAGGTGCATTTCCTCCATACCTACGTGTAGAGGGCTTCGCCACGGTGCAGGCGTCTGGCAATCTGGAAGGTCTGACCCTGGGCGCGGACACTCGGCGTATGCGCTGCCAGGTAACGTGTCGCCGCTACCATAACTTCAGCAATCTCGTGCGGGTCGGTCAGCAGGCGGACCTGGCGGAACGCCGCCTCGATCGCTTGAATGGTATGGAAATCTCTATCCTCCCGCAGCAGCAAATGGCCGAGCATGGCCATAACAGGATCAAGCGCACCGCCGGCGCACAGGTACGCCGCCACAGCCGTCGCAGCCTCGTTCACCTGCTGCTGGCGGTCAAGTAAATCTGGCAGCTTCCCGAGGATCTGTTTCTCATCCTCGTCACAGCCTACCTGCTGCGGGAAAGGCGACGACGGTATATTCAAGAATCGGTCGAGATAGACGCTCATAGCAGCATCAAATACGCCGCGCAGCAGTTCCATTGAAGGGGCGCGCCGCATGCCCTGTTCAACCGCGTTGGCGAAAGTGAACGTATGCAGGGCCGTATCCCAGTCGCTAAACTCATTACTCACATGGAAACGGCCAATCCTCAGTGCAGCGGCGTAAGATACGGCCGAAGCAAGTTGCACGCCCGTCGCGCCTGCGGACAGCGCCTCCAAAATTGCCTCTACAGCCTCTGGCGCGGAATCGCCTAATACGACCTCTACCAGAGCCTGGCGGCCATCCCAGGCGCTTCCAGAGGCCGTTTGAATTTCCGAACCTTCCATGTAAGCAGCCGGCAGCCGCTCAAAAGCTTGATCCAGCAAAGCGATCAAATCGACAGGATTTCGCCAGGCGTTGGCTTCTTCCATCCGGTCCGCTGTAGCGTAGCCCCTGGCCAGGCTGGTCAGTACCGTCCCGGCATGTTCCCAGCCAGCCGCATCGATAGCTTCGAGCGCCTTATTAGTGAAATCTAACACGTGCCCAGACTGAATATAGCGGTGGTCCGTCGCCGCAGCGAAAAGCATGTCGGCCATCTGCATATCATCCGCGCCGGACATAATAGCTGAAACCAAACATCGTTCCGCTCCTTCCGCATCTCGCACCTCGATGAAACGCCGGAACCAGCGTCGCAGTGTGGCGACCGGCACGCCTTCATCCGGCAGCGGCCAGATACCGAACCGAGGGGCCGATCCTATGGTATCCTCAGCCACCGCGCATAAGCCATGATATTGGGCTAGGGATCGGTCCTCTGGCGCCAGGAAGGGGACAATGTTCATCATACAGGTATGTATGGTCAGCCCCTGGCCCCATCCCGCCTGGCGAAAACCAGCGCCAAACTCAAGACCGTCGCAAAATGAATCTTGAATTCCTCCTTCCTCTTCTGCCAGGCGAAGCACTGCCTTGCC
>JBJYWX010000133.1:0-3566 GCA_046259695.1 Promineifilaceae bacterium (SeqCode) | reverse complement strand
AATTCTCTCACCACCCCGATAGGTATAAATTTGCCTTACGTCACTCACGATGAACTCCTTCTTGTTCTTGAATCTCACGTCCACACAATGAAACAAATGCGTTTGTGGTAATATGGTAGGGTCTGATGACGGTTCTGTTCAGAGGGAAGAAGCCGCAATGCTGCGGAATTTTTCCGCAACGCGAGTTCTTGAGGTCTACGGTATGGCAGAAGAAACTTTTGGAGGACTGCTGCGCATCTATCGCCGCAACGCGCGCGACAGCGTTTTGGGTGGCCCCCTTTCCCAGAGCCGGCTTGCTGACCTGCTTTCGGAGGAGTCAGGCATAATCTACTCTCGCGCCGCTGTCAGCGACTGGGAGCGTGGTAAGGGGCAAATTCACAAAGATGCGCGCTATCTTCTTGTTTGCCTGATCAAGGTCCTGCACCGGTCAGGAGGTATTGCAAATCGCGCGGAGGCCGATGAATGGCTGGCGATTGGCAACTACCGCGCATTAAGTGCGCCTGAAGTGGCGCAAATTGATGAAGCTTGGACCCTGGAAACAAAGCTATCACTTGAAGAAGAGAAAAAAGATCCAACCGTTATCTTCATGCCGCCAATGCTCCCCCCGCAGCCGATCATTGGGCGAGCGCAGTTGCTGGCGCAGTTGAAAGAGATTTTGTTTGACGGCCGTTCCTTAGCGCTCTCAGCAATCAATGGACTGCCCGGAATAGGCAAGACTGCGCTTGCTGTCTTGCTGGCACATGATGCTGACATCCGCGAACGATTTGAGGACGGCGTTCTTTGGGCCGGCCTGGGGCCCAATCCCGACATATTCGCCCTCCTTGGCAGCTGGGCTGATGCGGTCGGCATCTCTCCTGATGAAACGGCGCGGTTGGGCGCGGTCCGCCTGCGCGCGGATGCCATTCACGAAACGATCCGCGACCGGCGCATGCTGCTCGTCATTGATGATGTCTGGGAACATGAGCACGCACTGCCTTTCAAGCTTGGCGGGGCTAAGTGCGCACACGTCTTAACCAGCAGGCAGCCACCGATAGCGGCCGGCTTTGCTGGACCGCACGCTTTGACGGTAGGGGAACTCTCTTTAGAGCAGGGTTTGAATCTGCTGAGGTGGCTCGCGCCAAGCGTCGTTGATCAGGAGCCCGATGCAGCGCTTGATCTCGTGCGCGCAAGCGGAGGGCTACCACTGGCGTTGATTCTCATCGGAAATGAGCTGCGTATGTATGGCGTGACCGGCTCGGAGAGACGGATTCGTGCCGCGCTTGAGGCTTTACAGCAGACTGAAAAACGTCTGCTCCTTGCACAGGAAGCGTCCATCATAAGCCGTGAAACTTACCCCAGCCTGCCGCATAACACGGCGATTTCTCTTTCTGCAGTGATCAGTATCTCAGAGACGCGTTTGTCGGCGGAAGGGCGCCGCGCGCTTCGTGCTCTGGCGCTCTTCCCACCAAAGCCAAACAGTTTCAGCGAGGAGGCCGCGCTGGCTGTCGCTAACACCTCGACCGATACGCTTGACTCTCTCGTCGATCACGGCTTGCTCGAGAGCGTGCGCAGGGATCGATACACACTGCACCAGTCAATATACGACTATGCGCGCCTTGACGGGTTGGAAGGTGGTGCACGGGAGCGGCTGGCAATTTATTACCACGCATTTGTCGCTGCCCAGGAGCCAGGAATGGGAGAGATCGAGCTTGAGGTAGACAATATCAATGCCGCCCTGCAAGAAGCAGTTAACTGCCGGCAGCGTGACCTTCTGTGGTCTCTGATCGATGCGCTCATGCCATTTTTCGATGACAAAGGACATTACGAACCAGCGCAGACCCTGCTAAGGCAGCTGGACGAACAAAGTACCAAAGTCGAGCCGGCGCTAAAACTCTACCGTGGCCGTTTCGCCGTAAACCAGGGCGATCGGAATACAGCCAGAGAATTGTGGGAGGCAGGACTGGCGGCAGCACGCGAGGATGATAACTCTGACACTACAATCACACTGCTTAGTTATCTCAGTATACTTGCTGGGGAGCAGGGAGAGTACGCGGTAGCGGGTGACTATCTTGATGAAGCGGTTACAAGCGCACAATCCCTCAGCAATTGGGAAGAGGTCAGCAGGGCATTAGGCAACATGGGCCAACTGGCGTATATGAGGGATGCATATGACGAAGCCGACCAGTTCCTGAATGAAGCGCTTTCCATTGCAAGAACCCATGATCTGCACAGCCTGACAAGCGGTGTTCTCAATCTTCTGGGGCTTGTGGCTCAGACACGCGGCAGGCAGGAAACGGCTCTAGAACATCTCCGGGATGGGTTGGCCATCGCGCGGGAGCATCGCTTTGCCGCACGCACGTCTACGCTGTTGGTCAATATCGGACAGCTGATGAACGAGATGGAAAGGTATCAAGAGGCAAACGCCTATCTTGAAGAAGGTCTTGATCTGGCGCGCCAGCTAGGCAACCGCGCGCAGGAGAGCCATCTGCTGATGGATCTCGGTGTGGCGACTGCAGGACAAGACAATTTTACCCTGGCCAATGCATATCTGGCCGAAGCACACGCGCTGGCGAAAGAGATTGGGAATAAGTGGTTGGTTGCCTACACGGCCGTCCACTGGGGCACAGCCGCCGTGCAGCAAGGAGACTTGGAACGAGCTGCATTCTATCTGGAGGAAGCGCTGGCGCTCGCGCCCGAAGTCAGCCCGAAAGCCGAGATTGTAGGGCTTGGCAATTTTGGCCTAGCCAGGATCGCCCTGGAATCCGGCGATAATGTCGCTGCAGATCAATACAGCAGCAAAGCACTGGCGGCACTGGCAGATAGCAACCGCAGGCGCGCTGCTGAGGTGCGCGCCTGGCGTGATGTGCACAATTTCGCCGAAGAGCAGGAATCGCCGTATTAACTACTGTTCAGGCCGGGTAGCCAATTGGCGTAGTCTATTGCGCTCCTGACTGGCGGTTAAGTCAGATACCTACAATTGTAAGATTGCCACCACAGCCTTTTGGCTTTTCCGATGGCCATTTATCACAGTTACGACCAGTCTCTATGGCCATGTTTTTTTGCTTATCCTGCACGACACCGGGGTGATTCTTCTGAAATTCTGTTAATTTCATTTTGATATCATTCCCGTTATCAAATTTTAAATTTACAGAGCTATCAGCTCCCTTGAGATCCGGATAGGCTGCACCCGCGTCAAAGCTCATAAAAATCGTCCCTGCGACCTTGAACGGATGCAGGACGCTCTCATCCACCAGATTGGATGGTAGCATAAACAGGGCGCCCGAATGCGTGATAACGCCGTAATAATTCTCCCACTTTTCGTTATCGATTTCGGAAAGATCGTCCTCGCTGGCAAAGGCCTTAATTGTAAAACTCATCGCTGGAAACCTCCTGAACTGGATTGTATTGAACGATACAATACTATCTCATATCCTGGATCAGGTGCAAACTTCTGGGACAATGAGGCAGTTGGACCAACCCTCGGACTGTCTGTCACAGTTTTCTGCTAGACCACCGGAGCCTATAACGATCGCCAGCGGCCGATTAAATAGAAGATGCGCTGCAAACGAGCGTGCTGCCGATCAATC
>JBJYWX010000132.1:0-3131 GCA_046259695.1 Promineifilaceae bacterium (SeqCode) | reverse complement strand
GCTTCGAGAAAGGCCTGGATTGTCTGGCGATCGTTGGCGCCAAATGCGACGCGGGCGACGTAGATATTGCCGTAGGTCATTGCCAACATGCCCAGATCCTTTTTGGGCAATGGCTTACCTGCGGCGGCGAACTTGGCTACAGCCCCACGTGGGGTTGCCTTTGACATCTGGCCGCCGGTATTTGAATAGACTTCCGTATCCATTACCAGAACATTTACATTGCGACCGGATGCCAGGACATGGTCCAGGCCACCGTATCCAATGTCATAGGCCCAACCGTCACCGCCTACGATCCAAACGCTTTTCTTGACCAGTGCGTCGGCCATGCTAAACAAGTTCTTCAGAGATGTCTTTGATGAGGCCATATTATCGGCGTCGCCTGCTATTAGGGCCTCAAGCTGCTTCTTGAGAGCAGCCACGCGCTCACGCTGCGCGGTAATATCTGCCTCGGTCATTTGGTCGGCATACATGATGCTGTCTACCAGTTCATCACCGAGCATAGGCCGTAAGTCGCGCAGCAGATGAATGGCGGCGTCTATACGCTGGTCGAGAGCGACACGCATGCCCATGCCAAATTCTGCATTGTCTTCGAACAAGGAGTTGGACCAGGCGGGACCTCGACCATCATTGTTCTGCGCCCATGGCGTAGTTGGTAAATTGCCGCCGTAGATAGACGAGCAGCCAGTTGCATTGGCGATGAGCGCACGATCTCCGAAGAGCTGCGAGAGGAGCTTCAGATAGGGCGTCTCACCACATCCAGGGCAGGCACCGGAGAACTCAAACAGCGGCTCAAGCAACTGATTGTATTTAACCTGATTCAATTGGAGCTCACTGCGGTCGACTTCAGGAAGCGACAGGAAGAAGTCCCAGTTCTCGGACTCCTGCTCGCGCAGCGGTGCCTGGGGCGCCATGTTAACTGCCTTGAACTTCGGCTGCTGCTTATTCTTCACAGGACATACTTCAACGCACAGTGTGCAGCCAGTACAGTCTTCAGGAGAAACCTGCAAGGTGAAAAGCTGGTCCTTGAACTCTTTGTAACGAGCCGGAACGGCCTTAAACGTCGGAGGGGCGTCCTTGACCAATTCCGGCTCAACAACCTTCATACGGATAACACCATGTGGGCACACGAAAGAACACTTGCCGCACTGAATGCAGATTTCCTCGTCCCAGACCGGAATTTCAGTGGCGATATTACGTTTTTCCCACTTGGTAGTCCCGGTAGGATAGGTCCCGTCGATGGGCATCGCGCTTACCGGCAGTTGGTTGCCATGACCGCCGATAATTTCCGCCGTTACCGACTTAATGAAGTTAGGTGCATATTCTGGTACCACAGGCGGGCGTTCAAACGTACTCGTTGCTACGGCCGGTACCTCAACTGGGTACATATGGGCAACAGCCGCATCAACAGCGGCAAAATTGGCCTGAACGACCTGCTCGCCGCGCTTACCGTATGTCTTCTTTATGGCGTTCTTGATCGCCGTGATTGCTTCACCCTTAGGCAGCAGCGGCTCGCCGGTTACCTGTTCCATCAGGCTAAAGAAACAAGTCTGCATAATGGTGTTAATGCGGCGTCCCATGCCCGTTTCACGGGCGACTTCGTAGCCATCCACCACATAAAACTTGATCTTCTTGTCAATCATCTGGTCCTGCATGCTGCGCGGAAGCTGATCCCAAACTGCGTCCGGTCCAAAGGGGCTATTCAGCAGAAAAGTAGCACCCGGTTCGGCAACCTTGAGCATATCGAATCGTTCCAGAAACTGGAACTGGTGGCAGGCCACAAAATTGGCCTGGCTAATTTCATACGTGTCATGAATGGGGCGAGGTCCAAAGCGCACATGTGAAACTGTCACTGCACCGGCTTTTTTCGAGTCATAGACAAAGAAGGCTTGCGTATAGTTGTCCGTGTTTTCGCCGATAATCTTGGCCGAGTTCTTGTTGGCGCCCACGGTGCCGTCAGAACCAAGACCATAGAATACGGCACGTACGACGTCATCCTTCTCTACGCCGAAATCTTCATCATACTCGATGCTGGTGTTGGTAACATCATCGACTATGCCAACGGTGAAATGATTCTTAGGCATTTCTTGGCTAAGGTTATCAAACACGCCCTTGACCATGCCTGGCGTGAATTCTTTTGAGGAAAGGCCGTAGCGGCCACCAACCACTTTCGGCATTGCCTTAAGCGTGCCGTTTCCGCTGGCAACAGCTTCTACTAAGGAGGTTACCACATCCAAATAGAGCGGTTCCCCGCTGGCGCCCGGTTCCTTAGTGCGATCGAGCACTGCAATTGACTTTGTTGTTTCCGGCAAGGCGTTTACAAATGCGCCCACGTCAAACGGCCGGTAAAGACGCACAATCACGGCGCCCACCTTTTCGCCCGCTTCAACCATTGACTCAATTGTGACACGCGCCGTTTCGGCACCAGAGCCCATCAGCACAATAACCCGCTCTGCGTCGGGCGCCCCGATGTAATCAAAAATGTGATACTGGCGCCCAGTTAACAGAGCGAACTTATCCATTTCTTCCTGGACTATGCCGGGGCAGGCGGCATAGAAAGGATTAACCGTTTCCCGCGCCTGGAAGAAAACGTCCGGGTTCTGAGCGGTTCCACGAATCACCGGCCTGTCGGGAGTTAGGCCACGGCTGCGATGTGCCTGTACGAGATCATCATCAATCATTTCCCGGATGACTTCGTCAGGGATTAGTTCCAGTTTGTTGATTTCATGCGAGGTACGGAAGCCGTCAAAGAAATGAACGAACGGAATACGTGCTCGCAGCGTAGCCGCCTGTGCGATCAGCGCCGTATCCATCACTTCTTGAATTGAGTTCGAAGCGATGAAGGCAAATCCGGTGTTTCGCGCTGCCATAACATCGCTGTGATCGCCAAAGATCGATAGAGCTTGCGCTGCCACAGAACGCGCCGCCACGTGGAAAACCGTTGAGGTTAGCTCACCGGCGATCTTGTACATATTGGGGATCATAAGAAGAAGGCCCTGCGAAGCGGTGTAAGTTGTAGTCATGGCGCCGGCTTGCAGTGAACCATGTACTGCCCCGGCCGCGCCACCTTCGGCCTGCATTTCCACTACCAGCGGCACAGAGCCCCAGATATTGGTCTGGCCCTGGGCCGAAAA
>JBJYWX010000131.1:0-6740 GCA_046259695.1 Promineifilaceae bacterium (SeqCode) | reverse complement strand
CCTTGGGGTAAGGCCCCGGGTAGCCGGGCGCAGCCATCACAATCGTCGCGCACGCGCCGTCACGCATGCGCACCATCTCCGGCCGTAGATTGCCCGCGGTGCAGGCGAGCATAATTTCGATTAGGTCGCCTTCCAACAAAGGCAGTATCGCCTGCGTTTCCGGGTCGCCGAAGCGGCAGTTGAACTCCAACACTTTCGGGCCAGCGGCGGTCAGCATCAGGCCAGCGTAGAGCACGCCGCAATAGGGTGTCCCGGCCGCGGCCATACCTTCTATAGCCGGCATAACCACCTCCGTCATGATCTGCTGCACCAGCGCCGCATCGATGCCGGGCACCGGCGCGTAGGCGCCCATACCCCCTGTATTGGGACCGGCATCGCCATCGTAAGCGCGTTTGTGGTCGCGCGCGGGCAGCATGGGCACGGCCGTGTGCCCATCGCAAAAAGCAAGAAGAGAAAGCTCCGGCCCTTCCAGCCGTTCTTCCAATACCACCTCGTTTGCCGCGGCGCCGAACGCGCGGTCAACGAACATACTGTTTAGTGCGGCGCGCACGTCGCCGGCGTTGTCGCACACAATGACGCCTTTGCCGGCGGCAAGGCCGCTGGCCTTCACGACCAGCGGCCCAGGGTTTTCCAATACGTAGTCCAGTGCGGGCTCCAAGGCGCGAAAAGTGCGTGACTGTGCTGCCGGGATACCGTGCGCCACCATGAATGCCTTGGCAAAAGCCTTTGAGGACTCCAGGCGCGCCGCCTGGCTTGTGGGCCCGAAGGCGGCCAGGCCGGCACTTTGGCAGCGATCGACGAGCCCGCCAGCAAGCGGCGCTTCAGGGCCAACGACACCAAGCCCAATATCTCTGTCGACTGCGAAGCGAACCAGGCTCTCGCTGTCGTCACTCTCAATAAGCACATTGTGGGCAATATCGGCCGTGCCGCCGTTACCTGGCGCGACATAGAGTGTGGCTGCCAGCGGTGACTGGGCGATTTTCCAGGCCAGCGCGTGTTCGCGGCCACCTGAGCCAACGAGTAGGACGTTCATACTCTCTCTCATCGAGTTAGCCCCACGTCTGCTCAAAGATCAGTTTTTCCTGATCGCGGTAATCGGCAAATAGCCACTCGGGAATCTCAATCGGATAGTCACCGGAGAAGCAGGCCGTACAGTGGCCGGTTTTCTGCGTGATCGCTTCACGCACAGCCGCTTCCATTCCCTCCAGGCTGAGGTAGCTCAGGCTGTCCGCGCCGATGCGCTGCCGAATTTGCTCCACGTCAAGCCGGTGGGCAATCAACTCTTTCTTTGTCGCCATGTCGATGCCCATGAAGCACGGGTAGCGCACCGGCGGCGAGGAAACGCGCACATGTACCTCGCTGGCGCCGCCATCACGTACCAATTGCACCAGCGGGCCGGCCGTGTTGCCACGCACAATCGAGTCATCGATCAGGACAACGCGCTTGCCGCGCAAATTGGCGTCCAGCGTATTGTACTTGATGCGCACGCCTTCTTTGCGCAGCTGGTCATCAGGCTCAATGAAAGTGCGGCCGATGTAGCGATTCTTGGTCAGCCCTTCCGTAAAGGGAATACCACTGGCGGCGCTGTAACCGATGGCGGCCGGCGTGGCCGAATCGGGCACACCGATAACCACATCAGCGTTGGCGGGTGCCTCCACGGCCAGGCGGCGTCCAAGCTGCTGCCGCACCTGGTGAATAACCTGGCCTTCCATGGACGAGTCCGGCCGGGCAAAATAGACATACTCAAAAATGCAGAGGGCGGGCTGCCCGGCGAGACCGGTGCGATAGGAGGTCAGACCACGATCATCCATACGCACGATCTCGCCAGGCGCGACCTCACGCACAAAATCCGCGCCGATAGTGCCCAACGCGCAGGTTTCCGAAGCCACGACATATCCGCCATCTTCGAAACTGCCCAGGCATAGGGGCCGCAGGCCCAGTGGATCGCGCACGGCGTAGACCGCGTCGCGTGTCAGGATAGCCAGTGAATAGGCGCCTTCCGCCACTTCCATAAAGCCACGCAAACGCGCCACCCAACGATCCTCAAGTTCTCCGTTCTGCGGCGGCTGCGCCCAGACGTCGGCCGGCGCGGCCAACATCTGAGTAATGACTTCGCTGTCGCTGGTCGAGGAAAGGCCCACGCCACGCTGTAGAAGCTGGCGGCGCAAATGATAGGCGTTGGTCAAATTGCCATTGTGGGCTACACCCAATGGCCCGTAGATTGTCTCGATCAGATAGGGCTGGGCATTACGTAGATGCGACGAGCCCGTTGTCGAATAGCGTGTCTGGCCAATGGCCAGATGCCCTTCCAAGGGGCCCAGATTCTGCTCATCGAATATCTGTGAAACGAGGCCCATGCGCTTCTGTACATAAGCGGACTGGCCATCGCTGGTGGCGATGCCCGCACTCTCCTGCCCGCGGTGCTGTAAGGCATAGAGGCCGAAAAAGGTGAGCCGCGCCGCGTTGCGGCCCGGCACATAGAGACCGACCACACCACATTCGTCATGCATCTTTTCTTCGTTCAGAAAGAATGCCAGCGACTGCTTATGTTGGGGGACATGGTTTTCCATATTCTCTATCTTATTCTCCACCGAGGGCGCGACGGGCCGAGATGACCTTGTCGACGGCCGCACTCGCCACGGGTGCCAGCGCTGTCAGGTGGCCCATCTTGCGACCGGGCCGGGCCTGACGCTTGCCATATAGATGAAGTTTCACGGACGGGAATGCGGCGGCGGCCGACCAATCAGGCGGCCCATCCTGCCACAGGTCGCCCAACAAATTAACCATGGCTGCCGGGCTAAGATAGCTCGTATCGCCCAAGGGCAGGCCGCAGACAGCGCGCAGCTGCTGCTCAAACTGGCTAGTTATCACGGCATCGATTGTCAGGTGGCCGGAATTGTGTGGGCGTGGGGCGATTTCGTTGATGAGCAGCCGGTTGTCGGCCGTGAGGAAGAACTCGACGCAAAGAACTCCGGCAACGTCCAGCGCCTCAAGCACTTCGCGAGCCATTTCCACCGCTTCAGCGGCGATGCCGGCCATGACCGGTGCCGGCGCGATGGAAACGTCCAGGATATGGCGCCGGTGATGATTCTCAATCGCGCCAAAGTGCGCGAACTGCCCTTCAACGCCGCGGGCTGATACCACGGAGAGTTCTCGTTCATAGGGTACAAACCCTTCGAGTATCGCCTCGCGGCGGCCCACCGAATCCCAGGCAGCCTCAATTTCTGAAGCGGTTGTGATCTTGAACTGTCCTTTGCCGTCGTAACCGGATTCGGCAGTCTTAATCACCGCCGGCAAGCCTGTGAATGCCAATCCGGCGCGCAAATCATCCGTCGAATTAACCGCATAGAAAGGGGTCACCGGCAGCCCGCGGCTGGCGCAGAATTGTTTCTCCCGCAGCCGGTTCTGCGCGACGTGCAGCGCCTGGGGTCCAGGATGCACTGGCGCATATTCGGCGCACACCGCGGCTGTCGGCGCGGGCACGTTCTCAAACTCATAGGTCACGACGTCCACGCCTTGCGCAAATTGACGCACCGCCTCCAGGTCATGATAGGCGGCCACAAATTCACGGTCTGCTACCTGCCCGGTAGGCGAATCTGCCTCAGGCGACAATACGTAAACGCGGTAATCCATGCGCCGCGCCGCCAGGGCCAGCATGCGGCCTAACTGCCCGCTGCCCAAGATGCCTATTGTTGAACCCGGTAGCAGCGCCATATCAATGCGCCACGCGTCGCAAAACGGCCGCCTTACCGGGCAGCGCGTGACCGCTCATTCTGAACTCTCCATTTCCAATTCGGAGGCTAGAACCGCTTCCGTCTGCCGGGTACGAAATATCTCCAATCTATCCCGGTACTCCGGGTACTTGTTGCCCAAAATGGCTACTGCAAGGAGGGCAGCGTTTTTGGCCCCGGAGGGACCAATCGCGAGCGCGCCCACAGGCACACCGCCGGGCATTTGCACGATTGATAGCAATGAGTCCAGCCCATTCAGGGCACGGGTCTTCACCGGCACGCCCAACACCGGTACAGTTGTTTGGGCAGCAACCATGCCCGGAAGATGGGCCGCACCGCCGGCGCCGGCAATGATCACTTCCAGGCCCCGTCCGGCCGCGGTCCCGGCATATTCGGCCATCCACTGCGGTGTTCTATGCGCGGAAACAACCTTGTATTCATGCGGCACCCCAAAATCTTGCAAGATGCGCACGGCCTCACGCATGGTTTCCCAATCAGACGTACTGCCCATAATGACGCCCACAAGGGGGCTCACATCGCTCATTGTTGTCTATCCTCTGGCCACACGTTCTACAAAGACATCAGTTTGGCGACAATACGCGGTTCGGCGGGCTGCAAGGCAGGCACAAAAGGTGTGCCGGTCAGGCGCTCAAAAGTGCAAATGTAGCGCGCGGCCACAGCGGCTAAAAACTCGTCCGGCATTGGGGGCGGATCGCCATCGCCGCGGTAACCTTGAGCCGCGTACCACTGGCGCAGAAATTCTTTGTCATAGTTCTGCGGGTCTTGCCCTTTCTCTCCGATCAGCCAGTAGCGGCTGGAGTCAGGCGTATGGATCTCATCAATAATCGTTAGCTGGCCGTCCACCAGCCCCATTTCGTATTTGGTATCGACTAAGACCAGGCCGGCGTCCGCGGCGATCACCTGCCCGCGCCTAAAAAGCGCCAATGCCGTGGCTTCGATCTCCTCCCACAATGCCGGGCTCACCAGTTCGCTGTCAAGAATCTCCTGGCGGGTGAGCCGCTGGTCATGCCCTCCCTTGTCAGCCTTCGTTGTGGGTGTGATGATCGGCTCCGGCAAGGGATCGTTCTTTTGCAGCCCATCCGGCAGGGAAATGCCGTAGGGCGTCCGGTCGCCGTGTTCGTAGAGATACCAGAGCGAAGTCTTGGTAACGCCCGTAATGTAGCCGCGCACGACGATTTCCACAGGCAATGGCTGGGCATCCTTTACAATCATTACATTCGGATCGGGCACGTCTAGAAGGTGGTTGCGGGCGACAGCTGCCGTGTTGGCAAACCACCAAGCGCTCAGCTGATTAAGCACCTGGCCTTTGAACGGAATGAGGCCCAGCACGCGGTCAAACGCAGAGACACGGTCGCTGGTAATAAGGATGCGCCGGCCGTTGCGAAGATAACTATCGCGCACCTTGCCGCGTTCCGGCTCGCCCCAGGCAGGCACAATAACGCCCGCCAGGGCCGACGGGATAGCTTGCCGCAGTTCTCTCTCAGAGAGCATAATTCACCTCAGCCTGAAACAGCCCCGAAATTCGCTGCTTCAAGCAGACTTGATGCCATTCTTAAAAAGGCGCAGCCCATCAAGACCCTTTTCGCCGCGCCGCCAGCGTGGATGCTGCCAGGGGAAGACGTGGTTTTCGGGATGCGGCATCAGGCCCAGCACGTTGCCGGCGGCGTTGCTTAACGCCGCTATATTCGCCGCAGAGCCGTTAGGGTTGGCCGGGTAGGCTGCCGGCGTCCCATCGGCCAAAACATAGGTCAGAGGCGCAAGGCCCTGCCCCAGCAAGGAGGCGGTCGCAGCTTCATCTCGCGCAACAACCCGGCCTTCGCCATGGGCCACCGGGCAGTAAATCGGCGCATCCAGCCCGCGTGTAAAAAGCGAGCTGCTGCCGGACTGGGGAGCCAGGTAAACCCAGCGGCATTCAAAACTCGCTCGCGCGTTGTATGTCAGCGTCACGTCGCGCGAGGCCTGATCCCCGTGGCTTGCGCTGCGCGAAAACGGCGGCCCGGGCAAAATACCGCTTTTGACCAGGGCCTGAAAGCCATTGCAGATACCCAGGACCGGACGGCCGTCTTCCACGAAACGCTTGACTACATCACCAAACAGATACTGCAAGTCTGACGCCCAGAGCACGCCCGCGCCTAAATCATCGCCATAAGAAAAGCCACCCGGAATTACCAGCATATGATACGCTAGCAAATCGCGTTCACCTGACAGAAGCTGGTTGACATGCACGATTTCCGGTGCGCCTCCCGCCAGGCGGCAGGCCACCGCGGCGTCGCCGTCGCGGTTGGTGCCGTTGGCATGTAAAATGAGCACCCTTGGCCGGGTAGTATGGGTCGTTATAGCCGTATACGCCCCGGCATCCCCTACCTTTGGGGGAGCCGTGCTCCGGTCTTCCAAGGCATATACCGACAGATGGCCACGCCAGGCCGATTCCAGTGCCCTCACGGGTAGATCAACGAGAGGTTCACCAAGGACGTCGCGCCCATTGATACGCATCCTATCGCCGCCGGTCACCCCAAGACAGGCATATACAACGCCATCCATGCACGCCTCAAAGCTGCGCGCCATTTCCGGAGACACTTCCACGATGAAACGGCTCAGTGATTCGGAGAAGAGGATGGCATCGTCCGCGGCGTAGGCATTATACGGGTCACGTGGGACGCGCATTAACTCAATTTCCGCACCTAAGCGGCCGCCCAGGCACATTTCGGCCAGGGCGACAGCCAGGCCACCTTCGGAGCAGTCATGGCAGGCAAGAACCAAGCCCTGGCCAACAGCTTTATGCAGGCGACGAAAGCGCTCAGCCGCGCCCGGCACCGGCCGCGGCGCGACTTGGTGTTGGGCGCGCACGTGACCTCCAATCAGGCCTAGATGGGAAGCGCCCAATTCGCCCCGAGTCTCACCGATAACATATAAAAAGCTGCCAGCCCGCTTCAGGTCCGTTGTCATCGCCCGCCGCACATCCGGCAGTAAACCTAGGGCAGAGATGAG
>JBJYWX010000130.1:0-3637 GCA_046259695.1 Promineifilaceae bacterium (SeqCode) | reverse complement strand
CCTTCATCCTGCGCCAAACGCTGCACGGCCGCCAGCGAAACCAGGTTGGGATCGTAATGAATGCACAACTGCGGCGGGCTTTCGTCCTCTTTTACATGAGC
The DNA here is from genome assembly GCA_046259695.1 of Promineifilaceae bacterium (SeqCode). Lineage (GTDB taxonomy): Bacteria > Chloroflexota > Anaerolineae > Promineifilales > Promineifilaceae > JAACFF01. Next base: position 3,536 of record JBJYWX010000130.1, on the reverse strand, counting down.
GTACTCAATGCCCTTCACCGTTTGCAGCCGCTGCTCCAGGCGGGGCACACATTCATCAGCGCCATTTTCAACCCCCGGCAGCAGCAGGGGAATATCCAGAACTACCTTCTCTTCAGCCATATCTCTCTCTCAAATATGAAATTCACTATCTATGTTCGAACCGGGGCAAGGGGCAAGGTGGCAAAGTGATCCTGCAACCACGCGTCTCTGCAACTCTGCAACCTGCAACCTGCATCTTGCATCCTGCCCCACTGTTCACTGCCCATGCCTCACATGCGCCAACCCATCCGCGAACAGGTCACGCACATGCTCATCATCCAGGGCATAAAAAACGTAGCGCCCGCGCTTGCGCGCGCGCACCAGGCGCATCTGCCGCAAATGTCGCAGGTGGTGCGAAACGGCCGAATGGCTGAGCCCCACCCGTTCCGCCAGCTCGCCCACGTTCAACTCCTGTTCCAGCAAAGCCGCCAGGATACGCACCCGTCCCGGGTCGCCCAGCGTGCTGAACAACGCCGCCAAATCCACGGCCGTTTCCTCGTCCAGATCGATCTGTTCCATCACGTCATCCATAACACACCTATATATGAACATATATTCATGTATTAAAGTAATTCTACCCATCTTCATCTGCGCGTCAATAAGTATCAGATAGATTTAAGAAGCAGGGCGTAAGGTCACTGGACCGGGCGCAAGAGCAAGGAACAACGGCCGTCCGCCGACGATCCGGGATATTGGGGAGGGCGTGCGGCCGGGTGCAAGTCGGCGGGCTGCCTCCCCTGGCCAAGCGGGCGCACAACCGGCGAATTGGCTCATGGTGCACGACGACGACAGCGACGACGAGCCAATAAATTGGTAATTAGTTCTGAGGAAACGAGAAGACGGGCAGCGATCTGGCGTAGGCCGCCGATGAGCAAGATATAAAGGAGGAGATTGGCGAACGGATCCACGCACCAGCTAGATGGGTCCGGTTACGGCGCTGACTTATTCACCTTCCAATTCTAATGGCATTGTATCACCTGGTTCCGCTCCTTCCGCCGGAATCAGGCAGGCCACGTTTATTAACTCAATCTGTTTGTCGTCAACAAAGACCGGAAATGGCTGGCAATCTCGCTCTGCCTCTTCTATCAGTTCCTCAACGGCCGCGCGACGGCCGTCCAGAAATGCCTGCTGCGCCACGCGGCCCTGGTAGAGCGCAAACTGCGAATACAGGATATAGGCTGCCGATAAAAGGATATAGATGACAACCACAGCGGTAATGACAGTCTTCCGGTTGACTCTGTTGATCTTTTCTCTCCTGATGCTCTACACGAGCATGATTGCAAAGTCGCTAATGCAGCTTACCTCCGGGGCGAACGATTAAGCGGCCGCCTGGACGAATTCTCAGCGCATGGCTGCCAAGGTCAATGTCAAGATCAGCGCCGGCAGCAATGACGAGTTCCACACCGGACGCTACGACGACATCGCCCTGGATAACTACATTATCCGCGATTGTACAGTTCGATTCAACGTTCCAGGCGCCTGAGGTTGGCGGTGAACAAACAGGCGAGATGACAACTGACCGGCCGGCAAACTCAAGAAAGGACATGTCTTTTCCGTAGAAGCCCAGCAGCGCGTTCGTGTTTTTGGACACTCGGAGGAAAAGGAACCCGGCATCCGTGCGCACTGTGGGCAGCCCCGTTATTGCAGATGCAATTTCGTACGGGCCCGGATTCGTGTTGGCGGGATCGCCGGCAGCGATGAGATCAGTATGACCAGCAGCGGAAATACCCAGACCGGCGAAGACTCCCGGAGCCGTGTAGTGCACGACTGCAGGTAGTGACGCGGTCCCACCATCGGACGGGAACAGTGCGGCAACATATTTGAGATCAGCTGCCGCATCCTCTCGCGCCTGGATGGCGGTGTGCTTCTTCAGATTATCGGCCGAGGGTTCATGCTGCAAGAAGTGATAGGCTGTATCATCGATGACCTGGTCTACACCATTGGCGCTTGTATTGGTTACATGAACAAGCAGATTCTGTGACTGTGCCTCAGTCGTCCACAAGTAACCTCCCTGAAAGGCCTGAAATGAGCCGGCAGCGTCGGGATTGTTGTTGCCATGCAGCTGCCAATCGTAGCGGTGGGTCGATGCGGATCGCAGGTCATCGACGACAACAAAGTAGCTGCGATCAACGAAGAGGACGCTGCGGGTCAAGCCGGTCCCTTGATAATCGCTGGTCACTGTCGCAGCCTCTACCAGGTTGCTGTGATATGTCTCGGTGAGATAGGCTTGTGTATCCGCAGCCGGGCCTTCACCATCAACCAGCACAACATTATGGTTTGCGGCCTTGCTCACATAGTCGCGCAGCGGGAAGCCGCCGTAACCACTGTCTATCGCCAGGTAGTCGCCATAGCCATAGACAAGAAAGCTGGTGTTGTCCGCTTGCTGATGGGCCGGATAGCGCGTTCCACCAATGACACCCCCACTTAGATTTTTGTCCCAGTTATGGTCGGCGATCAGGTACAGGTAGAGTGCATTCGTGCTCCAATCGGAGCGCATCACGACGCTGCCTTCCTCAGCATTGGCGTAGGAAGGCGACTCAAATACGAGGCCCGGATCAACGGTGTCGTCAAACAGCGTGTCGTCGTAATAGACAAAATGGTCGACAAGCCTGAGGTGACCTCTCGTACCTGTCGTATTAGGCCCGCCCTGCTTGAAGGCGGCCGCCCAGACCTTTTTCATGTCCAGCGGGTCGCTGCTTATGTCATTGGCCAGCAGGCCGCTGTAGAAGTTCGCATCGACATCAGTATCCTTGATATCCGGCGGGCGGCCGGACGGGGTTGCAATTCGCAGGCTCCATTCATCTATCTTCCGTACTCTCTCGGTTGAAAGCATCTCGGGCACGGCCATATCATATTGGACGAGCCAGTTGGTATAGGCAAACGTCTGGTCCGGCGACTCGCCTTCGATGAACTGCTTGTAGGCAAGCATGAAGGGCAGGTATAGTTCGGCCGAGTAATCGAGGTACCCCGGCCCTTCAGCGAAGCCGCCATATTCGACGTCCTTGGTGAAGAGCAGCGGATCATTAAAAGGACCACCGGCGCCAATTCCTAACGTTTTCCAGATAGCGGTCATAGCCAGGCTTATATACTCGTAGGCGTTATCCGCGGTGTTCAATACAAGAGCGGAAGTACCGAGAGCGGCCGCGTTGCGAATCGTATGGTTCTGGTTCGGAACAAGCATCCAGGTATGCGTATGCAGGTAGGTAAGGGACTGGAGGCTGGCCAGCTTCGTCTCTGCTGTTTTTCGAAGTTCCTTCTGGGCTGCTGGAAGTCCCCGCAGCAATAATATTCCTTTGACCCGCAGGTTTGTAAAGAACGGAAGGTCGAATCGATTTTCGCGGATATCTTGCTGCGTAATGTTATTGGGAAAATCGCTGCCAAGCAGGAGATCGTACGTTTGGCTCATTGCCAAAAGCACTTCGGCCGTGGAGAGGCTTTGTTGGCCCCATTCTTCCGTGAAGGCAGGGTCGTCAATATGGTCTCGAAAGTTAAAAAGC
>JBJYWX010000129.1:0-10704 GCA_046259695.1 Promineifilaceae bacterium (SeqCode) | reverse complement strand
AGCGGCCGCAGCTGCTTCTTGCGCATCGATCTTGTTGCGCAGAGACTCGACGACCTCCGCAGGTGGGCCAATAAACTGAATGCCCTCCTTATGGCAGCGGCGAATAAAATCCGCCTCCTCTGCAAGGAATCCATAGCCAGGATGAATCGCATCCGCGCCGCAGGCCTGCGCGAGGGCGACCATGCCTGCACCATCATACAGATCGGCCGATGACGCCAGGGGGATGCATTCATCTGCCAGGCGCACATGGAGCGAGCTTTGGTCCGACGGGCTATAAACCGCGACGGTGGCCACGCCCATTTCGCGACAGGTACGCACGATGCGCGCGGCGATCATGCCGCGGTTAGCAATCAGGATCTTGTTGAACATCGCGTCTTCATTACCCTCTGCGCTCTTATCAATCTTACATCGGCGAAATTCCATGTTTGCGCGGCGCATGACGTTCGCGCTTAGAGAGCGTCAGTTCCAGCGATTTAATCAGAATGCGCCGCGTCTCGCGCGGTTCAATGACGTCATCAATCAAGCCTCTGGCCGCCGCCACGTATGGATTGTTAAACTGAGTCTCGTAATCGTCGACCAACTCTAGGCGCCGCGCTTCGGGATCTTCTGTCCGCCGCAGTTCGCCGCGGAAAAGTATATTCACTGCACCCTCCGCGCCCATTACCGCTATTTCCGCATTGGGCCAGGCATACAAAAGATCGCCGCGCAAGCCTTTGCTGCTCATGACACAATAGGCTCCGCCATAGCTCTTGCGCAGGATGACCATCAATTTGGGCACTGTGGCCTCGCTGTAGGCATAGATCATCCGTGCCCCATTGCGGATAATGCCACCAAATTCTTGTTCTTTCCCTGGCAAGAAGCCAGGTACATCTTGCAAGGTAATAATGGGCACGTTGTAGGCGTCGCAGATGCGAATAAAATGGGTGGCTTTGATCGAGGCCTTAATGTCAATCACGCCAGCCAAGACGAGAGGCTGGTTGGCGACAAGGCCCACTACATAGCCGTTGAGTCTTGCGAAGCCGACAACAATATTTTCCGCCCATAATTGGTGCACCTCAAAGAAGCAGCCGTCGTCCACAATGGCCGCGATTACCTGCTTTACATCATACGGTTTGTGCGGATCGGTCGGGACTAGCTTTTCTAACTCCGGAACCGTGCGGTCGGCGTCGTCAACCGGCGTCACAAAGGGGGGATCGTCCTGGTTATTGCCTGGCAGGTAGCTAAGCAACGTACGTACTCTATCCAGACACTCGTGATCATCACTGGTCAAGAAATGACATACGCCACTTTCCTGACTGTGCATTAGGCCGCCTCCCAGTTCCTCGAAACTGACATCTTCTTGCATGACGGCCTTAACCACGTTGGGGCCGGTGATGAACATATAGCTGTTGCTGGTCATAAAGACGAAGTCGGTCAACGCCGGCGAATAGACCGCTCCGCCCGCACAGGGTCCCATGATGACAGAAATCTGGGGTATGATGCCTGAGGCTTCGCAGTTAAGGTCGAAAATGCGGGCATAGCCGCCCAGACTGTCAACCCCTTCTTGTATGCGGGCTCCGCCAGAATCATTGATGGCAATGAAGGGGCAGCCATAAGCTAGGGCCATTCGCATCGCCTTGACAATCTTATTGGCGTGCATTTCACCCAGCGAGCCACCCATGACGGAGGCATCCTGCGAGGCGACGATGGCACGACGGCCGTTAATGAGTCCAAAGCCGGTTACAACGCCGTCGCCGAGGCGCGACTCTTTGCCGCCCAAATAGTTTCCGTAACGCGGCAAAACCAGCGTGTCGATCTCCGTGAACGTGCCTGGATCGAACAGCAAGGCAATTCGTTCGCGCGCCGTCAGGCGGTCCCTGTCGTGCTGCCGCGCTGCATCCTTATCGGTACCCCGAGACGCCGAACGTTTATCTTCTAACACCTTGATGTGCCCTTCCATATCACGAACCATTATCCGCTCCTTCTCTCATAGGTGTTTTGACGCTGCGCCGTATCTACCATGGGCTGCGTGCCGGACACGGCCAAAGTCAGAATAAAATCGTGCCAGCGCCGCCACCATCCCTGCAAAGGGGGCATCGTAGACAGCCACTGTGGGTTATTCCAGGAAACGGCAAAAGGGCGCCAGCGCGCTTCATCCGCCGCGCCGCCGCCAACCAAACAGGAAAGATGACGGGTATCAACACGCAGTCCCACGCGGATCGCCTTAAGGACAGCCTCTTTGCCACTCCAGATCGCAGTGCTCAGCCATACCCGGTCGGCGTCAGGCGCGTGCTGTAATGACGCAATTTCGGCTGGGCTGAAGAACTGGTCTGCAAAGCCATCTGGCCGCCGTTGGACAGCTTCGATATCGGCGCCGAGGAGAGGCATTCCCGGACCGGCGCAGGCACAGAAAGCGATGCCGCTTGCATGGCTGATCGAAACAGTGGTGCTGCCGCGATGTAGACTACCGCCAGCGCACAGCCACAATTCCGGTGCTCCATCCGCGGCGGCCAGGATGGCAAGAGCGTGCGCGGGAAAGCGGCGCGCGTCGTCGTCCATGCCGCCCGCCCGCAGCAAGCGCTTTGCTGTCCAGCGACCAAGCAGCCAGTCTTGGCGACGCTTATCCGTACGCAAGCGTCTAAAAACGGCATCTTCAAGCGGACTGAGAAGGCCTTTAGGAGCCAAACCGGCTGCTATCTGAGGGTGGTCAGCGGCGACCTGGATAAGCCAATCTATCTTCATGGAGAAGAGCGCTTATTCGGGAAGACCGGGACGGGTAATAGTGCGATACCCGTTGAGGTCCACATAGCGGCGTCCTGCCTCGTCTACAACTCGAGCGTCAAAGGTCTCGCCACCATCGTTCGTCTGGACAATCGTGAACAAACGCCTATCGCCGGCCACGCTTTCCTGATGGTAAGTTACCAATTTGTCGACGCCAAGTGGAAAGGCCATCTCCTCTTTTACCTCCATGCTCCACAGTGCAGCCGTCTGGAAACATAATTCCACAAGGCGCGGGGCCATCAACGGCGGCGCATCGGCCGGATTGCTGTTTGGCGGCATGGCAGCCGGGAAGCGGCCTTGGGCCCTACCTTCCATCACTGCAGCGCGCTCAATTACCTGGTAGGCAGGTCCGTGGAAGAATGTCTTGTAAATCGTAGCGGCAGGTATCGGCAACGCTTCATCCAAGGGGGGCGTAAATAGGATCGGATCTCTCTCCGGCGCGAGGGGTGTGAGCTGTACCTGGGAGCGGAAGTGATCCTGCACGCGGGTAGGGAGGCCTTGACGCGCAGGCGGGGTTATGGAACGCAGCACTACTCGCGCGCGAAGCGTCGCTTCGCCTTCCGGTTCGACCACAGTATGGAGGTAAAATGTTCTTGGCTTATCGTGAAAATACTTGAAAGCGCCAAGCATTTCCACGTTTTCGACGCCGCTGACGTTCCAACCAGGGGTGAGTAAAGTAGCCGCTTCGGCCATGCTCTCAATGGCCATCACGCCCGGCAGCCAAGGCGTTCCTGCATCCGGGGAGTGGTCGAACAGGAACGGCTGCTGCGCAGGATCCAGCGTCGTTTCAACCACCATGCCACCATAAAGCGGGGCCGCACTGATCGCGCCGACCATAAGCAGATCCTCGTGCTGCGCAGACAGCCATTCGTTCGCCTTGGCGATGTCTAGGCCGCCCGTTTCGTCAAGCTCTTCGGTCATCACGCCCAAATCACCGGCCACCAAGACCTCACCCTGGAAACCACCGGCAACCAGTTCGCGGCGGACCGTGGGTACACCGCTTTCGGGCGGCAGCATGTCTATACCAAGTGCCTTCATCACCGTGGGCACGGAGCCGCGAGCAGCCATTCCAATACCGCCCCAGGCGGTCCAATCGATAGCAATTGCGCGCGTCTGCGGTCGCCAGTGACGCATGTTGTTACTGATCTTGCAGAGTAGGTCGTTGGCGGCGCTATAATCGCACTGGCCGTTATTACCGAATCTCCCGGCGACAGAGCTGAAACTGACAATGGTCGCAATAGGCATGCCCTCCGCGGCCTTGAGGACGTTAAAGAAACCGTCGGCTTTGACGTCGAAAACAAGGTCGAATTGTTGTGGCTCCTTGTAGGGCAAACTACGGTCGAGCAGCAGGCCCGCACCATGTATAAAAGCGTCGATTCGCCCGTGGCCGGACCGCACTTCATCGACGACAGCGGTTACCGCCTCTACGTCGAGCAGATTCGCGGCCCGGTAGTGAGCAGTGCCGCCAGCTTTCCGCACGGTCTCGATGGTGCGCAGTGCCGCTTCGCTGCGCTCAACCATTGCCAGTTTGCGCTCGATTAGCACGGGCGTCGGCCGTTCGCCTTTGGCGCGTGCTTCTTCGATGAACTGCTCCTTGAGCGCCTCGCGGTCGGTGCGGAAGAGGTGGATAGTCGGGTCGGCGGGATCGGGCGCTTCAATCAAGTCCATCAGATAGAACGTTCCCTGGCTGTTAGCGGCAAGATCGGCGATGATCTCACCGGTAATGCCGCCGGCGGCACCGGTTATCAAGAAGACGGTATCCGGCCCCAGGATAAGGCCCTGCTGCCCATCGGCCGCGGGTGATTCGCGCAGCGTGATGCCGTAGCGCCGGTCTCCATAGTAGCCGACTTCAACGATGCCAGGATCACGGAACGTCTCCTCTATCAGCCGCTTGGCCAGGGCGGCTGTCTTGCGGCCGGGTGCGAAATCAACCGCTTTAACGAGCGGGCCGCGCCCGTCACGGCGCAGCCTTTGCTCGCTGTGATAGGCCTTACTGAAGCCGGTCACGGCGCCACCCAGCGGCGCGGTCGCGCCGTCACGGCCGTAACCGTGCAAACCGCCCAGGCGCGTAGCAACCACCAAGAAGTTGTCAGGCGTGCTGACACTTTCGTAAAGGGCGCGCATCGTGGCGTACAGCCTTTTTACACGCAGCTCTATCTGCGTGTGCCATTCCCCGAGGGACATGGCCGGCAGCGCCGGTTCGATATCCAGCGCGGGCAGCCAATAGACGCCCTGGATGGGACCATCGTCAAGCCACATTTCTAAATGCGCGAGCAGATCCGCCGTTGAAGCGCCGCCTTCGAGCAGCAGCGGCGACGCCCCCAGCGCTAACAACCGCGTTACCAGTGATCGGGCCACCCCGCCCTGGTCGGGCATGATGACAATCCGGCTGTTCTCATTGATGGTCACCGCCGTGGCTTTGCACAGCGCAAGTTCAGGCCGCAGCGACGGCACGGGGATGCGGCGCGGCATCTTGTCCGCATCAGCCAGTTCGTACGTGGTTTGGGGGAGCGGCCCGGCCATTTTCGCTTCGGCTTCTGTTCTATCTTGTGCGCCTGGCGTCTCTTCAGTGATCGCCGGATCTATTCCGGCAAGATCCGGCCGCTTTGACGCAACAAAGCCGATCACTTTTTCCAGTGTACTGTAGTCGCGAAGGCTGAGGTTTTCCTCCTGCGGGATGTCGAACATCTCGCGAATAGCGAGAAAAGTTTCGGCCTGCTTGACGGTGTCAATACCCAGGTCTGCCTCCAGGTCCAGGTCCAGCTCCAGCATCTCGATGGGGTAGCCGGTCTGTTCGGCGACCAAGGCCAGCACCTGCATCACCAGTGGGTTGTCTACCGCAGATGACTCGAAAGCGGTAGGCGGCGAAACCAGTGGTTCTGCTACCGCGGCTGGGTTGGGTGCGTCCTGCGCCTGATCGCGGCCATCCATGTCTGGCCCTGTCGCCAGGTCGGGCCGCATTTCTTTGACAAAGGCGATAACTCTCTCCAGTGTATTGTAGTCGCGCAGAGTGAGGTTTTCCTGCTGCGGAATGTCGAACATTTGGCGAATGGCGAGCAAGGTCTCGGCTTGCTTGACGGTATCGATGCCCAGGTCGGCCTCGAGATCAAGGTCCAGTTCCAGCATCTCCATGGGATAACCAGTCTGTTCGGCCACGAGCGCCAGCACCTGTGCGGCAATGGCGTCATCGAACAAAGGTGGCTCGGAAGCCACGAGCGGCCTGCTGGCGACCTTCTCATCTTGCGCGCTTTGTGGCTCCAGCAGCTTTTTCGACTCATCTTTTGCCAGATCGGGCCGCATCTTTTTTACGAAGTCGATCACTTTTTCAAGCGTGCTGTAGTCACGCAGCCTAAGTTCCTCCTGTTGCGGGATGCCGAACATCTCACGTATGGCGAGGAAAGTCTCGGCCTGCTTGACGGTGTCGATGCCCAGGTCAGCCTCCAGATCCAGGTCGAGTGCCAACATTTCCATGGGGTAACCCGTCTGCTCAGCGACCAGGTTCATCACCTGTTCGGCGACAGGATCAGCAGTCTGTGGCAGGACAGCTTCCTCTGCGGGCGGGATCGGCACTGGTGCGGGCTCTTTGAAGGCGGGCACGGCCGGTATGGGCGCGATAGTCGCAGCACTCTCCTGCGCTACATGCACCGGCTGCGCCGCGGGAATAGGCACCGCGTGATCTATCTTGCTCATATGCGCGGGCTGCGCTTCCCAAGGATCGTCCGCCGCTCCCACGGCACGAAGGCCCGGCCCGGTGCCCCGCTGCCAGTCGCTAGGAACCGGAGCATACGCCGGCGCGCCCTGGTCAACAATGCGCAACACCCGTTTTTTTACTTCAGTTTGCGCATGAGCATAACCGCTCACTTCGGCCAGCCAGCGATCATAGCGCCCTCTATTGTCGATACGCTCCAACCCGCCGGGAATGCGGCGCGTCAGCGTCATCGCGATCTGGGAGCCAAAGCCCGCAGCCAGGTGCAGCGCAAAACGCACCGGATATCGACCGCCGCGACTCAAATTTAATGCCCCCAGCTCGGGATCCACTTCCTTATAGTTGGGCACCGGCGGAACTATGCCATGTTCCAATATCTTTACAGCGATAACATCCTCGATTCCCACACCCATAGGGTGGCCCGTAAAGCCCTTGGTATTGGCAATGATAATATCGTTGGCGGCCTCGCCAAAGGTCTTGCGCAGGGCCGATATCTCCGCGCCCGCGCTGCCGCCCCGGGCGGGTGTAAACGTCTCATGGGACATGAATACCGTGTGTGGCGCCATGCTATAACGGTCGATGCCGAAGCGGTGCTCTGCCGCGGCCACCAGGTTTTCCATTGTCATGGCGATATGGTCCACGTCGAGGCGTGTGCCATGAAAGGCGCTGTTGGACGCCTCGCTGCTTAGCAGTTCGACGATGCCGCGCATGCCTCGCTCGCGTACGGCGTCCTCACTTTCTACAACTAGACCGCAAGCACCCATGCCCAATATCGTTCCGTGGCGGCGCGCGTCAAAGGGAAGGGCCGCTTCATCGACGCGATCCTTTGTGGTTGCTGCGCCCACGGCCAAGAAACCGGCGCCGACCCATTCCATCAGGTCGTTACTGGTTACCGCGTCAGCACCAATGATAATGACGCGCCGGCAACGGCCGCTGCGAATCCAGTCCTCGGCCAGGGCGACGCTCAGGGCCGTGCTGGCACAGGCGGCGTTCAGATGCGTGTTGGGACCGCGGGCGCCCACATACTGCGCAAACTGGCTGTGGCCCATGCTAAGAATACGGAACAGGAACCTACGGTCGAAGTTATAAGGCTGCGCCGCCAGCTCTTCACGCAAAGAGCTTATACGACGATTTAATTCGAACGCGGTCGCGTTGTCGCTGGTGTAGCGCAAGACGTCTTCCAACATTGCGAGCTGCTCTACTTTGTTCTGCCATTGGTAGTAGTGACTGAATTCCTGTGCAAAGCGATCGCCGCCTGGGAAGGCGCTGGCAAATATCACGCCAGTTTCGTCGCGCAGCGCTTCTGGAAGCATCCAGCGATCGGGCAGAAACTTACCGGTCGTTGTAGGCCGGTGGGTGAGCACGAGTGGAATTCCGGCCTCGCGAAGGGCGTCTAGTCCGGCGGCAATGGCCAGTTCGGAGGTGATGTCCAGCGCTTCGATCAACTTTCGCGGCACACCATATTCCGCTTCCAGGTCAAAATAGCCCGGTCGTCCCGCCAGTTTGATCACATCGGCGGGATCGTCGATGGTCTGGAAGCTGCCGCTGCCATCCTCCGACTTAACAACCCGCGTGATACGTTTCCGGACCATCAGGTCGCGGAAGCGCTCGGGAATAAGGTCGACGAACTGTTCCCCATGCAAGATGCGCATGGCGTTATGCGGATCCATTACCGGTTTTTCTGCTCCGGGCAGTCCGAGCCCTGTGCCAGTGATTACGACGGAGCCGCTGGGCGGCCGGTTGCGATCATAAACGTCTTGCCCGGTGCTGTTCATGCTTGCCTGCTTCATGGCATCCTGCACTGCCGAAGCTACCATCGCCGAGAGCGCTTCCATGGAAGGCAAAGCCCCATCTCCATTGGATGGCGCCGCGGGCCGCCGCTCTTGACGGCCCTCTGGCGACATGCGGTCCGCGGCCTCGGCCGCTTCCTGCTCCAGGCTGCCGAGGTACCCCGCCGCGTACAGACCGCACAGGGCCTGGTTAAATGCGGGCAGCTCGCCCGTCTTGGGGTGATTGGTCAGCAGGGCGCGCACATCCTCTTTTTCTTTCAACACATCTCGCGCGAAGCCGCGTAACGCCCGTTTCGGCCCTACTTCGACAAAGGTGCGCATGCCGGCCGTGTACAGCGTTTCCAGACCCTTTACCCACTGAACGGGTGAGGCGACTTGGATTTGCAGCATGTCTTTGATCTCTTCTATCGTTTCGGGATAGAACTCGCCGGTCACATTAGCAACGATGGGCAGGGTCGGCGGTGCGAAGCGCAGGCGGTTCAGTACCTCACGCAGTGGCCCGCTGGCCGGGGCCACGATCTTGGTGTGAAAGGCGTGGCTGACCGGAATCTGGATGGCACGGTAGCCCTTTTCCTCAAAGACGGCCGAGACCTGTTCCACAGCATCGCTGGCGCCGCCAATCACGCATTGGCTGTAGCTGTTAATATTGGCCGGTACGACGTAACCCTCCGCCTGCTCCAACGTCTCCATGATCACGCCGTAAGGCGCCAGGACGGCGGCCATCCGGCCATTATCGTCCCAACTTACTTTCTTCATTTCACTGCCGCGCGCCGCGACCGCTTCCAGTGCATCGGCAAATGGCAGCGCATTGGCGGCGATGAGCGCCGCGTACTCGCCCAATGAATGGCCGACGACCATGGCCGGCTTGAAGCCATAGGTCTCCAGCAGCTTCATCACCGCTATGTCCATGGCCAGCATCGCCGGTTGGGTGATTTCCGTTTGCAGCAGATCAAACTGTGCCTTCATCATCGCTTCACTATCATCAGCGTCGACGAAGATGAACTCCGTCAGCGACTTCCCCAGAATGGGCGCCATGACCTCATCGGCTTCGGCGAATACGCTGGCGACAACAGGCGAGAGAGCCACCAACTCGCGACCCATATTGACATACTGGCTGCCTTGCCCGGGAAACATGTAGGCGATCCCGCCCGCAGGTTTGCCGCTGCCGCGGAAAATGCCCTGCGCTTCCATCGCTTCCCAGGCCTGCGGATTATCAAAACCCATAACTTTGCGTGCTTTGGCTAGCCGGTCAAGCAGTTCCTCATGGTCGCCGAAATCGATGATCAGCCGCTCCGCTGCCTTAACATCGACTGGCTGCGGAAGCTGGCGTGGAGGCGTCCAGCCACTGGCAACGCGGGCATGGATCGCATCCAGCTTGTCCTCGAGCTCTCTTGGCGTGGCCGCCCCAACGGCTAGTATGCCGCGCGGTGGCTCGGGCGCAGCGCCGGTGCCGTTGTCGTCCGTTGGCACCGGCTTGGCGACAGGTACCGCGACTGGCTTATGGGTCAGGTAACCGGGCACATGTTCTTCTAGGACAATGTGAAAATTGGTACCGCCAAAGCCGTAGGCGCTGACGCCGCAGCGGCGCGGCGTGCCGTTTTGCGTGGGCCACGCTTGCGCTTCGTGAACAAGATAGAAAGGTGAGTTCTCAAAATCAATGTTGGGATTTGGCCGTTCTGCGTTGAGGGTTGGGGGGAGAATCTTATGGTGCAGGGCGAATGTTGCCTTCAATAACCCAGCCGCACCCGCACCAGCCTTCAGATGGCCGATATTGCTCTTGGCGGATCCCAGGCCGACACTCTGCAGAGGGGCATGGCCAAACGCCATGGCCAGGCTCTCAACTTCGATGACATCACCTACGCGCGTGCTTGTTCCATGCGCTTCAATAAGGCTGGCCGTGGCCGGATCCAGGCCTGCATTCTCCCAGGCGCGTTGGATAGCCAGCCGCTGCCCGATCGGGTTAGGCGCCGTTATTCCTTTACCTTTGCCATCACTGGAGCCGCCAACGCCGCGAATGACGGCGTAGATCTTATCACCATTACGTTCTGCATCCACCAGTCGCTTGAGCAAGAACGCGGCTGCGCCCTCACCCATCACGAAGCCATCTGCCCCTTCAGCAAACGGCCGGCTGCCGGTCGCGCTGAGGGCGCCGATCTTGCAGAACTTGACGAAAGGCGACACGCCCATATTGCGATCCACGCCGCCGGTGAGCACGGCATCAACCTCATGCTCATTAAGCAGCTCAACCGCCGCTTTGAGGGCCGCGAAGCTTGAGGCACAGGCCGCGTCGGTAATGAAGTTGGGCCCGCGCAAGTTTAGCATGTTGGCTACGCGCCCAGAGACGATATTCGGCAGTTCGCCGGGCATCGTATCTTCCGTGATTTCAGGCATAATCTCGCCAATACGTTCGCGCCATTGCCGTATGATTGCTTCGCGCACATCTGGTGC
>JBJYWX010000128.1:0-11025 GCA_046259695.1 Promineifilaceae bacterium (SeqCode) | reverse complement strand
CCGTAGAACGCCACACTAGTGATAGGGTATGCTACATGAAAATCAGCAAAGTCACACCCATGGTGCTGGGTACAACCTGGCGCAATCTCGCTTACTTTAAAGTTGAAACCGATGAGGGCATTGTCGGTTATGGAGATGCGCGCGCGCTGAACAAGACACAGGCACTCCTTGGCTACATGGCCGAAGCTGTACCTTATTACGTCATTGGCCATGACCCGTTCGACATCGAGATACTAGTCCAGCGAATGCTGCGTGAAGATTATGCGCGCGCCGGCGAAGTCGCCATGACTGGTATTGCCGTCATCGAAATGGCCTGCTGGGACATTATCGGCAAGGCGCTAAATCAACCCGTCTACAGGCTTTTGGGCGGGGCCGTACGCGATAAAATCAAGGTCTATGCCAACGGATGGTATCGCGTTGAGCGCACGCCTGACGCCTTTTACGCGGCGGCCGTACAAGTAATCAAAAAAGGGTATCGCGCGCTTAAATTCGATCCTTTCGGGGCCAGTTTTTATGAATTTGACCGGCAAGAACTATTCAAGACGGTTTCTCTCGTTGAAGCAGTACGCGATGCCGTGGGACCGGATGTTGACATTCTGATCGAAATGCACGGCCGTTTCACACCCATCGGCGCTATCGCCATCGCCAATGAACTGGCCCGCTTCAAGCCTGCCTGGTATGAAGAACCGGTGCCTCCGGAAAACCTGGCGGCTCTCAAGAAGGTGATGGATGCTGTCGCTCCATTGGGTATCCCAGTCGCCACAGGAGAGCGGATACATACTATTCACGAATTCCGCGAGCTGTTTGAGCTGCAGGCAGCCGATGTCGTGCAGCCCGATATCACCCATTTCGGCGGGCTGCTGAGCATGAAAAAGCTCGCTGGTTGGGCCGATGCCTACTACATGCTTATGGCGCCTCACAATGTGGCCGGGCCGGTAGCCACAGCCGCCGCCTATCACCTGGCAGCCACGACGACCAATTTCATGATACAGGAAAACTTCAACGACTTCGATGCGCCATACGTTAACCAATCCGCGCCTGGTCTGCCCGCTGTTAAGGATGGGTACGTTTCATTACCCGCTGGACCAGGATTTGGCGTGACACTGGATGAAGACGTGATTACCGCCCATCCCGCGCAGTCAATTCGCTTCAATCTATTTCAAGAGGATTGGCATATGCGCGATATGACAGACGGCGGAGAAACAAGCAGCGCTCAATAAACGCATTTAGCAAAAAGCGTCAACTCATACATCTAATAGGAGTCAACGGATGACCATTAAAGTCGCTGTTATTGGCGCCGGTTCGATTAGTTTTACCAGGAAGTTAATGCACGATATTCTGGCCGTTCCCGAATTGGCGGATACCTTCTTCCATTTCATGGACATCTCGCAGCACAATCTGGAAATGATTACGCGCCTGGCAAAACGGGATATCAGGGCCAACAACCTGCCTGCCACCATAACGCCCACAACAAACCAGCGAGAAGCAGTGGCTGATAGCGATTACGTGATTTCGGTCATTCGGCAGGGAGGGCTTGACGCATTTGAGCTGGATATCGATATCCCGTTGAAATATGGCATTGACCAGTGCGTAGGGGACACAATTTGCGCCGGCGGCATTATGTATGGCCAGCGCACCATACCGGCCCTGCTGGAAATCTGCCGGGATATTCGGGAAGTGGCAACTGGATTCACGGCGAAACAGGGGGATACTTGCGCTACTGCACCGAGGGTCGCCTATGGTTTGAAACAGATTTTCCCAAGTGGCTTGCCGAAGAGCCGCCCGAGATCGCCTACGATCAGCGCAGCACGGAACATGATTCTTACATCATCGAATCGCTTGAAACGGGTCGTGTCTACCGCGGCCACTTTAACGTGATCAACGCCGGCCATATCACCAATTTGCCTGATGGCTGCGCTATTGAGGTGCCCGGCTACGTCGACAGAAACGGCATAAACATGCCCGTTGTGGGTGAACTGCCCATGGCCTGCGCAGCCACATGTGCCGCCAGCGTGCGCGTGCAGGAGATGGCTGTGGAAGCGGCCGTTCAGGGGAACATCACTCTGCTCAAACAAGCCATGCTCCATGATCCGCTCGTGGGAGCTGTGTGCAATCCCGAAGAAGTGTGGCAAATGGTAGACGAAATGCTCGTCGCCCAGGCTGCCTGGCTGCCGCAGTATGCCGGGGAGATTCCTGCCGCTCATTCCCGGCTGGCGGAAGCCGAAGCCAACGACACAAGAGTCAGACTGAGCGATTCGGTGGGGGCGGCGCGATTGCCAACTCGTACAATTGAAGACCGATAACCCCAGAACTCAAAGTCATCAGCATATGAGCTCTAATGCCAATCGGCATCCTCCAGCCATTGCGGATAACCTGGATGGTGCGCCGCCTCAAATTCGCCGCAGACTTAACTCTTTGTTTTCTTCGCCCTGATTTCCCGCTTGAGTATCTTCAAACGCTTCATAGCGTCATTGGCACCACGACCAAAATAGTCATAAAGTGTTTTATATTCAGCATAGAGCTTATCGTAGGAATCTATATTAGAAGGATTTGGCGTTACGACTTCGTCACTTAACCTGCCCATTTTTTCTGCCGCAGCCTGGATGTTCGCATAAACCCCCGCGGCAACGGCCGCGTGCATCGCCGATCCAAGCG
This sequence comes from Promineifilaceae bacterium (SeqCode), assembly GCA_046259695.1. GTDB lineage: Bacteria > Chloroflexota > Anaerolineae > Promineifilales > Promineifilaceae > JAACFF01. The sequence goes on along the minus strand of JBJYWX010000128.1, from coordinate 8,370 downwards.
CCGATGATTGCGCCGACCCTGCCAGCTTAAAAGTACGACCGGTCACATCGGCGTAGATCTGCCGCAGCAGCAGGTTTTTCTCAGGCAATCCTCCTGCTGCCACCAGCTCTTTCACTTCAATGCCCCGGTCTTCGAAGGCCTCAATGATTTGGCGCGTACCAAACGCAGTGGATTCGATCAGGGCGCGATAAATGTCAGGTGCCCGCGTGGCCAGCGTCATGCCCAGCAGCATGCCGCTGAGATTGGCATCCACCAAGGTCGAACGATTACCGTTCCACCAGTCCAGGGCCACCAAACCGTGTTCACCCACAGCCTGTTTGGCCGCCTCTCTTTCCAGGTATTCGTGCAGGTTCAGCCCGGCGGCTTCTGCAGCTTTATGGTACTCGGGCGGCACAGCATTATCTACAAACCAGGCGAATATATCGCCCACACCGGACTGCCCCGCCTCGTAGCCGTAGAGACCAGGAATGATGCCACCATGCACCACGCCGCACATGCCGTCCACTTCTTTCAAGTCCCTGCCAGAAATCATGTGACAGATTGAGGTCCCCATGATCATGACCATCACGCCGGGCTCCGTCGCCTTTACCGCCGGGGCCGTCACGTGGGCGTCGACATTGGCCACAGCCACGGCCGTCCCTGCTTTCAAACCGGTCATCGCCGCCCCTGCCTCTGTAAGGCCGCCCGCCCTGTCACCAAGCTGGGCAAACTCACGGCTCATCTTCGTATCGACAATGTCGGCAAAATCCGGGTCCAGCGCCAGAAAAAACTCTCGCCTCGGGTAATGACCATCCTGCACCAGCGCCTTATACCCGGCTGAGCAGGCATTGCGCGTCTCATTGCCCGTCATCTGCCAGATTATCCAATCCGCCGCCTCGATCAGCCGATCCGCGGCCTGGTAAACGTCCAGCGCCTCCTGAAAGATCTGCAAGGCTTTGCTGAAGAACCATTCAGACGAGATCTTACCGCCATAACGATCAAGCCAGGGTTCACCCATCTCTCGAGCTGTATGGTTGATCTGGTCCGCTTGCGGTTGGCTGGCATGGTGCTTCCACAGCTTAACCCAGGCATGCGGGTTGTCGCGCCATTCGGGGAGTACGCGTAAAGGTGTGCCATCCGCCTTGACTGGCAACATTGTTGTGGACGTGAAATCGATACCCACGCCAACAACTTCATCCGGTGGCACGCCGCTCTCTCCAAGAACGGCAGGCACCGTATGTTTGATCGTTTCGATGTAATCCAGGGGATCTTGCAGCGCCCATTCCGGTGGCAATTGTTTGCCTGAACCCGGCAGCGTATGGTCGATGACGCCGCTGGGATAATCAAAAACGGCCGTGGCCACTTCTTCCCCATTGTTCGTGTCGACCAGCAGCGCGCGTCCAGACATAGTGCCAAAATCTATGCCTATCGTATACATCTTTCCTGCCCTCTTCCCGAACCTGTCCTCCCGACAGGCCTCAATATCGCACTCGTCCTAGGGCTTTACAACAACCTTCAACCCTTCCCTGGCCTCCGCCACCTTGAATGCTTCGGCGCCGTCGTCCAGGGAGAAACGATGGCTCACTAACGAATCCACATCAATCAATCCCCCCGATACCAGATCGATCGCCCGATGATAAGTATGTTTCATGCGGCGCACAACAATAATGGTCAGCTCCTTGCGGCGCGCCGTGGAAGCTTTGAAGCTCGTCCTGTCATCAGAAGGAATGCCGCAGATAACGACGCGCCCACCCGGTTTGCAGGTTTCTACGGCCGTATCGACCGCGCCCTGATCCCCGGCGACTTCAAAGGCTACGTCAACTTCCGGCATATCGCTGCTGGCATCGTCGGCCGCAAACACGGCCGTGGCTCCCATTTGTTTCGCCGCTTCCAACCTGTGCGCCAGCCTGTCAGTGGCCACGATTTCCACCGCACCTGAAAGGCGCGCCAGCTGGACGACCATCAGCCCAATCGGTCCGCAGCCATAGACGCCGACGCGCATGCCCGGGCGCAGGTTGCCCAGATCTACCGTATGGATGGCCACACCAAGAGGTTCCAGCAGCGCGCCGCCCTCGTCGCTGATCGAGTTGGGTATGGGAAAAACATAATCTTCCGGCCAGCACATATACTGGCGCAGCGCGCCATCCTGGGGAGCCTGGCCGGCGAAATAATGGTAAGGACAGAGATTGGGGCTGCCTTCCAGACAATATTGGCAGCCTCCGCAGGCCACATGGGGCTCAACGGCTACGCGCTGCCCTTCCATCTTGCCGCTTTCAACAACAGCGGCAAATTCATGGCCTAATATGAATGGCTTGCTGAAACCGGCTGCACCCGTTGTCCCCTCGGCGAACCAGTGAATGTCTGATCCACAGATGCCAACGGCCGTCACTCTTAACAACAGCTCGCCATTCTGCGGTTGGGGCCTGTCTTCCTGATGTAAACGGACATCACCGATCCCATGTAGATACACTGATTTCATGGTCTCTCCTGGGTGAAAATCGGAATCCATACGCGCATACTTCTCATGCCGCGGTTGCCCCATAAATAGTAGGGAACTGCGGTCAGTTGGACCGCGCGTGGTTCCGCTGCGGGTACTTCGCCAACATAGTGATACAGGCTGTCCTCCCACACCGGTGGCAGGGTGAATCCTGACACGTCGAGCGATACGATGCCGCCCAATATATCGGCCTGCCTGGCCGCCAGACGCCCGGATGGTGTTACCTGCACATCCATAAGGTCGACGTCTGTAGGTTGGTCATGCGTCTCAAGACAATAGACGAGCGGTCCACGCTCCACGGCAGTAGTTCCGCGCAGCGCATCGATCCGCGGGTTAGGCACGACGAATTTCGCTTCCATTTCCATCACGTACTCAAGGTCGTCACCATCATGCCAGATCCTCTCAATTGCCAGGTAACCATTTTCGTCTGTGGAAGGCGTGATATCGTCACCATTCAGCATCAGCCTGTAGGCCCTGCACCATTCAGGCAGCCTCAATGAAAGCGTCCACGGTACAGTTGGGCTTTCTTTCACGGTGAGGACGACTTTTCCATCCCAGGGATAATCACTTTCCATAACCAGTTTTACAGGCTGGTCCCGCACGCCGGCATTGATCTGTGCTGTGGCGAACTGGTGCAGTTGGATCCCGCCCTCGCTTGTCGTGGCCAGATAATGGCTCAGGCTGGAAAGAACGCGCATAACATTGGGCGGGCAGCAGGCACAGTTGTGCCACGCCGGTCGCAGCCGTTCCTCCCCGGTTCCGGTATCGGCCGAAGCGCGAACATAGTGACCGCCGCGTACTTGTAAGGGATTGACATAGAGGTAGCAAGCGCCGTTGAGGCCGGTGCTGCTGAGCACGCTATTGTACAGCGTACGCTCGAACAGGTCTGCGTAACAGCTGTCTCCAGTGACGAGCAGCAGCCGCCAGTTCCACATCAGGCTGGCAATCGCCGCGCAGGTTTCACAGTAACATGTATCAGAAGGAAGCTCGTATGGTCCACCAAATGCCTCCCCGTCAAAACGGGAACCGACTCCTCCGGTAATATAGAGTTTTCTCCCGCTCATATCCGCCCATAATGTGAGCATGGCCTGCAGAAGCGCTCCTTCGCCACTTTCCATATACAGGTCGGTGGCGCCGGTCGTCAGATAAAGCTGGCGTACGGCGTGTCCTGCCACCTCCTCCGCCTCTCTTAATGGCACGTGGTCCTGTTGGTACACAGGCCCATACCCGGCGTGACCGCTCATCCTGCTGCGCCCGCGCCGGTCGATAAACAGTTTGGCCAGTTCAAGATGCCGGTCATCACCCGTTACCCGGTAGAGCTCCACCAGCGCCATTTCGATCTCCGGATGGCCGCACGTTTCATCACGGCCGTCCGGTCCAAACAATTCATAGATGTGTTCCACGAATCTCAGGGAGACATTCAACAACCGATCATCGTCCAGCGTCCTGTGAAACGCGATCCCGGCCTGGATCAAGTGGCCGGCGCAGTAGAGCTCGTGACCGTGGTCGAGATCTGTCCAGCGTTTTTCCGGCGCCGCGCCGTCTGGCGACACGCCGTCTGGCGACATGATCTGGTAATAGCTGTTAATATACCCATCATCCAACTGGGTCTCTTCAACAAGCCGTATTGCCTCTTCGGCCATTTCCTTCAACTGGTTATCCGGCGCTCTCCCAAGTTCCCAGGCCACCGCCTCCAGCCATTTATAAATGTCAGAATCAGCAAACCAGTAACCGCGAAAATCCCCTTCATCAACTCCTATCGCGATGCGTAAGTTGCCAAGGTTTCCCCCCTGCTCCAACATCATGAAACCATGAGCCAGGCTGACCGTGCGATTAATATGCTGGTACTCAGCCCAGAAGCCACCGCTGATGTCCACGGCAGGAAACGGAAGGGTACGAAGAGCGCTTTGCGGCGACTTAACGTTGTCAACGGGCCCAAATCTATTCTTATCTATCATGATGTCACTCTATCAAGAAGTATGGACAGGTATGGGCGCCCCCAAACGAATCATTGACCAGACTGACTCGGCAGGAATGGCCAGCCCTCGCTGTCCCATGAAAGCGATTCGATGCGCAGTTTGGGAATACCAATCTGGTTCGCGTCGTAAGCATGGTAAACCACCCAATACACATCATCTTCAATCAGGATGCCGTTATGGCCGGGGCCTTTCCACTGCCCATACTCGGCTAAAGTAAGCGTCCCGCCGCCCTCCATCATCGGCACGCCGTCGCGATCGATATAGGGGCCGGTCAAGGAATCGCTGCGCCCCACACGAACATTGTAGGTGCTCTCGACCCCCTGGCAGCATTGATCGAAAGAGGCAAACAAATACCACCAGCCGCCGCGCCTGACGATGAATGGCGCCTCGATAGCCGGGGTGCCATCCTTCCCGGCAGAACGATCCGCAAGGTGATGAAAGGCGGCATCGCCGCCTTCAAGCATGCCCGTGACGCTGTTTATCTTGCCCATCCAGATCCCGCTCCAGAAACTCCCCCATACCAGCCAGGGCTCTCCATCTTCGTCCAGGACCAGGTTGCCGTCGATGGCATTCCAGGGATCGCCGGACCGCGAACGCAGCACCGGCCCCTGATCGACCCATTCGTAATCGGGATCTTCGGGATTCAGAGTCGTGTTAGTTGCCAGGCCAATGGCCGAGTCCTGTGTGCCGAAAGTAGAGACTGCATAGTAAAGGTGCCAGTGGTCGTTGAAAAAGGAAATATCCGGCGCCCAGATATCGGCCAGATTGGGATTTACTTCACGCGTCCACGGCGGGTTCCGCTCAAAGACCCGCCCGCAGTGCTCCCACGTTATCTTATCCTCTGAGCAAATAAACGGAATACGGCCGCCCGTTGAGAAGACATAATAGGTTCCATCCTCGTAAGCCATGACCGGGTCATGAATCTCCTGGACAAAACCTTGTGGTTCGAGGGTCACACCTTGAAAGGCGGGCAGTTCTTCCTCAGGTGTGGCACTCTCTTCCTGGCCGTTCATCTGGCAGGCGAACAGTGCCGCGATCAGCAGCAAGCATAAGGTGAAATACCGCGGCATAACAACCTCAGACCAGTTGTACCAATCCCGCAAAGAGCGCCTGTGCGATGGCATCTTCGGCGAGTGTGGTCTCGTTTAGTTTAAATGTGGTGATCACGATACGCCCACGGCCGTAAGGCATCACTGTCAGCAGCGAAACAGCCTTATGTATCCAACCAACAGCCAGTCCCGCCCAACTATGACTGCGCTGCACCCACTGCGGCAGCCCATCGATCACAGTATCAGGCATGATAGGCTCCCATTCCATTTCCAGAATCGGCCCACCGGGCAGATGCGCCAGTGCTCCCTCTTTCTTAACCCACGAAAAAGACGTTGCCCAATCCCCTTGCCAGGCCGTGCCCTCACGCGGAATGACGTAGCCGGCGGGAAGCGAGATGTTCGGGCTGCGGCCGGATAGTTCCGCATGCCCAGGGTCCGCCAGGTAGAGTACTCGCCCACCTTGCTGTATATACTCTTCCACATCGCGTGTATAGCGGGTGACTACCAACACATCCGACTCGAATGGCTCAATGCCGGCATCCTTTTCACTGACAGTGTAACCGAGTTCGCGCAAGACGCTGGCAAGGGCCGGATCGTTGCTCACACGCAGCGGTGTCGACGGCACAGACGCCGGAACACAGATGAGGTTCACCTCGTTTACTGCCAGTTGCGCCCCATCGTCGTCAAGCCAAACTGTATGCAAAGTAACTATACCTGGCGAATCAAGCGTAACATGAATTTCGCCATCTGCGACGGGCAGTTCGCCGGACGACTGTCCTGCGTTCCAACGCACAATGCCCTCTGCAACTTCACCGGAGATGCCCATCGTACGCATGGTAACCTTTATTACGTCGCCTGGACGGCCGCTCCACCGCCTTGGTCGAAGAACGACGACCCTGTCCTGATTGACGTTCTTCAGTAATGGGTCGAGTAAATGTTTGGTCTCCCGCCGCATCGTCAGCAGCCCGTTACATTCCCAATGAACATCCGTAAACTCGGTAATGATGTAACCGGCAATGGAGTCATGCAGGCGCATGGTGCTGATTTCATAGTGCAGGCTGCGCGCCATATGTTCTTGTGACTGCCGCGCAAATTCTGCGTATGACGGGAAAAGATCTCCAAGTCCGCACGCATAGTACCTGTCCAGGACACCATGGGGATAAACGATTCCCCCTCCCCAATCAAGCCCTGTCTCGAACCACCACGGTTCTGCGCCCTGCTCACGGATGGTTTCTGGATCTGGCAGGCCCCAATTGCCAAATTCCGATACGAGAAGTGGCAGATCGCTTCGCCGTTCCTGCTCAAAATCAGAATACCACACCCATCCGGCGCGTCCTGCAAACTGCGCAACCCACTCATCCCACTGGCGAGCGTGATCGGGAATAGCCCGGTAGTAATGGAAATCCTCCAGGTCGCTCGCCACGTGAGCGTTATCGCAGCAGGCGGAATTGTCGACGATCAGACGAGTTGGATCGATAGATCCGGCCTCTTCATAGAAATCTGCCAGCCAACGGCGATGTTCTTCGTTACGCGTTAGATCAGTGCCCCAGTTCTCATTGATCAGTGTCCAGATAATGATCGAGGGATGGTGACCATCACGCTCCACCATTCCTTTAAAGGTTTCGCTGGCGCGCCTTGCCGTCTTCTCGGTAAGCAAGACCCAATTGGGGATTTCGGTCCAGACCAGCAGACCCAGGCGGTCGGCAATATCATAATAACGTGGATCCTCTATCTTGATATGTGTGCGGAGACAGTTGAAGCCAAGCGCCTTTGCCTCTCGCGCCTGCGCCTCAAGCATTTCCAGACTATGCACTGAATAAACTGTCTCTGGATAATAGGCCTGGTCCAGCACGCCGCGCAGGTAAACCGGCTCGCCATTCAAGAGAATTCGGCCGTCGCTTGTTTCAATTGTTCGAAAACCACAACTCTTGCTTGCCGTATGAACCGGACTGTCACCGATAAGCAGAGTGGCATCAACCGCATACAGCGTGGGCGAATCCGGGCTCCACAATTTGGGCTCTTCGTCGAGTTCTACAATGCATGACGACGCTCCCTCGAATATGTTGGAACCAACTATATTTCCATCGACATCACTCACAACAGCCCGGACCTGGTAATCCGTCGCTGCCGTGCCACTCAAGGCGACGGTTACGCGGATGCTTGCATCTTCAGGTGATGGATAGAGCAGCAGTTGCGAGATGTGCGGTGATGGCCGCAATTCAAGCCACACGCTCTGCCAGATGCCGCCAATGGGCCCATACCAGCTCTGCTTACCATGTGGAACTTCACTAAATGGGTATTCGGGGAAGATATCGCGGTCGTCAGTGGAGTCCACAACCCGTACGAGAAGTTCGTTGTCGCCCTCATGAATGAGGTCAATAACATCGAATTCAAAAGGCAGATAGCCGCCCTCGTGGTCACCGGCCTTGCTGCCATTGACCCAAACGGCCGCATGGTAGTCGACAGCACCAAAATGTAGAATCGCCGCTTTGCCAGCTTTGTCCGCCAGGGCATCTGCATCAACCGCGAAACTCCGCCGGTACCAGGCTGTCCCGCTGACCAGGCGCAGGTCTTCGAACTGCGCCTGCCAGGGAGCGGGAACAACAGCCTCCCGCCATATCCCCTTTTTTGGCTCATCCATTTTGGAGCCGGGATAAAACTGAAAGTCCCAGAGACCGTCCAGGGAAATGCTATCAAGTTCTTGCATGGCCCCTCATCCGTTTCAGGCTGCCTTCGTGGTCAGTACGGTAAATGACATCGGCGGCAGTTTGATAGTCGTGCGTCCATTCTCTACGTCCGGCACAGGAATTGCCTGCGCAGTAAGCCGGTCTGGTTCTTCCCAACTGTTTGCTTCCTTGGGATCGCT
>JBJYWX010000127.1:0-2554 GCA_046259695.1 Promineifilaceae bacterium (SeqCode) | reverse complement strand
TTCCTCTACATGGTATTTGCTCTTGGCCCTGAGCTCGCAATTAACGGCCGTTCCTTCCCCGACCTGTTTCTTCCCTATAGTCTCGTGGAAGAAAACTTCCTTTTTCGCCTCATAAGACGCCCAGACCGCCTTAATCTCTTCCTCAGCCTGCCAATCGCTATGCTGGCCGGTTGGGGCCACCAGGTCATCTTGGCCAGAATCGGAAATGAAAGTGCGCGACGCGGCTGGCGCGCCGCTGTCACTGTGATTGTCGTTGCCATTCTACTGTTATTCTATGCGCCGGTTCCTTTTGCTACTACGCAGCCGGTCACTCCCTCGTGGTATTCGCAGGCAGCCGGCGAAAACGAAACTTTCACAATCCTTGATCTGCCGGTTAACGACCGATCGTATGACAAATGGTACATGATGTACCAGATCGAACACGGTCTTCCCCTGGCAACCGGGCACGTGTCACGCCTTCCGCGCGATGCAACTGCGTTCCTAGACAGTGTGCCGCTCGTGGCCGACCTTGCCGAGCGCGATCAACTTCCCGATCCACGACTCAATGATATCGGACACCAGCTGCGGCTGCTGGCCGACGGTGGCATCCGCTACCTGATCATACACAAGCAGTTTGCCAATGAAGGCCTGCAGGCCGCTTGGCGCGATTGGCTGGCTGTAGAACCCTACTATGAGGACGATGAACTGATTGTATACAAGACGGCCGTGCAGCAAGGCGCTGACTTTCACTTCCAGCACGTTTTAACTGATGATATAGGCTTGGTGGATGTTAAGATCGCTCCTCTCACGGCCAACCAACGCGGCGTGCTAAAAGTGCATGCGGTTTGGGGCACCGCCCGCGCGCTCGCCCGCCCACTTGAACTCTGCATGGCCCTAATATCAGCTGCTAGGGACGAGAATGGCCGTTTCTGCCAGCTTGTAAGCACGCGCTGGCCAGTTGAGTTCTGGGAGGCCAACGATCTCTACCGCTTATCCCATGCAATGCCCATCAGCGATGCAATTGAACCGGGCGTTTATGACTTAGCCGCCTATCTGGTCGACGAGGTCACCGGTGAACCTGTAGGGCAAACAGCCATTTTGGGTGAAGTAGAAGTCGAACCTTTTGCCCCGCAGATAGAAGCGGATGCGGTCTGGGAAGATCGCTACCGCCTGCACGGCGTAACGCTGGCTGGTGTGGATACGGCCTTGGCGGTGACGCTCTACTGGGAAGCGCTGCAGCCACCGGCGAATTCGCTCAAAGTCTTCGTGCATCTGGTTGATTCTGACAGCGGCGAAATCGTCGCCCAAAGCGATTCTATTCCTCGTGATTGGTCGTATCCGACATCCGAGTGGGAGCCGTTCGAGATCGTTCGTGATCGCCATATCTTTGGCCTAGAAGCGCTGCCTGCGGGTGAATTCAAGGTGCAGGTTGGTCTTTATGACGAGCAAAGCGGGCAGCGTCTTGCTGTTTATGACGGGGCTGGCCAGACTTTTTCAGATAGCTTGGAACTAGGTACCTGGGGTCATTAAGCAGATGCGTTCGGCGGCCGGCAGGAAATGGCTCTCTGGACTCCTTATCGGCAGCAGCTTACTGCTGGCCCTTGCACTTCTGGGCGATTGGCTGCCCTGGCTGCGCGGACCAGCGCCCGAAACGAGCGAGTGGTATTGGCCCTATTTGTTGCGCCCCGTTCAGGACTGGTGGTTGGCGGCTGCCGCTGCCCTGTTCCTGTGGCTCGTGGCTGCCTGGTGGATATACCAGAAGGTTCCGCATCGAGCGCAAAATAGCGGAGCGATGCTTTTGCTCTTTGTCGCGTCGCTGCTGCTGCAGTTGGGGATCATCTATGCCGACCGCCAGGAGATCGCGGCAGAACTGATAGACCGCACCCTCTCTAACCAGGCCAGCGGCTTTTTCGAAGCGGCGGCCGAAATTGATGACCTCGGTCAGGCGTTGGCCAGCTACCCGGATCTCATGCCGGAGTTCATCTCCGAACATGCGCGCACCCACCCTCCTGGTCTTATCGCCGCGAATTGGGCAACAATCAAGCTTCTGGAGCGGACCGAAAAACTGGCGACAACCATTGCGCGCCATGTGGTGCCTCTGCGCTGCGCCGACCTTTGGCTGCTCAACCGGCCCGCGGCAGTATCGGCCGCCTTGGGCATATGGTCAGTGCTGCCATTGCTATTCGCCGCGGCGACAGTCTTTCCCGCGTATGCCGTTGCTGGGTTTTTTGTAAATGACTACGCGAAGCGCTTGGCAGCAGTATTTGCCGCTTCTTTGCCCGCCCTGCTGCTCTTCGCACCAAAATCGGTGCAACTGTATGCGCCGCTGGCGCTGCTGCTTTTCTGGTCCTTTCACGGCGGACTGCTGGATAAATCTTGGTGGCGGCTTGTTCTGGCCGGCTTCTTGTTGTCGCTGCTGACCTTCCTGAGCTTTGGTAATGCATCCCTGCTCCTGTTCCTGGCCCTTTATGCGATCTTGGTGCTCCTTGGCCCCTTTCGCCAGCTTGGAGGCGAGCCAAGAAGTTCACTCTCCTGGAAGGACTTGATCATGCCGGCCGTTGCTTTCGGCATAGGC
>JBJYWX010000126.1:0-6627 GCA_046259695.1 Promineifilaceae bacterium (SeqCode) | reverse complement strand
GGTCGACCATGAAGCCCTCTAGTTTTTCGCGCACGTAATCCGAAGTGGATTCATGATACCGTCGCCACAAATTGGGGATCACACCTTCATAACGTGTCTTGTAGTGGCGCTCGTGCCCCTCGCGGTTGATATAGGTAACAATCACCTGCTCCTGTCCACTGCCATGCATCAAGATACGCGTCTGCGCTGGAGAGAGTTCACGAAAAGGCACGTTCACCGGTATATGAAAGTGCTTGGCCGTGGCCTCGAGTAGTTGCCAGTAGTAACCCGATTTGTCAGATGTTGGCCAACCGATGATGGCGCCTTGGGCCAGCGTCAGGTCCTTGTCGGGCACAATCAGGTCGGCATCCAGCTCTTTTTTGGTCCCCAACCCCTGGCACACTTCACAGGCGCCATGCGGGCTGTTGAAACTGAAGGTGCGCGGTTCAATAGGGGGAATACTCGTGCCGTCATAAGGGCAATAAAGGTGCTCGGAATAAAGTTGGTCAGCGGGCGCGGCCTTATCAGTCACATCATTAACGATCACAATGCCCCCACCCAGGCGCAGCGCCGTTTCTATAGAGTCAGTCAGCCGTGAGCGGTCGGAGCGCGCTTCCTCATTTTCATCATGCGGTTCATAGCGAACAACAAGCCGGTCGACCACAGCTTCGATATCGTGGTTCTTATAACGGTCCAACTCGATGGGATCGTCCACATTATAGACCTGGCCATTGACGCGCACGCGCACAAAGCCCGCTTTGCGCACGTCGTCAATGACGCTCTGATGCTGTCCCTTGCGGCCCTGCACCAATGGGGCCAGTATCTGGATGCGGCTTCCTTGAGGCATGTGCAGCACATCGGAAACAATCTGCTCCGCCGACTGGGGCATAACCGACCGGCCACATACCGGGCAGTGAGGCACGCCGGCGCGGGCATACAGGAGGCGCAAGTAATCGTAGATCTCGGTTACGGTGCCAACGGTCGAGCGCGGGTTATGGCTGACGCCCTTCTGATCGATAGAAACTGCCGGGCTGAGCCCTTCGATCTGATCGACATCCGGCTTCTCCATCTGCCCCAAGAACTGCCGGGCATAGGCGGATAGTGACTCTACATAGCGTCGCTGCCCTTCGGCAAAAATGGTATCAAAGGCAAGCGATGATTTACCCGATCCCGACAATCCCGTAATGACCACGAGCTTGTCACGCGGGATTTCTACATCCAAGTTTTTTAGATTGTGTTCGCGCGCGCCGCGCACAACTATTTTATCGAGAGACATAGTGGCATCCTATCGCGCTGGCAGCTTGACCATCTACCTCCAGACCCAGACGATCTGCCGGCAACTAGCTCATATGTACCAAAGTGACCCTAGATTCTAACACGTAACCAGCCTGCAATCCATCATTCGAGCGGGCAATATCTCATTTCTCATATGCCTACTGCAACCGTTATCTAACGCTGCTGTTTCCCAAACTTATCCCAAACAGAATTTGGGATAAACTTGGGAAATAATGGGTGCAAGAAATCGAGACCTCTTATTCTTGCTGGTGGTACTTATAGCAGCCGTTTCCTGCAGTCAAACCTCCGAACTGCTGGAAACGCCCGTGCCGGTACGCGACGTTTTGGCCACGCGCCCACCGGCCATACCTACGCTGGCCCAGCCGGTGATCTCGCGTGAAGCACCGGCGCAGCATGAAGCGCCGTCGACCGCGGAACCGGCTGTATTGCCGGCATCCTCTCCGGCCTTACCACCGCTCACTATGCTGCCGCCAATCGCTGCCGAAACGGACGCCAAGTTTTGCTGCTTACGTTTTGCGGCCACGCCCGAGAGCGAGCCGGCCGAGTCATTTCCTGCTGGCACCGAAACAATCTATGCGCTTTGGGATTACGCGGGTCTTGTCCCCGGCGACCGCGTCCGCCGTATTTGGTTTCGCGACGACATGATCTGGTTAACGCGCGACGAGGAGTGGAATTGGGACAGCTACGGCGCATCAGGCACGGTACGCGACATCGCCATATACGACCATGAGGGAAGTGGGCTCCTACCTGCCCACTACCGCCTGCAACTTTATCTTAACGATGCGTTTCAGGTGGAAAGCGAATTCAGGATTGAGACACCATAATATACCCGCTTAATAGCTGGAAATAAAAAAGCGACCTCTTGCGAGGTCGCCCCAAAACTGGTCAAGCGATCAATTATCACTCGTTGGTGTTCACCACACCGTTGGTTTCGCCAAATTCATTCGGCCAATAGGCGTCGGCGTCTTCATCATTCGCCCAGTAGCTGCCATCCACCTGGTAACGGAACTGATATTCTCCGCCCTTCGGCATACGTACCTTAACCCGGAACGGGCTGCCTGCCTTGCTGGCCTTGGTCATCGGCACGGGTTCCCAATCGTTGAAATTGCTCACCAGAGCTACTTCGGACGCGCCCTCATTGGCGTATTCAAATGTCACTTCACATTCATCTTTTGTTTTGAAAAACTTCTTGTTAATCATGCTTTATCTCCTAGAACTGAGTTAAGTAGGCAAAATCCGGGCTGGAAAGGCGACCCAAGAGAGGGCGCCGGACCACTTTGCGCAAATCCTTTGGCACTATTCACGTTGTAAGGCAAATATGCTGGAAAATGTAAACTAAAGTGCTACCAACCAACTAACAATCATTATATAAATGAAGCCGCCAAGCGAAAAAGAGAATCATTTCTCATTCAGGTTTGTAGAAGGGGTTTGCACTGCCCTGATAACGTGTGATAGTCTGTCCAGGAATGCAGCGCACGTCGTGCACGTTGACAAGCGTGCGTATCTGATGCAGTACCCGCACTACCTGCCGAGGATGAACTACTTCGAGGCTCATTAGGATCCGCATTTCGCCTGCGCGATTTGGGGGTGGTGTATAGATAAAGGGGATATTTATCTGCTCATCCTGCAGGGGGCGAGTGATATCGAAGAGCAGTCCGGAGCGATCGTATACGTCAACTTGTACTGTGATTAACCGCGCTTTGCGCTGTGTGGCTTCCCCCCAACCCAACTTGAGTAAACGGCCGGGCGTGCGATTGGCTCGCAGACTGTGGCAACCTTCTTTGTGCACCGTGACTTCACCATTCTTACGCAGATAACCGACAATGGCATCGCGCGGCCGTGGGTCACAGGTAGCGCACAGCCGCAATTGACGGCCGTCAGCATGTGTGATGACGTATTTTTCACCACTGCGGCCGGTTACCATGTTGTCTAGCTTGCGCAGCGGCTCATCCGCCCATTTTGCGTCCAGCACACTGGTTGCCACAACGGTGGGCAGAATCTCGGCCCTTCCCAGCGCGTGATAAAGCTCTTCATTTGTCTCATACCCCAGCAATCGAGCTGCACTGCTGTGCGGAAAGTGAGAAAAGCCCAACATGCGCAGCTCTGCTTGCAGCAGTGCTTTGCCTTGGGCTATGGCCTTCTCGCGGGACAGGCGGCGGAACCAGCGACGCGCACGTGACCGGGCGTAATTTGTGCTCAGGTAGCCGAGGTCTTCATCCAGCCATTCGCGCTGCGGCTCCGCCCGGGCGCTCTTGACGATGCGCACCATATCCCCATTGCGAAGTTCGCGGTTCAATGGGCTCAACATTTCATTGACGTATGCCGCCTGGCACTGGTCACCCAGGCCACTGTGAATGGCATAGGCGAAATCGATCGGCGTAGAACCCTTCGCCAGCAAAATCGGATCGCCGCGTGGCGTGTAGACACGAATTTGGGCACTAAAGAAGTCCTCAACCACGCTCCTGACGGTAGCCCCGGCATCGAGATACTCTGCCGAGGCGGTTTCGCGGATATTCTCGGATAACGCGTCAATCTTGTCCGCGATTCCTTTTTCCCAGAGTGGTGTGCCCGCATAGAGCCATTGGGCCAACACGCCGATCTGAGAAACCATGTCCATCGCTTCCGTGCGCAGCCTTATCTTTATGTGCTGTCCATTGTTGGTCACCACAGTCGTGTGCAGCGAACGATAAAGATTGTCGCGGGGCACGGAAATATAATCATCAAAACGGTCGGGCACCGCCTGCCACAATTGGTGTAAATAACCCAGCGCCGTATAGCAGGACATCCAATCGTCCATGAGCACGACAAGTCGCAGCGTGCGGTCAATGTCATAGTAGGAAGCATGTTGCGAAGTCAAATCGGTATATACAGTGTAGATGTTCTCAGGGGCCAACAGCACCTTACGCACATCAAGGTTGGCTTCCAACAGATAGTCCATGATCTGACCAC
This sequence comes from Promineifilaceae bacterium (SeqCode), assembly GCA_046259695.1. Taxonomy (GTDB): domain Bacteria; phylum Chloroflexota; class Anaerolineae; order Promineifilales; family Promineifilaceae; genus JAACFF01. The sequence goes on along the minus strand of JBJYWX010000126.1, from coordinate 2,403 downwards.
TGCTTATCTGGTACATCTCCTGCTGGTCTTCGCGCAGTTCCTCCAACTCCTGGCTGATGATCTCATAGGCCCGGTTGTCCAGCACTTCCAGCGAAAGGGATTCGAGCTCGCTCTTCAGCGTCCAAATGCCCAGGCGATTAGCCAGCGGGGCAAAAACGTAGAGTGTCTCTCGAGCTTTCCTCTCCTGACCTTCGCGCGGCATATGTTTGATAGTTCGCATGTTATGCAGGCGGTCAAAAAGTTTGATGATCACAACACGCACATCATTCCCCATTTCGCGGAAAAGCTTCTGCGTGCTGAGATCTTGAATTTCTTGCTTGGATAACTGGCGCCCTTTAGCAACGCCGGCGGAAACATCTTTGAGCTTGGTCACACCGCCAACCAGGTTCGCGACCTCGCTGCCAAAACGGTCAGCGATTTCAGACAGGGGAACGCTGGCATCTTCGGCCACATCATGCAGCAGCGCGGCCATCAACGCGCTGGCATCGAGCCGGTAACTTGCCAGGTAGAGTGCAACCGTTAAGGGATGGGTAAAGAATGGCTCGCCCGACTTGCGAAGCTGATCGCCATGCATGCGCTCCGCAAAAGCGTAAGCCTCCTCGACGCGGCCAATATCATCATGGCTGAGATATTCCTCAACACACGCAAAAAACTGCTCGCGCGTGGCCGCTATGACCGGAGTCATGACTAATTCTTCTTGTAATCGGCGAAACGATACCCGACGCCCCGTTCCGTCAGGATATATTTGGGATTTGACGGATCCTCTTCGATCTTCTTTCGCAGGTAGTTGATGTACAGGCGCAAGTAGTGGGTTTCATCGCGATATTCATATCCCCATACCTTGGCCAACAAGGTTTCATGGGGAACCACCCAGCCAGCATTCTGAAGAAGGTAGTAGAGAAGCCTATACTCGGTTGGTCGAAGGTCAATCCGTTCGCCATCGACAATGACCTGGTGCCGGTTAAAGTCTACCGACAGCCGGTCGTCGATTTTTAGAATGGTGCGCGGTGGCGAAGAGGGCCAGCTGGCGCGGCGCAGCACGGCCGCGACACGGCTGTTGAGTTCACGTGGGCTAAATGGTTTCGTAATATAGTCATCCGCACCAAGATTGAGACCGCGATTGATGTCCTCCTCATCACTGCGGACAGTCAGCAGGATAACCGGGACCGTTGAAATCTCGCGCAGCATACGCAGCGTTTCGAAGCCATCCATTTCAGGCATCATGACATCCATGATGACCAGATCAGGCGTGAATTTTCTGATTTGGTCGAGCGCCTGGATGCCATTCTCCGCCTCAACAACCTGATAACCTTCCAGCTCCAGGTTCATGCGGATGAAGCGTCGCATACGCGCCTCATCGTCAACCACCAAGATGATTTCTGGCGCCGTTGACTCAAACGTCTCTGGGATGTTTTCAACCATGATTACTCACGTACAAAACTAATCGGCGCGCTTTTTTCCTCATCCGGCAAGAGCTGCACAAAACGTATCTGGCACCAGGGAAATAAAACGATCTCGACGCCTTCTTCAATTTCGCTCAATCGCTTACCATCCATCTGGCGCGGATTATGCAGGATAATAAACTGATCGGACTGATCGGGCAATCTCTCCACATCAGCCCTTATACTCTCCTGCTCCACTGTAAGTACAATAACTTGCTGCGCCATTCCACCCTCATTCGAGAACAACTTGAACTTGCAATCTGCCCAGCCGCAGGCGGGCCGTTTCGGGAAGCGGATAGGGCTGGTCGGGCATCAGGTGATCATCGCCGATCCAGGTACCGTTGACGCTGGACTGGTCGATGATCACCACATCAGCCCCAATAACCGCTATAACGGCATGGCGACGCGATACGCCCAAAGCCTGCCCTTCATCGCCACCGAGATCGAGCTGGGGCCAGTGTCCCTCGTCTGGGTCGGCGCGGCCAATCATAAGCGGCTCACCCTCGCGCAGCGGGACGCTTTGTTGGCGCCCGCTGGTTGCTACAACAAAGTGCGCCTGCGTCCACACTCGTTCGGCATGGTCTGCCTGCTCATCAAACAACTGTTTGCCGCATTCGCTGCAAAAGAGCACGCCGGGTGCAAAAGTCGCCATACAGTTGCTGCACTTAATCATTCCAATCCAATTGTAACGCCTTTCGGGTCAAAGCGCGTGTGCCGTACTTGAGCTGCTTGCGGCCGGCGGCCGACAACGCGCCAGTGTGGGCTAACTGCTGCGCCTCCAGCCCGGTTTCTTGCGCCAGGCGCTGCTCGCCTTCTTCAAACAGCCGGGTGGACAAATGACGCATACGGGTGACAGCAGCGTCCAATAGTCCAGCTTCCGCGTCCTGCCAGGCATGCTGATGCATATGATAGAGAGTAGCCAAGCGGGCCGCACGTACCACTTGGGCAGGCGGGGGACGCG
>JBJYWX010000125.1:0-26266 GCA_046259695.1 Promineifilaceae bacterium (SeqCode) | reverse complement strand
CATTAAGCAAAAAAATGCCCGCACCCAAACGAATTGCCGCGTTGAGGAGCGCCGACATCGTGGGCACGGCCTGACGTTCGTGGGAAATGAACAGGGACTCACATATGCTGTAAACTGCTTCGGGGAAGATTGCCAGCGACATGATGCGCAGTACGCTCTTTGTTTCTTCGCTGTATGGCAAATTGAAACGAAGAAAGAGGAGTAACCCGAGGTAGACAACTAAAGAGCTGGCCAGCCGCAGCGCCATATAGTTGAGTACGTAGTGCCCACCTTTCTCACGGCGTGGCGCTACTTCCCGGACAAAGAGTTCATGTAGACCCAGAGTTGAAAGCCCGAGCAAGATCGTGTAGTAGGTGACACCAAGATTAAAGACACCCGCTTCTGCGGGGCCCATCTGTCGGCCAATGAGGATAAATAGGATGCTGCTGCCGACTTTGGCGATGGTGTTGGCGACAAAGGCGAGGAGCGAATTGCTTAGCAGCCGTTGTAATGCGTTCATTCGTTAAGCAAGGTGCGCCCAATCCGTCTAGCGCCGCTTTCCCCATTTCAGAGGAGCAAAGCGCCATTCTATCACATCCGCTGCAGCTCATTCGACGTTTACCCGCTGCCCGATCCACGTTCTGGGAATAGTCGATGAAACACCTTATTGTCAGCAACAGGAGAAAACCAATTCGAGGCTTATCCAGAGGCAGTGAAATTATTCATATCATATTGGTGGTTGACAAACCGCGACATACTGCTTATAGTTCTCCCCAACAAACGCATATATGTCACTTTTATCCAGAGAGGTGGAGGGACCGGCCCGTTGAAACCTCGGCAACCCGGTACAGAGTGTCTAGCAACGCTCAATATGACAGGGTGCCAATTCCGGCAGAGTATTTCTGGAAGATGAGAGCAGACATTAGCTGTCTAACTCCTTGCTGCGCTGAGTGCACCGGCGCAGATAAAAATCCAGATTTCTTCTCCCGCTCTCTGTCAGAAACGACAGAGATTTTTTCTTTCCGGCCCTACTCCTTCGACATGGCGTTTTGAGGAATGCGCTATTCCGGCGGAGCGTTTTCTGGACGCTCACTTAGCAAGGTAATCAGTTAATTGAACAAAGGAGATTTGACAGATGAGTTCCCTAAGTGAGATTGGCCACACGTTTGGCTTCACTACCCGACAGCTTCACGCGGGACAAACCACGGATGCAACGACGGGCAGCCGCGCTGTACCGATCTACCAGACAACCAGCTACCAGTTCAATGACACCGAACATGCGGCCAATCTATTTGCGCTGAAGGAGTTCGGTAATATCTACACGCGCATCATGAACCCTACTACAGATGTATTGGAGCAGCGTATCGCCGCCCTGGAAGGGGGTGTTGGTGCGCTTGCAGCGAGCAGCGGGCATGGGGCGCAGACGATGGCTATCCTTACCCTGTGCGGCGCCGGCGATCACATAGTCAGCAGCAGCCGGCTCTATGGAGGCACGTATAATCAGTTTAGCTATACGTTCCCTCGTTTGGGCATCAGCGCAACCTTTGTGGATCCTACTGACCCAGATGCTTATGCAGCCGCGATCCAACCCAATACCAAAATAATCTATGGCGAGACATTGGGCAATCCAGATATCACCGTCTTCCGCTTCGAGGAAGTGGCGGCTATCGCACGAGCCAATAACATTCCTCTGCTCGTCGATAATACTTTCGCCACGCCTTACCTCTGCCGGCCATTGGAATGGGGAACGAACATTATTACGCACAGCACGACGAAGTTTATCGGCGGCCACGGCACGACGATTGGCGGCGTAATTGTTGACGGCGGAAACTTTGACTGGCGGAGCGGCCGCTTTGACAACTTCACAGAACCGGACCCATCCTATCACGGCTTAGTCTATGCCGATCTTGGACCGCCAGCGTTCATCCTCAAAGCTCGGGTGCAAATTCTGCGCGATATCGGCGCTTGCCAGGCGCCGCTCAATAGCTGGACGACACTTCAAGGGCTTGAAACCTTAAGCCTGCGCATGGACCGCCACGTGAGCAACGCCCAGATCGTGGCTGAATATCTGGAAGACCATCCCGCGGTGAACTGGGTTGCTTATCCAGGGCTGAGCAGCCATCCTGACTATGAACTGGCCAAGAAGTATCTCCCAAAGGGTCCTGGCGCGATTCTCGGATTCGGCATAGAAGGCGACCGGGAAGCTGGGCAGTCGTTTATCAACCAGTTGCAGTTAATTAGCCATGTGGCCAATGTCGGCGACGCCAAGACATTGGCCATTCATCCCGCCAGTACAACTCACAGCCAGTTAAACGACGAGCAGCTCAATTCGGCTGGGGTGACCCCGGACTTCATCCGGCTAAGCATCGGCATTGAAGACGTCGATGATATCCTATGGGATTTGGACCAGGCCCTGGCACAGTCGACTCGAAACTAGATCATACACTGCGCCGCGCTCGCCGCCGCGAGCGCGGCGCTATACCATTGAGGAACGATGTTTGCTGAAGACTCTGTCGGACTTGTTGAAACGAGCTATTTCCATTTTGCCAAAGATACGCCCTTCTTGCTGGAGAGCGGGGAGAGCTTACAACCGGTCACATTAGCTTACGAAACCTATGGGACATTGAACGCGCAGCGGAGCAATGCCATTCTGATCCTTCATGCCCTCAGCGGCAGTGCCCACGCCGCCGGCTACCATAGCATTGATGGCAAGAAACCGGGTTGGTGGGATCAATGCATAGGTCCCGGCAAAGCGTTCGACACGAACCGCTTCTTCGTCATCTGCAGCAATACATTGGGAAGCTGCTATGGATCAAGTGGTCCCATGAGCATCGATCCCCGCACCGGCAAACCATATGGGCTGAATTTTCCGCTTGTGACCATCGGTGATATGGTGCGCGCGCAAGAAAAGCTGATTGACCATTTGGGCATTCGGCAGCTGCTCTGCGTCACGGGCGGTTCAATGGGCGGCATGCAGGCCCTGGAATGGGCAGCTCATTATCCTCAAAGAATCAAATCCGCGATTCCATTAGCCACTACAGCCCGCCACAGCCCGATGCTGATCGCCTTCAGCGAGGTCGGCCGCCAGGCTATTTATGCCGATCCGGCCTGGAATGAAGGCGATTATTACAGCCGCGACAGTAAGCCGGATGCAGGGCTCGCCGTGGCGCGCATGGTCGGCCACATCACCTACCTTAGCGAGGAAGCCATGCAGGAAAAGTTCGGCCGTCGCCTGCAAGACCTGGAACGCTACGGTTACGAATTCCAGACCGAATTCGCGGTCGAAAGCTACCTCAAATACAACGGCAATAACTTCACGCGACGCTTCGATGCCAATAGTTATTTATACGTCACCAAGGCGCTGGACTATTTTGATCTGAGCGCGCAAACTGGCTCACTTGCAGCGGCCTTTGCCAACTCTACGCACATCAAATTTCTGGTAGTAAGTTTCACCAGCGACTGGCTTTATCCAAGCTATCATAGCAAGGAGCTGGTAAGCGCACTGACGGCCGCGGGCGCGGACGTAACTTATCTTGACATTCAGAGCACCTGGGGCCACGATGCGTTCTTACTCGAGGTTGATACTATGACCAATCTTCTGGGAAGCTTTCTTGATCGCCTCGTGCGTGAAGAAGGCATCCAATTGCCTGATTAGCAGCCCATGGGGGGATGAATAATGCATGATCCGCTAATACCAACTGAAGCGGACCTCCGTCCAGACCTGCTGGCAATTGCCGAGCTGGTGCCGCCAACGTCAACTGTGCTGGATCTGGGCTGCGGGGATGGCGCCCTATTGGCCTACCTGCATCACAACAAACAGACCATAGGGCGAGGGATCGAAATTAGCGAAGAGGGCGTCCTGGCCTGTGTGCGGCGCGGATTAAGTGTACGGCAGGGCAATTTGCAGGAAGGCCTGGCTGATTATCCGGACAAAAGTTTTGATATCGTGGTTCTAAGCCAAACCCTGCGCTACCTGAATAATCCCGAGATGATCGTGGCCGAAATGCTGCGCGTCGGCAAGCAGGCGATAGTCAGCTTCTCCAACTGGGGTTACTGGCGTTCCCGGCTGAAATTCTTGATCAACGGCCGCATACCGGCTGCACCGGACCACCGCCAGCCCTGGGATCAGCCGCCTCGCTGGCAGGCGTTTACAATTACCGATTTCATCGACTTCTGCGAGAAACACGGCTTCCAGATTAAGAACGAGGTCTATTTATCCGGTAAGCGGCGCGGGCACCGGTTTAGTAACTTGATGGCCAAGTCGGCGGTGCTCGTACTGGAAAAGAACTGAAGTCTCAAGATCCCGCCACGCGCCTGCGCGCGGCAGGTACCCAGTCGGCTAACTCCCCGGACAGAAGGCCGGCGCTGCCGAACTTTTCTGCCGCCAGTTCCGCTGCCGCCCCATGCAAATAGGCGCCGAGAACGGCCGCGTCAAATGGCGCCATGCCCTGGGCGAGCTGGGCGGCTATGATGCCGGCTAACACGTCGCCGCTGCCGCCAACGGCCATCAACGGATTGGCAAAAGGTTGTACAGCGCAGGCGCCGCCGGGTGATGCCACCACCGTAAACGCGCCCTTTAAGAGCACGATATGGCCCCATGAAGACGCGGCGTCCAAGGCCAGCTTTATCCTATCGGCCGCTTTCACTTCTGTGACGGAACGGCCCAAGAGCCGCGCCATCTCTCCCGGGTGTGGTGTGAGTATCGTGTTTGGAGGCAGCGCCCTCTGCCAGCCCGGTCTGCGAGCCAGCGCGTTTAAGCCATCAGCGTCTACCACCAGCGGCGGCAGGACCTTGCCAGGCGCAAGAAGCGCTTCCAAGAACGCGTCGGCCGGACCCAGTCCGGGGCCGACCAACAGTGCCTGGCAGCGCTCGATTTCACTCAGGAGGAAGTAATAACTCTCGTTGTCAAGCACTTCCTCAGCCGGTACAGCCGGATAAGTGGCCTCCGGGAGCTGGGAAGCGACGGTAGGCCGGATGGCTTGCGGCACAGCCAGAGCCACCAGCCCGGCTCCGGCACGGTAGGCACCACGTCCGCTCAACAGCGGTGCTCCCCAATATTGGCCGGATCCGGCCGCGATCAACACCGTACCAAAGGTTCCTTTATGCCCATCGATGGGCCGCAGCGGAAGCAGCTCTTTGGCCCAACGCCGTGTAACCAAAGCCGCTGGCACCTGGGCCACTTCGGGCAGTTGGGGGTTTATATTTATATCGGCGACAACCAGTTTGCCGCATGAGCCGGCGCCTGGAGAATAGAAATGCCCTCGTTTGGGTCCGGCAAATGTAACCGTCAAATCAGCATCAAGGGCCAGCTTATCCAGCTCACCAGTGTCACAGTTCAGCCCGCTTGGGCAATCGACGGCAACGATGTAAGGTGCTGCCGCAGGCATTTGCTCCGCGGACATTGCACCAACAGGCAGCAGCGCAACATCCGCGCTCTGCCGGTCACGCGCCGCTGCTATGGCCGCGCCGGCTTCTTTCATCAGGGCAGCAAGGTTGCCGGCGATCGGCCGAGTGACCCCCGTACCCAGAAGCGAGTCCACGACAATCGCGGCATCGTTCAGGCGGGTACGCAGCACACGGTACCGTTGGTCGAGCGCCGCTTCAACAATAAACAGGCCCATTTCCTCTACCTGGCGCAGATTGGCGTCTTCATCGGCGGCGCGCGCTTTATAAAGGTATATAGCGACGTCGGCACCCGCTTGCGCCAGGTAGCGCCCGGCTACAAGCCCATCTCCACCATTGTTTCCTGGCCCGACAAGTACCACAACATTGCGCCCGCGCACCGGCACGCGCTCGGAAATTGCTTCGGCCACGCGTCGTCCGGCGGTTTCCATCATCATATCGTAAGAAACGCCGCTTGCATCCGCAGCGCGCTCAGCGGCAACCATTTCTGCGACGGTAAACACCTTGATTGTCATTCAGCCTATCTTCTTTGCCTGTTGTTTCGCCGGCATGGTTTGCGTCAGGCTCCATGGTTGTAACGGATGGCTGGCCGGGTACAGTCACCAGGAATAGAAATATACCCCAGGCACGACTCGAACGTGCAACCTACGGATTAGAAGTCCGGTGCTCTATCCTTTGAGCTACTGGGGCGGAAACACAACTATTCAACTGGCAATTCTAAACAGCATCAAAAGGGGCGTCAACTGCGGACCGTCTGTGCATAACTTCCGCTAAGTGACCGTTTTCTATCTCATGCAGCAGCGAATCCAGATCGGGTAGAATCTCGTTGGCCGTGAAACGAATCGCCCAATGGTGCAGGTGCGGTGTCACGGCGACAATGTAGGCTCCAGCCCGGTAAGCTTCCCACATCTCCATGGCGGTGCCCATGCTGACCGTTGGCAAGTACGCCAGCAGCAGGTCGGCTTCTCCCGCCTTGGCAGTCATTGTCAGGAAGGTCTCGCGCGCCAGCTCTTCATCATAATGCACGCTGTTCTGATTAAGTGCCCAGGGATCGGTGATATTCGCCTCAGGAAAATTGGACCTAAGGCTCTGGGTAATTATCAGGCGATAATCCTGTTCGTTGATGTATTTGTCAAGGCGTTCACCTTGCATGACGCCGGCAATGAATATTTCCATCATTCATCAAACAACGGCCGGATACCTTGATAGATCTGCGGTCCGCCCAAAGTGCGTACAACCACGTCCGCGGGCCGCTCAATGCGTTCCGCAATTTCCGTGCCCGTCATAGGCTGGTTGGCGTTGGCCAGCAGGACACAAAAAGCAGCATCGACCAATGAAGCGTTAATGAGGAAGTCATCGGGAAGCTGGTGAAAATAAGCCTGGATCAGATATTGAAACCCATCTACCTGGTGTACTTCCCCGGTCTGCGCATCGATCAGGTCAACCGTATCAAACTCGGAATCAAGCGAAACATCTTCATCTAGTGCCAAGCGCGTCATTAAATAAGTCCGAAGATCGAGGTTTGATTCTTCCCACCACTCAAAATCTATGTAGAATGGCGTATCTTCCGTAGCGCGTTTGATCTTATTCAGGGAAATCTTAGGACGCGGATTACTAGACAAGCTGTCTTTTCTCCTTACCTACGACCTTGCAAGCGTGACTCATCAAACATCCAATAATGATCCCCTACAGTCTGGAACGCGGGGTTGGTGACAAGTTCGGCAAAAATCGGGCCGGGTGGCATGCGTTTGAGCATATTGAGGGCGCTGTAGAGCGTTTTGGCGTGAACCGTGTTTTGTGGCGTTAGCGCAGCCAGTGAGGGGAAAATCTCCGCGAGCAAAGAGACAAGCGGGCGTTGATTGGCTTCCGCGCGCCGCCAGAGAGCATCGATTGCCGCCACAACGTCGGTCCCGACTATCATCAGATCGTCATACCCGCTGCCGATGGAGCGTCTTTTCAGCTCGAACTGAATGCGATTATCCGCCACCGTGGCTAGCCGTACCCATTCGCGCTGCGGCCGTCGCCGTTCGTAGCTCAATAAGAGGGTATCGCTCTCACCACTCGGCGACAGGGTAATAAAGGAGCCTATCGGCATTTCATTTTTTTCATACCACTCTTTCAGGCCATAAATATAGCGTCCTTCATGAACGGCCCAGGCAATAATTGTCTCGCCCTCTTCGTCATCAACGAGGCGAAGGCGTTGCCGTGGCGCCCGGCCGCTGTCCAGCAGAGGGCGCACACGCGCGCTGATCGGCAGTGTTCCGGCCCAACGATGAGGAAAGGTGAGGTTAATCAGGGCCGGCTCTTCGCCGTCCGGTGCCTTTAGATCTGACCACTCATCGTCAAGTTCCCGTTCTAGCAACCGCAGTTGAGGGCTGAGGGAGGAACGGTTATATTCAACGGGGCGAAAGACAAGTCGCCCGGGCGTCTCACGCACCTCCAGTGGTTCCAGTCGCTTCAAGAACCAGGCTACCCGATTCCTGCCGCCGACATCTTCGAAGCGATCGTCTTTGAGCAAGGCATAGTTGAGCGAGAAGCGCTGCACCTCGGGATCTACGTTGGGATCGAGATCCAAGTTAGGGAGAATCTCCTCAACACGCATCGGCCCGCCTTCGTTTATCTCGAGCACAGCTTCGGACAAATGCAAATGGCCGATGTTAATTTCGGCCATGAGGGATTTTACAAACCAATAGGAACCAAGTTCCACAAAGTCAGAATGGCTGGCTAATGTCCGGCGGACCTTTTCCACTAGGCCGCTGCCGAATTGCTGGTACAGCGCCTCGACATCTATGTCGAGTAAGTCGACCAGGCTGATACTCTCATCTGTACTGAGAAGATGAGGTTTCTGGTAGTCGGCAACAAACTCGCGCGTCCTACCCTTCATATCCACAGCAACTACCTGAAAGCTGCCTTCTTGTGGATTAAATCCTGGTCGGACCCCCGTAACAGTACCTTCCGCAAAACGCAGCGCCGGGAACACGAGTTCAGCGCCAATCTCATAGTTATTCTGCGGCTGGTAGATCTGGCGCCCTTTCATGGTCCGCTCAAGGGACCTCAGTTCCTGGCTAACGCGATGGGCCATGACGACAGCCGCTAACTGCTCTACCGTCTGCGGCTTTTCAGTTTCCAAGAAATGGTTGTAGAGTTGCTCAACGTCAGAGTCGTTCAGAGAAAAATCCTTCTCCCAATACTCTTTCCTTTGTGTCTGAGCCTGAATCACAATTTGCTCCTAAGAGGCAGGCGCCAAAATTCGCGCCGGAAAGCACCCGCCAAACTAAAATTATATCCAATCCGTGGGCCTATCGCCAGCATGAGGGCGTCTGTTGGCTGGACGGGCAACGCCAATTAGAACGGAAGCACGTTTGCGGGCTAGGGGAACGGCTCTTCAGTCCAGCGCATGCCGTCTACAGCAACATCATTGACGCGCAGTTCCCAGTGCAGGTGCGGGCCGGTCGAAAGGCCGGTCGATCCGCCCGTGCCAATCTGCTGGCCCTTGGTCACATTCTGCCCTGTCTCGACATGCGATTCATCTAGATGATAATAGCCGGTCATGACGCCCCACCCATGATCGACAATCACCGTATTCCCGCGCAGTTCAAGCACGTCACTAAAGACAACAGTGCCATCCGCCGCGGCCAGTATCGGGGTACCAATATTCCCGTTGAAATCAGTGCCGGTATGAAAAATGGTCACTGGGCCCTCATTGTAGGAACGGCCGCCGCCGTACGGTGCGGTGACAACTGTGTCCGTCACTGGTACCTGAAAAAGATCCTGCCAGCGGCGTTGCGGTGAGAACTGATCGTAGATACTGCTCAAGAAGGCATCTTCATTGGTGCGGATCGATGGCTCCAACAGGTCGTCAAGTTCTTCCGGCACGGTAATCTCCTGGTCCACATAATCGGCCGAACCAATCAGGAGACTCTGTTCAAACGGTGACCACGGCCGGTCTCCAGATCCCCCCAGTTGTAGGGCATAACTCCCGGGCGTCGTAAAAGCATCAATTCCTAGGAGGGCAACATAACCGTCCCCAAAGGGTGTGAAGTGCAATTCCCTCCCGGCAAACGAGCCCTGCGGTGTACCGCTGAGAAGGTTCTTTATGAATATACTTACCGTATCACCCTGAAAGATGGCTTCGGGCTTGATCCTCAACACAGCCCACTCACCTGGCAAAGCACTGTAAGGTTCCTCGCCCGGGATACGCAATCTTTGTCCGGGCAATAGCGTTACCGGATAGGTAAGCTCGTTCATGTACATTAAATGCGAAACGGGTACATTGTAGCGGGCGGCGATCTCAAGCAATGTCTCGCCCTCGGCAACGACATGCGGGAACCCGGTCACTGCCGCCGGCTCGGCGCTGCCATCCTCTACGGTCATGGCAAGGCTTTGTCCCACGGGTGGCGTATAGTCGCGATTGATCGAGCGATTCGTCTGCAAAACGGCATCTAGATCTAAACCAAACCCGGTCGCGATGCTCTGCACCGAATCACCTGGGGCAACTTGATGAATAATGACTGTGGGGCGTACATCACCCCCTGGAATAATGATTTCTCTGCCCACGGCAAGGATATCATCAGGCTTTAATTGGTTAACAAGTTGCAGATCAGCCACAGAAACGCCATATTGATCCGCGATAAGGGTGAGGTTCTCGCCGGCGGCCACAATATGCCGGCGCGGACCGGTCGGATTCTGCGGTACTTCTGTCTGAGCATACGCGGTCGGCAGCGACAGCAAGAAAAATATCAGGAGTAGTGTAGGTGCAATGAGTGTTAAAGCCCATAGGAGCAGACGTGTAGGGTGCGCGTGTTTCATCGCGAGTAAGTATAGTACAACGAATGCCACTCGAAAATCGTGACGTGTACCTGGCAGAAACTATTCTACTTCCCTTAAGCTGGCTATTTGGTCATATAGCTGCTTCGTCTCTGGAAAATGAAAGTTGTGTGCCCCCGCCCAAAATTCGCCGAGCTGCCGGTTGCCAGTTTGCCGCTCATAGACATAAGCTTGCAGGTAAAGGTCAAGCTTGTCGCTGTCATGCACCAGACGAGCCTCTAACGACTCGTCGGCCTTCAACTCTTCCCAATAATCCAGCCACCGCCAGCCAAAGGGCATTCCTTCAACGATCGACTGCAGCGCATCAAGCTCAACGGTTGCCTTGCTGCCGGGCGGCAGCAAGTTCCACGCGGGCGCAGGAATATCGCTGGTCAGCGCTTCAGGCAAATCATGCAGCAGCGCCATCGCCAGCAGCTTGCCCCGGTTAACAGGCTTGTCAATGATATCGGCCATGGCCAGGCAAACAAAGGCGACACCGTAGCTATGTGCCGCGACATTCTCGGCATCAACGATGCCGCGCTGGTACCAGCCCGTGCGAATGGTGCGCTTAAGCTGATTTCCGTAACCCAGAAGAGCGAGCAAGTCCGTTACACTCATATTAAACGCTCCTTGACTTGAATAGGTAAACCGTGACTATTCTTACGATTGCGTGTTTCTTCTTATATAGTTTTCAACTGAATTAGACCCTGGACCGGCATTAGCGGTGAACGTGGTTGTATTACGGCACCAGTTCGCGCAGCCGGTGGGCAAGCTATGCTGATGAAAACATCGATCATCTCCACCGTCAAGGATGAAGGAGAAAATCTAAGAGCGCTCCTTGACTCAATACTGAACCAGACCCAACTGCCAGATGAGGTGGTCATATGTGATGGAGGCTCTACCGACAACACGTTGGCGATTCTGTACGAATACCAGCAGTGGTTGCCGCTCAAAGTCATTCTGTCGCCCGGAAGCAACATTAGTGAAGGGCGAAATAAAGCCATCGCAGCCGCGGCCGGCCCGATCATCGCTGCTACGGACGCGGGAGTAGTCCTATCCCCTAACTGGCTGGAAGAATTGTCATACCCAATTGCGTCGGGCAAAACGAGCATAGTTAGCGGTTGGTTCGAAGCCGATCCATACACTGATTTTGAAGTGGCGCTTGGTGCAACTACGCTGCCCACTCGCCAGGACATAGACCCGCGATCCTTCTTACCATCGAGCCGCTCAGTTGCATTTCACAAAGATGCCTGGGAGGCCGTCGGCGGCTATCCGGAATGGCTTGACTACTGCGAGGATATCGTCTTTGATCAGGCACTGCGTGATCAGTACGGGTCATTCGCTTTCAGTGATCGTGCAGTTGCTTACTTCCGGCCGCGTCCGAGTTTGACATCCTTTTTTCGCCAATACTATCGCTATGCTCGCGGTGATGGGAAAGCGAACCTGTGGCCGTTGCGGCATCTTGTACGCTATGCCACCTATTTGGTTGCCTTACCGGCGGTCCTGTGGTTGATCTGGCACGAGAAATGGCAGGGTTGGCTTTTCCTGCTCTTGGGTGCGGGCGCTTACTCGCGACGACCTGCGGAAAGACTATGGGAGAATACCTGGGGCTGGCAACCCCCGGCTCGTGCACGCGCCTTCGGTGTGATCCCCGTTATTCGCCTGGTTGGCGATGTGGCTAAAATGGCCGGTTACCCGGCCGGGATCATCTGGCGGCTGCGCCAGAGCCGGCACCTAACCTCTTAATCTGACGGTGCCTTGGGCAGTATTAAGGATGGCTGACCCAATTTGACGGCGCTACTGGCGGTGGTTATGATTGGCTTAATAAACGCCGGCGTTTTACGTCGGCGTTTTGCAATCGGGAGTAGTTAATCAACCCATGGTGATTCAGCGCAAACCCCCACGCCATCCACGGCGGGGACCATCCTGTCTTCTTGTTCTGTTCGTTGCCTTCGGCATTGCGGTCAGTTTCTACGTCATCCAAAACCGGGACCAAGTACGGGAAATCATAATTCCAACCTCTACGCCAGAACCGACACGATCGGCGACTGAGTTTGCCGTTTTAGCGGAGCTCAGCAAGGATGACGGTGAGTTCGAAGAGGCGGTCTCCTATTACGATGAAGCGATCAGGCTAGACGGCACCCGGCCAGAATTTTATATCAGGCTTATTGATCTGCTGGTCAAACAGGACGAAGCGGAAGCGGCCGTGGAAAAGGCTGAACAGGCCACTGTATTGGCTCCAGACAACGACGACGTTTGGACCGCGGCCGCTCAAGCTTACCTGGCCAATGGTGAACGCTTGAGCGATCGCGGTGATTTTAGCGGCGCCGATATTCAATATGCCACCGCCTTTCAGTCTGCCAGCAAGGCAATAGGCATTGATCCTGAGAACGCCACTGCGCATGCCCTGGCTGCTGCCGGCCTCGTGCTACAGGGCAATGCCGATCTCTATGCACAGGCCCAAGAATTAGCCGATACGGCCATCTTTCTCGATCCCGATGATCCAATTGCCCGTCTTTACATGGCCACCGTATTCACTTACGAGGGATTTTATCCTGATGCCCTTGAGCAATATCAGCTCGGTTTGCAGGCTGACCCAACTAATGCGGATCTACACATTGGCCTGGCCTATAATTATTATGGGGACGGGCGCATATCGGACGCCATAATTAGCTTCGAAGATGCATTAGCCACGGATCCGGAAAACGCATACGCATACGATGGCTTGGCGCACATGTATATTCAGCTCGGGGACGCGCCACTGGCGGAGCAGAATGCGCTGCAGGCCACTGAGCTGAACCCCAACATTGCCCGGGCACAGGGTCGGCTTGGCGAGGCTTACTTCAGACAGAACAATTATCTAAATGCCATACCGCCACTTGAAAAAGCGGTTGAACTCTACGGCAAAGCGAATGAGCTCAATGCCCGTTTCTTCAACATGCTGGCCACGGCTTACATTCGCAATTCGCTGTCGGACTGCCCAACCGCCGTACCACTTTTCCAGCAAGTGCTTAACGCTACCGTTAATCCCCTTATACTGGAAGGCGCCCAGGAGGGTATAGACGAGTGCCGCCGGGCTGAGCTTTCAACCGGTTCCTAGGCGTTTATTTGATCCACATAAGAATCACTGGCACTCTACCCAGAAGAGTGCCAGTAAAGCTTGACAAGCATTGGTTCTATGTTACAATGTTTTTGTATTTCTAGCACTCTAATGCTTAGAGTGCTAGGCCGCAAGTTTAACACCAGAAGACCCACAAACTAGAGATCATTTATATCAAGGAGACGAACTATGTCTAGTACTCTCAAGCCGCTTGGTGACCGCCTGGTAGTCAAGCCGCAAGAGCAATTGCAAACGACTGCCTCAGGTTTGGCACTTCCGGAAACGGCAAAAGAAAAGCCACAGCAAGGTGAAGTAATAGCTGTTGGGCCGGGCCGCGTGGACGATAACGGCAAGCGCATTCCCCTGGAAGTCGCTGTAGGGGATACCGTGCTTTATGCCAAATATGGCGGCACCGAAGTTAAGCTAAACGAAGACAAGGTACTCGTCCTAAAAGAGTCAGATATTCTGGCGATTGTCGAGTAACGTCTATTTCCCAAAATTGAGTAACAATCCCAAATACCCTGACACGGAGAACATATAATGGCAAAGCAACTTATTTTTTCTGAAGACGCCCGTCGTAAGCTTAAGAAAGGCATCGATACCGTGGCAAATGCGGTATCTACGACACTTGGCCCCAAGGGGCGCAACGTCGCGATTGACAAGAAGTTCGGCGCGCCGACGATTACACACGATGGTGTGAGCGTCGCCAAAGAGATCGAACTAGAAGATCCATACGAGAATATGGGTGCGCAGCTTTTCAAAGAAGCAGCGATCAAGACGAATGATATCGCGGGTGATGGCACAACCACGGCCACCGTCTTGGCCCAGCACATGGTTCATGAGGGCTTGAAGAACGTCGCCGCGGGCGCAAATCCCATGCAGTTGAAGCTGGGTATTGAGGCCGGCACAGCCGCCCTGTCCCAGAAGATTAGCGATATGGCTGTCAGCATCGACAGCTTTGACGAAATCGCTTCCGTCGCCTCCATCTCTGCGCAAGATCCTGAAATCGGCCGTCTGATCGCCGAGGTCATGGACAAAGTCGGCAAAGACGGTGTTATTACCGTTGAGGAATCCCGCGGCCTGGAGTTCGAGACCGAGTATGTTGAAGGTATGCAGTTCGATCGCGGTTATATCAGCGCTTACTTCGTCACGGATACCGATACCATGGAAGCGGTCGTGGAAGACGCTTACATCCTTATTCATGACAAGAAGATCAGCTCTGCCCAGGACATCGTTCCACTGCTCGAGAAACTGGTACAGACCGGCAAGAAGAACCTGGTCATCATCGCCGAGGATGTTGACGGTGAAGCATTGGCCACGCTGGTTCTGAACAAATTGCGCGGCATGATCAACGCGTTGGCCGTCAAGGCGCCTGGTTTTGGCGATCGTCGCAAAGCGATGCTGCAAGACATTGCCGTCCTGACCGGCGGCCAGGTCATCACCGAAGAAATGGGCCGCAAACTGGACAGCGTTCAGCTCAGCGACCTGGGTCGCGCGGCCAAGGTAACGTCTACGAAGGACGAGACCACCATTATCGACGGCCAGGGCGATGACAAAGAAATCGCCGGCCGCGTTGAGCAGATCAAAGTTGAGATCGAGCGCAGCACGTCTGATTACGACCGCGAAAAGCTGCAGGAGCGCCTGGCGAAATTGGCCGGTGGTGTTGCCGTGATTCGCGTGGGCGCGGCCACCGAGGTCGAGCTGAAGGAAAAGAAGCATCGCGTTGAGGATGCTCTGAGCGCTACGCGCGCCGCGGTTGAAGAAGGTATCGTACCCGGTGGCGGCGTGGCCCTGTTGAACGCCCTGCCCGCACTCGACGACGTCGACGTGGCAGCGGGTGACCCGACGACCGGCGTTGGCATTCTGAAGCGCGCGCTCGAAGCGCCGATGCGCAAAATCGCTGAAAATGCGGGTATGAATGGCGACGTGATTATCCAAAACGTGCGCCGTGCCCAAGAAGAGGAAGGCGACACGAACATTGGCTACAACGTGTTGAGCGATGAGTATGTCAATATGCTCAAAGCCGGCATCATTGACCCGGCCAAGGTTACTCGCGGCGCTCTGGAAAATGCGGCCAGCATCGCAGCAATGATTTTGACCACCGAAGCGCTGGTTACTGACATTCCGCAGGAGGAGCCAGCTATGCCGGCCGGCGCGCCTGATATGGGCGGCATGGGCTTCTAATTGCCCGACTCGCCACTCCTATAGAATAGAAAAGGGTCCCATAGCGGGGCCCTTTTTTGTTAACTTGCGAAAAGGGGGCATTGGGGATGCGCTATTGCTGTTCCCGCCATCGTGCCAGGAAAGCCAATACCTGGTCGCTTACTTGAGCGGGCGTCAGACCGGACGTGTCAAGGTAAAAATCACAACCTGCGCGAGCATGTTTTAGTCGACGATGCTGATCGGCCAGACGCTGGGGTCCACCATCGATATAGGGCCGGCGGCGGCGCGCTTCGGCGTAAGAGACATCCAGGTAAATGAGAATATCAGGCTGGGTAATACGCTGCCACATATCGGGCACTAGCGAATGTTCTTGAGCTGGATGCCTGGCCTCGTAGCCCGCAGCAGTAAGCGAGGGCACCAGGGTACTTTTGCCCGCTGAACAAGGGCCAACGACGGCAACACGTAGCGCTGTTTTTGTTTTAGTCACGTACGATCAGATGCTCATCCTAAAGCGGAATAGTGCCCCAAAGGCGGCGAACCTCTGCGCTGCCGTTATTCTCGCGCACCAGCAGCGTAAGTACGCTGATGTCGTCACGTGGACGGCCGTTATCTCGTTCTACCGCTTCCGCCAGAAGCGTGTCGGCGATTGTCTGGGCGCTGAAATCGCCATTTGCCAGCAAGCGTGCTGTAGCTTCATATGGATCATACACAGGATTTCCCGAGAGGCTGCCCGCATGGCGCAAGCCATCGGTAAAGACCACGATCAAAGTGCCTTCCTCGATGGGCATTTCGGTAATGACCGGCTTGGTATGGCGATAGATGCCGACGCCGCGTGAAGGCTCGTCGAGCTGGAAGAGACCTTCCCTACGGGTATAAACAAACACGGGCGATTCATTATTGCGCGATATGACCAGCGTCTGACTATCTGTATCAACCGAGACTATATTGAGCGTCGCAGTGACTTTGCCCTTACGATACGTGTAGAGATAGTCATGCGCGGCGCGGGCCGCCGCGCCATCACGCACGCCTTCGGCCAGCAATTGAATCGCCTTCCTGGCGACGACATTGCTAATCGCCTTTGCCGACTTACCGCTTCGCTGACCATCAACCAGCACCAGCGAAAGACCACCATGCGGCCGTTCGATCATTTCCAATGTATCACCGCTGGCGCTGGTCGCGTATTTACTGATTTTCGCCACAGCGAAACTTACTTCCATAGCACAAGTATACCTGAAACAAGCCCATCATTCAGCGCCGTCAAAAGGGCTGGGTCGCTGTTTTTGTATCGGCCTGATCGCATTCCACGCACTGTGTGGCTGTGGTATACTCCTGGCATCAAACAGGGCCTTGCTTATAGGTCCGATCTGCCACCGGGACCGACCATTCATGGCGGCCGGACAGACTTTGGCAGGTGAAATTTGGGCGCTTAATTCGCCAGGGCGCCGGAGCGTATCCTTGGAAGAAACTCTCAATAACCTGTCCCGATTAGATGCCAACAGCCTGCTCGATATCGTGCTGGTTACGCTCGTCATTTTTACCTTTCTGACGCTAATCAGGGGGACACGTGCGGTACAGGTTCTACGCGGCGTGCTGATCATCAGCCTGCTTGTGCTATCACTGATCAGTATCTTTAACTTACCTGCCTTTACATGGCTCGTCGAACGCAGCTTTCCCGCCCTGCTGGTCGCTATCCCGGTTATCTTTCAGCCGGAGCTGCGGCGAGCATTGGAGCGCCTTGGCGGCAGTACTTGGCGCTACCTTAACTTCACGCGCGGCACACAGGATTATCCGGTCGTGGATGCCTTTAAGGCTGCCAGTCTGCGTTTATCGCAGCGACGCCATGGCGCGCTGGTGGTCTTTGAACAGGATACTGGTTTACAGGAATACATTGATACAGGTATTCCACTCAATGCCGAGCCTTCTCCGGAGCTATTTTTGACCATTTTTAACAAAACCACTGAATTACACGACGGTGCGGTTATCATACGCGATGATCGGTTGGCAGCGGCGGCATGTGTGCTGCCGCTCTCGACCAGCAGTCTTTCAGATCGCCAGATGGGCCTGCGCCATCGTGCTGCTTTGGGCATAAGTGAAGTCAGCGACGCCGTCACTGTCGTCATTTCTGAGGAAACTGGCCAGGTTTCGATCACGCACAACGGCCGCATCATCCGCAAACAGGATATCTCGCGCCTCGATACCATCTTGCATGCGTTCTTACAGCAAGGTCCCGGAAAAGTGGAGGTAGACAGCGCGTGAGATCCCCCAATGCCGTCCTGGCTAATTTGGGCAGCCTCTTGCTGGCTGCGGTGCTAGCTCTTTTTATCTGGCTCACCGCAACGCAGGAACAGGATCCCAGAACCGGCCAATTCTTACAAGTCGGCGTGGACTTTGTGGGCCAGCCCGCCGACAGCTTGCTCATCGAACCGCAACGCTTGAGCGTGCAAGTACGCGTCGAAGGTCCAGAGTCGGTCTTGCGCGAGATCTCGCCCGATGATTTTGAAGCATTTGTGGACCTGAGTAACATACCATTCGGCGAGCAGGTCATGGCGCCGATACAGATCAAGAGTGATGCCGAGGACGTGGATCTGACGCTGACAATTCCGGAAGAAATCGAAGTTGTACTTGAGGAACAGGTTTCGCGTGACATCCCTGTCGAACTGGATATACGCGGTGCCGTAGCGCGCGGCCATAGGCAGGGCGAACCACTCATCGAGCCGGCCTACATTCGCGTTTCGGGCCCTCAGTCAGATGTTGAGAACCTGGACTTTGCCCTTGTAACCGTCTTTCTCAGCAGCCCGCGCGAAACCACAGTTGGTATCCATCGTCCTGTCTTTTATGATTCGCAGGGCCGCGTGGCTAGCACCGTCGATCTGGAAGCTGATACCCAAGATGTGCAGGTAACTGTCCCGGTTGAACAATCCGCCGGATTCGCCGAAAAACTTATCACGGTGGATTGGTCGGGAGACCCGGCTTATGGCCACCGGTTATTGAATATAAGCGTCGAACCGCCATCTGTCTTGGTAGAGGGTGCGCCAGAAGTGGTAAACAGCATCACGCGCTTGATGACCGAGCCAATAGATATCACCGGATTGACCGAATCGTTTGTTCAGCAGACAACCCTGGCCCTGCCTGAGGGCATTTCGCTGGACCAGAACCAGGAGTTTTTTGTAAGTATTGAGATTGAACCGATTCTCAGCACGGACACGCGCCTGCGCGACATTGAGGTGCTCGGTCTGGATGACAAACTGGAGGCCACGTTAACGCCAGACCAGGTTGGTGTCGTCCTCTTTGGCCCACTGCCAGTGCTGGATTCTTTGATCAACGAGGACGTACGGGTCACCGTTGATCTATTTGAACTTGAGCCTGGCCGCCACAGCATCGAACCACAAATCGATCTGCCCGATCGCGGTATAGAGGTGCGCAGCGTCCAGCCGAGCGCCATATCGGTATTTATAACCAAGACACTGACTACCACAAACGAGCTGTCGGGAACGCTGCCGCTGACGGCGACCATTCCGCTAACCGGCTCAGAGACCACGCTGATGCCCGAATCGAACGCCATCATAAAGACCAGCCAATTTTGGGCTGATTCCGATTCCAGCGTCACTGTGAGTGCCAAGACAGCTGCAATAGACTATAGTCTGCCTATTCAGAAGCTTGGCTCGCTGCCGCGGGCAGCATGGACGCGCGAACTAGCAGCGCTTACCGCCAGGTGGCTGCATCCGGCAGTCGTGAACCTGCCTGACATATACATAGTGATTCCTGGATGATTCTATGAGCAGCAAACCATTGGTCGCTCTGGTTGGCAGACCAAATGTAGGCAAGTCGACCCTGTTCAATCGTATTGTCGGCCGTCGTCTGGCGGTGGTTTCGGAGGTACCCGGCACCACGCGCGATCGGCTCTATGCCGATGGTGAATGGGCGGGAGCAATCTTTACGGTGGTAGATACCGGGGGGATCGAGGTAACTGAAGGGCGGAACACGGAACCATTGTCCGAAGATTCAGAACGTTTCTTACCCCTTATTCGGCAGCAGGCAAATGTCGCCATCCAGGATGCAGATGTCATTATCCAGGTCGTGGATGGCCAGGCGGGCGTCACGGCCGCCGATCGCGAAGTAGCGGCCATACTGCGCCAAACGCAGAAGCCGGTCATTGTCGCGGCCAACAAGTTGGAATCCACCAAGCTGTGGGACACCGCATACGAGTTCTACGAATTGGGCCTTGGCGAAGTATTTCCTGTTTCTTCGCTGCATGGTTCCGGCACGGGCGATCTGCTCGACGCCGTGGTTGCGGCCTTGCCTGACGCGCACGCGGAAGAGGAAGACGATGATTCGCTGAAGATCGCCATCATGGGACGGCCGAACAGCGGTAAATCCACCTTACTCAACAAGCTCATCGGTGAGGAACGGGCCATCGTCAGTCCGATCGCCGGCACTACGCGCGACGCCACCGACACAACCTTTATGTGGGAGGATCAGGAGATTACTCTGATCGACACCGCCGGCATCCGCAGGCGGGGCAAAATCGAGCAGGGCGTAGAAAAATACAGCGTGCTGCGCGCTATTAAAGCCTTGCAGCGCGCGGATATCGGGCTGCTGCTCATTGATGCCGAAGAAGGCGTCACGAGCCAGGATGCCCATATCGCCGGCATGTTAGCTGAATCGAGCGCAGGTGTCATCATTCTCGTCAACAAATGGGACCTTATCGAGAAAGATTCGCACACGCTATTCGAGTTTGAACGCCGCATTCGCCATGACCTGAACTTCATCCCTTACGCGCCGCTCCTCTTCATTTCCGCCAAGACGGGCCAGCGGGTCGACCGCATCCTGTCGCTGGCCATAGAAGTTAATGAAATACGCTACCAGCGCATTGCTACCGGCGCTTTGAATAAGTTCCTGCGTTCCGCTACAACGCAGCATCCGCCGCCAAGCAAGGGAGGTGTCAGGGTCAAATTCTTCTATCTGACCCAACCTGGTGTAGCGCCTCCCACCTTCGTCTTTTTTGTCAACAAGCCACAGTGGGTGCATTTTGGCTATCAGCGCTACCTTGAAAACCAGCTGCGTGAGACTTTTTCACTGGCTGGGACGCCGATCAAACTCGTGTTCCGCGCCCGCAGCGAAGATCGCTTCAAGTGATACGTATGCCGGTTTGGCAGCGTCCAGAACCATGTCACAGACCTTCACCTATTACGCACATACCTTACCCGGCATAGAGGAAATCGCCTGGCTGGAAATACGCCAGCGCTTGCCAGGGGCGTCATTTAACGAGTACCTGTTTGCCAAGAACCAGAACGGCATCGTTGTATTTGACACCGCGGACAAAATTACGGATCTACTGGAGTTGCGCACGACGGAGGATGTATTTCTCCTCGCCATAGATGTAGAACGCCTGTCGCGCAACCGCAGTGACCTTTCTGCCATCAGCAGCATGGTGGCAAAGGGGGAATCCTTTGGTCGCGCTGCCAACCAATTCTTGCGCTGGCGCAGGCCGAGTGGGCCACCGACCTTCCGCGTAATTAGCCGCCAGTTCGGCCAACACCAATACCGGCGCAAAGACGTGGAAGCCGCAGTGCTCTATGGCATTCGAAATCGTTATCCCAAATGGCAGCCGGTCGCCGATGGCGGTGACATCGAAGTATGGGCCAATATGTTAGGTTCGCATCTCTTAATCGGCCTAAGACTTTCCGATCGGTCCATGCGCCATCGCTATGACAGGCAAGTTGAGCTGCCGGCATCGCTGCGGCCGTCCATGGCAGCGGCCATGATCCTGCTAACTGAACCGGGGGCCGATGATGTTTTTCTCGATCCCATGTGCGGCAGTGGCACCCTCCTCCTGGAACGCTTGCATGCCGGCCCATACGCCCAGATTCTGGGGGGCGACAATGAAGCCACACGCGTGGAAGCAACGCGCAAGAACCTTCCCCAGCGACGTAAGGGACGCAAGCAGGATATGATCCAGGTTCGAGAGTGGGACGCCACCAACCTGCCTTTGCAGAGCGGTTCTGTGACGAAAGTCGCCGTCAACCTGCCGTTTGGCAAGCAGATAGGCAGCCCGGACCAATTGGAAGCGTTATATCGGGCGACGTTTAGTGAGTTAGCCCGGGTTGTCGTCCCGAGCGGCCTCGTCGTCCTGCTAAGCAGTGAGTACGAGTTGGTTAAAAGCCTAATGCGACAGCAGCCCGCGCTGGAAATAATGACCGGCTATTCTGTGGCCACCCTCGGCGTCTGGGGTCGCATATACGTGGCCAGGCGTACCGCACCATAATAAGCTTCTCAGCTAACCGTTCCCCAACTTCATGCGCTCGGCTTCGTCCATCCAGGTGGCATGCGTTACAATCGCAGCATGAAGGTCTACCTAAGCAGCATTGGCTGCCGCCTCAATCAAAGCGAGATAGAAACGCTCGGCCGCCAACTATTGGCACGCGGCCATGAGATTATTTCAGATCCGGACCAGGCGGACCAAGTGGTGATCAACACCTGCGCTGTGACCAGCAGCGCGGCCAGGGATGCGCGTACCCAGACGCGGCGCATCCATCGTGGCAATCCCAGGGCCCAGATACACCTTACGGGATGTTATGCGACGGTCGCGCGGGATGAGCTTGCCGCCTTGCCGGGCGAGCCGCGGGTGATATCAAACGCGCAAAAACCGCAACTATTGCAGATCATGGATCCGCAGGCTATTGGAAACAGCGCGTCATTGTTCGATAGAGAGCCGGTGCTGCGTGAATTCCTGCATGGCCACCTGGGAAATACGCGTGCGTTCATAAAGGTCCAGGATGGCTGCGATAACCGCTGCACCTTCTGCATCACGACTATTGCCCGCGGGCGTGGCACCAGCCGTCCGGCCGGTGATATTATTGCCGAGATCCAATCCTTATCCGCCGCGGGTTATCAGGAAGCGCTGTTGACAGGTGTGCATCTTGGCAGCTATGGACGTGACCTAGATAATGGGACTACGCTTGGCGACTTGCTTCGGGCTATCCTGACATACACCGATATACCGAGGCTGCGCATTTCCTCCCTGGAACCATGGGACATTGAGCCGGATTTCTTCCGAATCTGGCAAAATCCGCGCCTGCAGCCTCACCTCCATCTGCCTCTACAATCAGGCAGTGA
Source organism: Promineifilaceae bacterium (SeqCode) (assembly GCA_046259695.1). Classification (GTDB taxonomy): domain Bacteria; phylum Chloroflexota; class Anaerolineae; order Promineifilales; family Promineifilaceae; genus JAACFF01. Next base: position 3,699 of record JBJYWX010000125.1, on the reverse strand, counting down.
CGCCATCCTGAAGCGTATGGCGCGACGCACATCGCGAGCCGCCTTTAGGAGCCTTACTGAAGCAGCGCGTCAAGTTATCCCAGACCTGAATCTCAGCACGGACATCATTCTGGGATTTCCCGGCGAAAGCGAAATGGACTTTGAACAAAGTATGGATTTTGTACGCGAATCCGGCTTTTCGCGGCTCCATGCCTTCACCTACAGCCAGCGCCCGGGCACGGCCGCTGCCAAAATGAGCGACCAGGTGCCCCCGGCAGTGCGCAAGGAAAGAACGCGCCTTATGATTGAATTGGGCAGCGAGTTGAGTCTGGCGTTTCATCGCCGGTTTGAGGGTGCGGCACGTCCCGTTCTTTGGGAACAGGCAACTGGGGCAGATCAGAATGGGCTTAAGTGGGCGGGTTACACGGACAACTATATTCGCGTAACTGCAAATGGACCGGTAGAGCTGTTCAATACCATCACACCAACGAAGCTGTCAACAGCACGAGCTGACGGCATGAGCGGCACCATCGCCTGATTTCAGGACGATTTCGCAGGGTCTATTGTCGTGCATGCCGGCAGCTTACCCTGCCAATCCTGCCATGGCGCAGTATACCAATCTAAATAGTCACTCACATGGGCTTCCCAGTAAGCCTCCTCGTGCGCTCCTTCATTAAGCACCCACGTATGTTCCCTTCCCGCCAGATCCATTTCTTCATGCAGCAGGCGCACATTGTCAATAACCCAATCGTTTTCGCCGATATCTAGGTAGACGCGCAGGCCCTTGAGATCGTTCGTTAATCCGGTATCTGAGGGATTAATTTCCGGCCCACCGTTGTAATCAAGGAGCGCCGCGCTGTGCCCGCCTACACTGGCGAACACGTCCGGGTGGCGAAAGGCTATCTCCAAGGCCCAATAGCCGCCGCGGGACATGCCGCCCAACGCGCGCGCCGCGCCATACGGTGCGGCACAGTAAGTGTGCTCAATATGGGGAATAAACTCTTCCAATAGGAAACTCTCATAAGAAAATGGGCCGCCAGAACTGTTATTGGCCAAGGACCCGCCGGATACCATAACTATAATGAACGGCGGGTAACGCCCCTCGCGGATGCCGGCCTCCGCCGCTTCATCGAGACCCAATTCGTCCCAAATGCTGTCTGTATAAATGTTGCCTGGCAGCATGTATAGGGAAGGATAGGCGGCGCCGCTCGTGGCATAGCATGGCGGCAAGTAAACGCGATAGCTTGTGCTGCCGGCTAGTGAGCTATCAAAGGTCCCGGTTACCAACTGTCCGGGCGTCGCGCAGGGTGTTGGCGAGGGCTCCGGCGTCAGCGAAGGTACAGGTGAGGCTGTCACTTCAGGCGTTGGGATCGTCGTCGCCGTGGGCGTATGTGTCGCTGTCGCAGGTGGCGGATCCAGCAAAGCGCTCGTTGAGGATAAGGTTTTGTCCAGGCCTTTCACATCCGCGAGCAGGATCGGCGCGTCCACCACAGGAAAGGTCGGCGTTGGCGGGAAGACCGTATCCGCTACTGTGTTATCCACGTCGAGATCGGGCGGTTGGATATTTTCAGAAGAATAGGATGCCGTGGTACTGCACGCGGCCAATGCGGTCGCGCCAATCAGCACCGCCAGGAAAACCAAGCGACGAAACACAAGCACACGCAGCATCTCATCGTCCACGAATTACCAGGGCGGTTTCCCGGGCGCCTCAGCCATCAGTTCCCTGTAGGCGCCTTGCCACACCTCGGGCTTTCGCGTCATGGTTTTAATCTGCACAGTAGCATAACGAGGAAAAAGTTCGGCCAACAAACCGGGCAGCAGATCCCAGGCATCATTGCGCAAGACATCCTCCAAATTGGCGCTCATCTCCCCAGTCCATTCCCATTCGCGCAGGAATCGTTCTGCTTTCATCCAGTAGTCGCGCTTTTCCCAGGCGGTAACAGTCTGCTCCACGCCATCGGATATGTCGCGCAAACAGTAAACGATGGTAGCCGCCATATCTTTGGCATCTTCATCTAGTACTGTTTTCTGGCTAAGACGTCGGAGTAGTTCAGCAATCGTCCGCTGGTTGGCGTTGCGGCGCTTGGAGGGGCTATCTATGTTAATAACACGACTCATATAGGTTATTTCTCCGGGCATTTGCTCACCGGCATACGGGTAAATATGGCCCATTCCCGTTGGCGGCAGCCAAATTATTTCCAGGATATACTCCGCGAAATGGTAACATGCACTGCCGAACCTGCCAATGGCGAAAAGCAGAGCCCCCAGGTATGATAGACAGCTGGCGCACTACAACATGCGCCGGACCCTTGCTCTTTCATTAACAGCTTGGCATTCAATGAGGCAACAGTATGAACAGTGAAGATGTATTAGGCTTGATACTGGGCGGCGGCCAGGGAAAACGGCTTTATCCATTAACCAAGGAGCGCGCTAAGCCCGCCGTGCCGCTGGCGGGCAAATATCGACTGATTGATATTCCCATGAGCAACTGCTTCCATGCTGATATCGAGAAAATCGCTATTCTCACCCAGTTCAACTCTGCCTCGCTGCACCGCCATATTTGGAACACGTATAATCGTGACGTCTTCTCGCCCGGTTGGGTACAGATACTGGCTGCGGAACAGACGCCCCACAGCCGTGATTGGTATCAGGGCACGGCCGACGCCGTTCGCAAGCAGATCGTCGAAATTCGTGAATCAGGCGCGCGCTATATCTTGATCCTGGCCGGCGACCATCTTTACCGCATGGATTACCGCAAATTCATCGATTTTCACATGGCGAATGACGCGCAAATCTCGGTTTCTGTACATCCTGTCCCCTACGAAGATGTGGGCGGTCTGGGGATACTTAAGATGGACGGCCAGAATCATCTCACGCGTTTTGTGGAGAAACCTAAGTCAGACGAGCAGATAGCCGGTTTCGAAAGTGGGGATAATTTAGGCAAGCCATACCTCGCCTCAATGGGCATCTACATCTTCAACGCCGACATATTGTATGAACTGCTGGAAGGCGGTGGCGATGATTTTGGCCGCGATTTCATTCCACAGGCCATCAACAGCAGTCGCCGCGTCTTTGGCTACGTCTTTGACGGCTATTGGGAAGATATCGGTACCATCCGGCGTTTCTACGAAGTGAACCTGGAAATGACCTCACCGGATGCGCCATTTGATTTCTATGACGCCGAACAGCCGATTTATACCCATCCCCGCTTTCTGCCTGGTACGGAAGTCTACAACGCGCGTCTTCACAACGTGCTGCTTGCGGACGGCTGCCGCATAGATAGTGCCAACGTTAACGACAGCATAGTCGGTGTGCGCAGCCTGATCGGCCAAGATGCCAACATCAAGCAAACGGTTGTGATGGGTGCAGACTATTTTGAAACGGAGCTGGACAAATCTGAGAACCGGCGTATCGGACAGCCCAATGTCGGTATTGGTTCCGGTGCCGTAATAAGTGGGGCAATCGTTGACAAGAACGCCCGTATCGGCAACAACGTAACCATCCGCTACTTGCCCGAACGCCCGGATGAAGACCACGGCAACTGGGTTTCAGTCGACGGTATTATCGTTGTTCCAAAGAACGCCATCATACCAGACGGCACCGTAATCTAACTGCTCAAAGCACCGGCCGTCTGCCATTCAGAATTTTTGCAGGGCGCTACCCGTTATTAAGCTCCTTGAAGTAGGCGAGCGCGGCATCTGGAGAGGCGTACTGCTCGTC
>JBJYWX010000124.1:0-5447 GCA_046259695.1 Promineifilaceae bacterium (SeqCode) | reverse complement strand
GGATCAAACCACTCTTTATATAGTGTTCCATTAGAGCATTGAGGCAGCCGGGGGGCTGCCTCGACTGCCTACGTTTCTTACTTAGCACTGAGCATAATCTGATTGCTGCACTGGGTCGCAACTCTTTTGTCGGGTTCTGTCTCGCCAGGCATGGTAGCCCACCCCTGTTCCTGTACAAAGTTGATGCGTTTTGAAGAATTAGTCATCGCTTGCAGTTCTGCCAGCTTCAATGCCTGTTGGGGATCAGCGTTAAATTGGGCAACACAGATGGGGGTCAGGCGATTCACAACCGCATCTGCGGCCGATTTTTCGGCCATGTTTGCAGCATTACCACCTGTCGTCCAGCCACCCCGGGTAAAGCCGAGAAAAAGAGTAAGAAGAACTGCACCGACGGCAATCCAAAAAACAACTGATTTCTTCAGTTTTGCCTTGTTCCACCGTTGCCGAATATCTGTGATGTTCGCTTGCATCGTATTTCTCCTTTGTCAAGCATCTGCGCATGGCGCGCCAAACAAAAATAGGTTGGATTTCACAGCGAATGAATTTGCCCAGCCGCCATCCGCAGGCGTTCTGCTATCAGGTCCGGCATCTCGCCTTTACTGATAAAGGCATCTGCTCCGGCGGAGAGAGCCGCCTGCTGCCGGGCATCCAGCTGGCTGATTAGAACAATGACAACAGTAGCCGGGCAGACTGCCCGCAATTTGGACAGAGTGTTGCCGGAGTCTGGGGGAATCAGTTCCCAATCCACCAGCAGCATGTCCGGCCGTGCCACTGGCGCAAGGTCTAAAGTGGTGGTCCAGTCGGCCGCTTCGCCGACTACTGCCATATCTAAATCCAGCAGTAGGATGCGAAGTGCGGCACGCACATCGCTCTGGGGAGCGGCCAAAAACACTTTAGTCATGCCTCAAGCATAGCTTCGATATGCAGCGGAGACATCGGCCGTTCAGGGGACTTTTGGCTCCGCCAGTTGGGGGAGATTGATGGGGATGGCTAATCTCGGGAAGAAGTATTCCTAAGAAACCGGCGTTAATCTATTGAATCTATAACACTTTGTTTCGCCAGGAGAAATTCTTGCCAAGCCTTATTAAAAACGGCTATATATCCTGGTTCGGTGATTCCTACGACGATATCGACCCAGATTTTGTGCTCATCGTACCGGCGCTTTTGAGGTTTATCATCGATATTCTTCATGCACAACACACGGGCCAGATCGCCAATAAGATCTTCTCGATATTGTTGATTAGCTAGCCATTGCCCGAACTTCAGTGCCATGTTTGTCTTCTTAGTTCACTACTTCGGCGGCATTCGCCCCGGCCTCAGCGCCCGAAGCAATCCGGTCGTCGCTATCAGCTTCATGAATGGTGTACCGACCATTGTCCTGGCTCAATGCAAAGTCCTTCGTATCACTGTCTAGTTTACGAGCGATTTCCCATCCGGTGGCGGCGTTCTTAAAAAATACGTCATAACGCAGTGACTTGGCCGACATGAAGCAAGTTTCACCGGGGTCAGCCACACAGGTGCTGACCAGTGTGCGTCCCGCGTAGACTTGCGCCTGCACATTGATTGCTGTCTTGTTGTAGAACGTTATCTTGCGTTCAACCATCATACCTTCCTATTTGAAGTTCACAACGTCAGATAAAAGAGACCGCCTCATGCGCGCTTCTGTGATACGTGGCAAAGATGCAGAACACTCTACAATATAAGGTTAGTCCCGATTGATGATACAACTAGCGCAGGCTCGCAACATCGCCCATTTGATGGGTATTTACCTCCGCCACTTGGGGGATAAATAAGCGGCTTTGTGGCAGTTTTGGAGACGGCCGCTTAGTCAACGAGGTGGTGGCGTACAGCCATCGCAGCGGCCTCCGTGCGACTGGTAACATCGAGCTTGCGCAGAATTTGGCTAACATGAGATTTGATGGTGGATGGGCTTACAACCAGCCTGGCAGCAATCTCAGTGTTGTTCAGGCCATCGACCATCAAAGTGAGGACGGCGCGCTCGCGTTCAGTAAGATCATGACCGGGTGCTGGCGGCTGGGTGGCCGCGTGGACCATGGCCTGCACGGCAACCGGAGAGAGGGTGGCCCGGCCACAGTGAGCGGCGCGGATGGCCTGGGCCAATTCGTCGGCAGTCACGTCCTTGAGCAAATAGCCGATGGCTCCCGCCTCCAGCGCGTTCTGGATGAGCTTTTCTTCTGTGAAACTGGTCAGCGCAAGCACCTGGACGGTGGAAAAGCGTTGCCGAATGATACGTGTCGCCGCCACGCCGTCCATATCCGGCATGGCTAAATCCATAAGCACGACGTCGGGCAAGAGTCGAGAGCAAAGTTGGATGGCTTCGTTGCCGCTGGCTGCTTCGCCGACCAATTCCAGATCATCAAAAACCTGTAAGAAGGTAGCCAGCCCGCGGCGGACCATCGTGTGATCATCAACGAGCATGACGCGAATACACTCAGAGGTGGTCATAGCGTTTTCTGTCCCGTATTTGCCATCCAGTGGATGGCTATTTCAGTACCTTGACCCGGCTGACTAGTGACCGACAGCACCAAGCCGGCAGCTTCAGCACGTTCATGCATCATGCTTAAGCCATAATGACCGGACGAAATGCGCTCGGGCCTGAAGCCCCGGCCGTCGTCGCGGATATTCAATTCGACGGCAGCGGCATCATACGCCAGGTGGACTGTCACCTGGGTGGCCCGAGCGTGTTTGGCAATATTGTTGAGTGCTTCCTGGCACAAACGGTAGAAAGCCACCTGCACGTCGGGCGGCAAATCTCCTTGACCCGCCACGAATACCACGACGGGGATATTTGTCCGGCCGGTGAAGGCGTTGCCCAATTGGCGCAGCAGATCGCCCAAATCGCTATCAATCAGGACTTCCGGCCGCAGCTCGGCTAACAGCGCGCGCATCTCAGCCAGCGCACCGCGCGTCAAACGGCGCAGGTCTTCCAGCGACTGTCGCCCTGCGGCCTGGTCTTTATCCCAAAGACGCGGCAGCACTTCGGCGATCAGACCGGCTGAGAAGAGCGATTGGTTGACGGCATCGTGCAGATTTTGTGCCAGCCGTTGGCGTTCTTGCAGTGTTGCAGCTGCCTGTGCCTGTTCGTAAAGCTGTGCGTTGACAATCGTAATGGCCGCCTGGTTGGCCATCGTAAGAACTAAGTTGGCCTGTTGGGCTGTAAAAGCGTCCTGTTCAGCGTGGGCAATACCAATACCGCCGACGACACGGCCCTTAACGGTCAAGGGGACCCACATCCAGGACTTTACGCCCTTTAGCAAGACAGACACCTGTTCATTAAGGAGAGAGCGGAGCAGCTGCGCCGCCGGTTCCTTACTCCAGACGTCCGCAATTCGCTGCGGTTTGTACTCATTCAAAAGTGCCGCACGGGTCTCGGGATCGTCCATGCGGATACGGTACGGCATATCCCTTTCTAGCCGCTGCGGACCACGCACGGCCGAGGCGACCAGGTCCACCTCTTCCACAGTGAAGAGCACTGCATGCATATACTCGATAATCACGCGCAATTGATCGAGGATCAAACCCGGATTGAGTTCTAGAGCAGAAGCCAAGGTTTGGGAGATCTCCAATAGGGTAGATTGCTCGCGCGTACGGGCTTCCACCTGCTGCCGGAGCAGCCGCTCGGCCCGTACGCGCGCACTGACATCGCGGACGACAGAAAGAAGGTGCATCCGCTCCTGAAAAATACACCCTGTCCCGCGTACTTCGACGGTGAATTGTGAGCCATCGCGGTGGAGGTGGATCAGTGTTGCTTCAAAGGCGCTGGCGGACTGAACTGCCTGGAGTAGGGCGGCGAATTGGGCATAACTATCCGGATGGATATAGGTGTCTGGGTGCAGGCCGATGAATTCCAGGCGCGAAAAGCCATGTATCGAGCAGGCCGCGGGATTGGCCTCGACCACCAGCCCCGTTGCGGGATCGTTGAGGATCAGCCCGTCGCCAGCAGCCTCGAAAATACACTTATGCGGGCGTTCTTCGGTTTCACTCTGCAAGGGGCGCTCCTGACTTCAGAAAAACCGAAGTTGGCGAGTATAAGCCGCGCATTATCTTGTGGTACAGGTTGGATAGAGACGCAGCTAGACCAAAGGTAGACAGCATAAAGTTAGTGTAGCCGAACATGCATTACCTGTCACTCTTGTCGCGCAGTCAAGCAAGGCATTGAATTGGCGTATAGGCTCAGCGGAAAGAATCCTGGTATCATTACTGACCGTTTCTCATCATCGTGAGAAAAGGCATACTAGAGCCTTATTGGGTTGGAAATAGTAAGAATACTAGACGAAAGCAGCCTACTAGCGATGTTACAAACTAGGCGGGAAACGTACCAGCAACTGTATGCTGGAACGCGGGCGTTACTAGATGAGGATCATGGATTCCTGACTGTAAAACTTGTTGCAACTGGTCCCGGCGTTTTGTTGGCGGTGGCCGGAACAGGTCCAAGATCTCCACAGCCAGAAAGATATATATGTCATTGGTTTGGAAATCGATAGGCATTTTGGGAGGTTTGATGCTAACGGCCGAGGAAGGATAGTCGGTGTCGAATCCAGCGCATCTAGCGATCGTAGGGCGGGGCGTCGCATTTTGGAATCGTTGGCGTAAGGAAAATCCAGAAACGCGACCAGACCTCAGTGGGGCAACCCTTGGCGGGTTGGACCTTGGTTGGGTTAATCTGCGCGGGGCCAACCTGCGCGGGGCCAACCTGCGCGGGGCCGACCTGCGCGGGGCCAACCTCCATGGTGCCGAACTGAACGAGGCCGATCTGAGCGGCGCCAATCTCGGCGGGGCTGGTCTGCGAGGTGTCGACCTGAGCGAGGCCAATCTATTCATGGCCAACCTGTTTGAGGCCAATCTGTTCGAGGCCAATCTGCATGGGGCAGACCTGCGTGGGGCCAACTTGGTCAAGACCGACTTGCGCAGGGCCAACCTACAGAGGGCTGAACTGAGTGAAGCCAACTTGTTAGGGACCTACCTGCGCGGGGCCATATCCAACGTTGATACTACCTGGCCCGATGGCTTCAAACTCAACGAGGCTGGTATGATTCTTTTCGATGATGAAGGAAATCCTGTAGAAGATTCGAATTAATCAACAATGCTGCTGGCAACGGCTCTCTGATAGAGTTCGCGGTGAATGTTGCGGCGGAAGGTGCAGTAGATGTTAGTCTAGGTGTCGGGACTACGGCCGGAAAACGACAGGCCGAGGACAATTCGTGAACCACCGTGTGCCCAACCGTCAGGCTGCTAAGAACCGTCTACCGTGGGCCTCTTTCCACGCGAATGTGAACCGTGGAAGAAAATGGCCTTAAATTCTCACTAACCCTAGCGAATATACTTAACATTTAGGCTGTTGCGCGAACAATAGGGGCAAAAATGGGCGCGGAGGGACTCGAACCCCCGACCTCACGGATGTGAACCGTTCGGACAGCAAAACGCGA
>JBJYWX010000123.1:38781-48885 GCA_046259695.1 Promineifilaceae bacterium (SeqCode) | reverse complement strand
TTAACGCAGAGAGAACGCGGATTAACGCGGGAATAATGGGCAGCTTCCGCGTTTCCCTGCGACTTTGCGCGCTTGTCCGCGTCCCATTTGCCAACAGAAGGCGGATCTAGCTGCTGTTGGCCAGCGTCTCAATCCAGGGCAGGTGTTCGGCGAAATGGTGGGCCGTGTTGCCGTAAACCCAATTAATGACCGGCGGGCCGTCGTCCGCTCTTCCCGGCACATAGCTGCCGTACGGCTTGAAAAGGTCAGCCTCCGATAAGGTCCGCAGCAATGCCATCATTTCCGCGTGCCCATCACGCAGCTGGGCCAGCGCTTCTTGCGCGGATAATCCGGCGCCCTGTTTAAAAAGCGCGGCGTTGATCGCATCCTCGTCGCCGCTGAGGTAAAGCGCCTCGTCAACGCCCAACGCTTCGTGGCGCGAGTTTCCCTGCAGGAGAGCGAGGGTCGAGCCCTCCCAGCGGGCGAGATGCAGCAAATGATCTTTCACCGCCCATCCGGCCGCGTCTTTTTTTGTGGTAAGTTGTTCCTCGTTGAATTGGCCCAACGCGTCCTGCAGCGCTGTCCAGGAAAGGTCAATCTGCTCCATCAACTCCGCTCTTGTCACATCTGGTTCTTCGCTCATTGTTATCCTTCTCCTTCAAAATGGTGCAGGCCTGCCCACGACAGGACACGCAGGGCGCGCAGCGTATTCCAGCGGCTGGGGCCACCTGTTTTTTCCATGTCAAAGTGGACCTGCCCCGCATGTTTTGCCTGTACGGGCCAGGCGCCGTCCTTACGCCGCTTCTGGCGCAGCACGTCCAGCGCGTCGGACATGCGCGGGTCGTAAGGCACGCCCGCCGCGGCGAAATAGACCAAAGCGCGCAGGATGTCATAGAACCAGCGGCTGGGGTAAGAAAGCATCAGGAAGCGCCTGTCGATGATCTCGCCCGTATGGTCAGAGCGAAAGAGGCGGTGCAAGAGAATAAATTCACGCGCCTGGGCGGCGATGGCCTGCAGCTCCGCCAGGCGGTACCCATAGCCGCGGCCGGCGTATTCGTGGATGCCCTCTAGAATAGAAAGGGTGGAATGGAGGGAGCTGTGCACCGCGCCCTGGCGGTTGGACTGGCAGTTGAAGCCGCCATCGGCCATCTGCTGACCGATCAAAAAATCCACGACCGAACGCAGCTCCTGTTCGGGCGCGCCGAAGTAACAGGCGTAGGTGAGGAGCATGCCGTTGACGCAGATGTCGCTCTCTTTGATCGTTTTGCCGGGATTAACGCCGCCATCTTCGGCTTTGTTGTCATGCAGGATCAGGGCAATCGTCTCCCTGGGAGCGGGGTGGCCGGAGGGAAGTTCCAGGTAGCGCAGATCGAGCAGCGTGTAGTGGCTGGAGATCCATTTCGGCTGGTAAAAGCCGCGCCCCCAATGGCCGTTGTCGCCGCGCTGCGCCAGGAAAGCCGCGCCCCAACCCTCATGGGCGATGCGATCTTGCAGCGTGGCATCCTGCTCGCCTAATAGATGGCGCCGCACCTGGTATTGGATGGCCACATCTCCCGCCAGGAGCCACTTCAGTAGTTTCTCGTCCATGCCGGTTCCAGTAAGCAGGCGGCAATTAGCCTTAGGCAGTTAGCCGTCTATTTGCTCAAAGAAATCGACCAACCCCGTCGCTAAATCATATTCGGCGCCGGCGATCAGCAGGCCGTCGTTTTGCACCAGTCCTTCGAGAATGGGCGAGGCGTGGCGGATCTGGTTGGCCGAGGCGCGCACGTTGGCGCGCATGGCGTGGTAGAGCAGGGCGTCGGGATCGCTGCGCAAGTCGGTTTCCAGCAGGGTTTGCACCGACGGCCGGATGCGGCCGACGATTGAACCAAGATTAGGCGATCGCTCCGCGGACGGCCGCTGCAGCTCCTGCAGCGTCGCCTCCACCGCGCCGCAGTGCGAATGGCCCAGCACCACCACCAGCCGCGTATTGAACTTAGTGGCAGCAAACTCGATGCTGCCCACCAGGGAAGGGGCGACCACGTTCCCCGCGACGCGGATTACGAACAGATCGCCCAGGCCCTGGTCAAAAACGATCTCGGCCGGCACGCGCGAGTCGGAGCAGCCAAGGACAACGGCAAAGGGCTCCTGGCCGGCGAGCAGTTCCTGGCGTCGACGCTGCGTCGTGCGCGTGTGGTAGTCGCTGTCGCCCGCGACGAAACGGCGGTTGCCTTCTTGCAGACGCTGCAGCGCTTCCTGGGCAGATACGTTCACCGATCGTCTCTAGTCAATGGCAATCATGACGTTGGAAGCCTTGACTACTACGTAGACTTCCTTACCTGGTTCCAGCCCGAGCCTATTGCTGGAGCCGGTGGTGATGATCGAAACGACCTCGATACCAGGCGCGATTTCCACAACAATCTCGTTGTTCACCGCACCGGCCGTCACTGACTTGACCGTACCTTTGATCATGTTACGTGCACTTGTTTCCATGTTTTACTCCTCTGTTAATGGTCTTGGCTGGGCTGCCCGCGAGAAAGGCATGCAAGGCTTTTCTCTGGGCCGCACACATTGTAGGCCAAGCGAATGGCCGCAGGCAAAGAAACGGGTGGCTTTTAACGGCCGGGTAAACTTGGCCGCACGCCGCCAACACGTTTAGGGGCGGTATCGTGACAGATATGCTATCATCCGGCGCTTACCGCCGTACCAGCCCCAGGTGAGGTGCAGCCATGCTCAGTTTATTACTGCTTCAAGAAACGGCCGAAGGCGATTTCATCGCCTACCCCATTTTGGTGTTCTTTTTCTTAGTTGCCATCGTCGCTGTGGCTATCTACTGGTACACGACGCACTGCCCTAACTGCCAGCGCATCTTTACGCGAGAACTCGTCAAGAAAGAGAAAGGGGGCCTGCTGCCGACCGCGATCAGCGGCAAAGAGCGGCGCACCTATCGCTGCAAACAGTGCGGCCATGAATGGCAGAAAACGGTTTACGTTGGCGACTGAGCAGCGCCTTCCCGACGGCGGTAGACGAACGCACAAAGGTGGTACAAGTGTCTCTGCAAGATAAACAATCACCCGCTTTTTCACCGCAGCAGCTGCGGCGCCTGCCGCGCAATATCTGGGTGCTGACGGCTGTCTCCTTCCTGACCGACATCTCCTCGGAGATGATTGTGCACCTCATTCCGCTCTTCCTGGCCAACGTATTGGGCGTGCGCACGCTCACAATCGGTTTTATTGAGGGCGTGGCGGAGACGACGGCCAGCCTGGTCAAGATCATCTCCGGCCGTTATTCCGATCGCCTCGGCCAACGCAAATGGCTCACCGTCGCCGGTTACGGCCTTTCCACCGTGGCCAAGCCGTTTCTGGCCCTGGCCACTACCTGGCAGGGTATCTTTGCTGTGCGCTTTACGGAACGAATCGGTAAAGGGATCCGCACCGCGCCGCGCGATGCCCTGATCGCCGACAGCATCACGCCGGAGAGGCGCGGGCTGGCCTTCGGCGTGCAGCGCGCCGGCGACACGGCCGGGGCAACGCTGGGCATCGTGGCCGCCATAGCCGTCGTTTATTGGGCGCAGGGCACGGAGCTGTCCCTGGAACCGCAGACATTCGACACGCTGGTGTGGCTCAGCGTCATCCCGGCCGCGCTGGCCGTATTGCTGCTCATTGCCGGCATCCAAGAAGGGCGCAAGGGAGTGGCTGAGAAAGGGAAAGAAGGCACCACGGCCCGCTTACCGGCCGTCTTCAAACGCTATTTGCTGATCGTTGTTTTATTCACTCTCGGCAATTCGGCCGATGCCTTCCTGCTGCTGCGCGCACAGGAGCGCGGCATGAGCATCCTCGGCCTGCTGGCGCTGCTGGTGGTGATGAACGCGATCTACACCGTCGTCAGCGGGCCGGCGGGCTCGCTCTCCGACCGCGTAGGGCGCAAGCGGCTGCTGGCCGCGGGGTGGGCGCTCTACGCGCTGGTGTACCTTGGATTCGCGCTGGCCGGCGCCACGTGGCAGCTGCTGCTTCTCTTCGCTCTATACGGCCTTTACTACGGTTTAACGGAAGGGGTGGCCAAGGCGGCCGTGGCCGACCTCGTCCCGCAGGAGGCGCGCGGCTCTGCTTTTGGCTGGTTCAACGGCGCCATCGGCGTAGCCGCGCTGCCCGCCAGCCTGATCGCCGGCCTGCTCTGGCAGGGTGTCGGCGGCTGGTCCGGCTTCGGCCCTGCCGCGCCTTTCCTCTTCGGCGCGCTGCTGTCCGCCCTGGCCATTCTCCTGCTGCTCACCTGGCTGCCGGCGGAGATGAAAGCGGCGCCCAGCAGGAGCTAAGACCGGTTGGCGCGGGCAGCCGGGGCGTTCAGCGGTGCTGGTCAACCAGGATCGGGTTGCCGTCGGGATCACTAATCATAAAACTGGCCGGACCCGTCGTGGACTCGTCCGCCTCCTGGACAAATTCAACGCCGCGCGCCTTTAACTGGCGCTGCAGTTCGCGTATATCCGTAAAGGGATCGACGTCGCTGCCATCCTGATCCCAACCGGGATTAAAGGTCAGGATATTCTTGTCGAACATACCCTGGAAAAGACCGATGACGTGTTCGCCGTTCTTGAGAATCAGCCAGTTTTGCACGATATCACCATGCATCTCTTGGAAACCTAACTTCTCGTAGAAAGCTTTTGAGGCGGCGATATCCTTCACGGTCAGGCTGACCGAAAATGCACCCAGTTCCATTGTTTTCTCTCCTTATGCAGTGAGCAGTATACGCGGCAAGCAGCACTATTCCCCGGCGTTGAGCGAAAATGGACCAGGTGCAGCCTGCAAAAATAGGGCGGCGCGGCAGCGTGTCACAGACGGTGCTGCAAACGGGCGCTGCGCCCGTCCGGCTACATTTGTGCAGCGTCCTGCCGGGCGTCAACCGCGAGCAGAACGAGCAAGATGAGTTCAATCGCCTTGGTGAACAACCCCAGGCTGTTTGTAAGCCAGCTTCCATCGCTGTTAAATACAAAGTAAAGCACGATGGTGAGCAGCAAATAGCCGGCGAACAGCCAGCGAATCCAGCGGTGATAACGCTGCAGCAGATCCACGGGCAGAAAATAGGCGGCCAACAGTGCCAGGTAGCCGAGCCCATTAAGGGTAAAGAGCAACCCGCCCAGCGAGAAATGAACAATCGCCGTGATCACGGTCAGAATGATGATGCCGATCTGAACAGGTCGTAAGGTAACGGTACCAATTTTCATGCCTTGCCTCCAGGTCAGGGGACGGGGAACAAGCAAGCAAACGTGATTTAGGCGCGGTCCAACGACGCAGTAAGCACGCGGAAGAGAGCAGCACGCCATGCACGCAGCGTCACTATTATTATACCACTTAATGACGTTTGGCCAATGCGGCGCTCCACCGCGGGTTGCACCGGCTCGAACAAGTCGCCAGGGTATTTCAAGGCAGGCGCGCCAGCCAGCGGCGAAGCGGGTGGGTCTTGGGCACGCTGCGAAGCAGGATTGATCCCATACCGGCATCTACGGAAGGAGACATAAGCTGCAGAGCGAGCGTCTCGGCCGAAGAGAGGATAAACAGCGCGCCGGCAAGCAGCAGGAGCAGCGGGCTGTACTGCCCAGTTAGAAAAGCATGGATCAGGAAGATAAAGAGGAAGAAGGCGGCCACTTTGGAGCTGTAAAGATGGAGATTGGCCAGTCGCCGGAACTTAATCAGGCCGGCCAGGAGTGAGGCGAAATAGAGGCTGATAGCGGCTCCGCTCAGAAGCGGGTTTTCGGTCACCATTTGCGGCATCAGGAGGGCGATCCAGAAGACGGCCGAAATCTGCAGCAGCTGGTCCGCCAGGGAATCAAATTTGCTGCCAAAATCAGAGCACTGATCGAGCCGCCGAGCGGCTGCGCCGTCGAGCAGATCGCTCAAGCAGCAGAGAACCAACCCTATCCCCACGTATGTTAGCTGCCCGGCCAAGGCAAAAATCCATATCATGGGCACCGCGATAAAGCGCACGGCTGTCAGCTGGTTAGGAACAAGACGCATGGCGGCGACCAGAGAAAGAAGACCATCCCGGCTTATACGCGCGGGGCGATGGCGGCTCTCACGCGGTCGTGAGGGCATTTGAACGGAACTGGCGGATGATGTTTGCTTCACGGCTATCCCCATCTGTTCACATTATGCCATATGGTTCATGCGCCAATCGGCTGCTTTGTGCGAACCTATGCGGGGTCCGGCAGTTCTAGCAGCGGCTCGAAGCGCGGTTGCACCTGTCTCTGAGTGTCCTTCTCAACATCCCGTTCCTGCTTAACCGCTTGCTACGGCTCCCCTGCCATCTGTTCCTGATTCCTTTGTGAAACAATACACAGTGCACTGATATAATCTTCTACAATGTTCTGTAGGACGAGTACCGCGCGGCTGCGCCGCAGGGCCCGTTGATTTATCTATTGTGTCACGCGCCGATTTACCCGGCCGTGCTTGTAGTCGTTGTTAGGAGTAAAGCATGAAGCAAAAACAACTGCTGCTGATCATTTTGGCCTTTTCGGCCGTTTTGCTGGCCGCCTGCGGAGGCGGCGCCGCACCGGCCGAGCCGCAGAGTGTGGCGCTCGAGGTCGTCACCCACGATATGTACTATGGCGAAGAGGACAACAATATGGATAACCCGCCCGTCTGGACCGCGCCGGCCGGCTCCATCGCCACGATCAGCTTTGATAATCAGGGCACCCTGGAGCATAACTGGGCCGTGATCAAACTGGGCGCGGACGTACCCACGCCCTTTGATGCGGAGAATGATGCCGACCTGATCCTCTATGAAACGGGCCTGGTGCCACCGGGGGAGCAGCGCACACTGCCCTTCCAGGTGCCGACGGAACCGGGCGAGTACCTGGTAATCTGTACGGTCGCCGGGCATTACCCGAATATGCAGGGGCGGCTGGTTGTGAATTAGACAGGATTTAGGCGGTATGTTTTCACACAGGTCCGCCTGCGATTCAATCGCCGCTTCGACAGAAATGGCGCTCGTAACGAGCGTCATTTTTTGTTGCTGCGGGAATGGCGGCCGCCTTGCAGCGGCCCGGAGGCAAAAGGTGTCGTTCTTGCTGCCTTATGGACCGGGCGGCCCCTGGCGAGCGCAGGTCTGGCCGGCTTGAGCCATAGGTGAAGGGTGGGGCGGGCACACGCTCAGGCGCTGCTGCCTGCGGTTTCGCCCTTGAGCGTCTCCAGTTCCTCCAGCATCTCGGCCGTGTCAGGAATATCGCTCATTGAATTGCCGTAGTGAATAAAGCGCACGACCCCCTGCTTATCCACCAGGGCCTGGGCCGGCATGCGGCCCAATTTAAAAATCTTCACTTCCTGACCGTAGCGCTTCAGCACGCTGTGCTTGGGATCGGGCAGGCCGGGGAAGGGGAGATCGTTTTTTGTGAAATAGCTGGCGAACTTATCGGCATTATCGGGGCCGATCACCAGCACTTCCGTGTCGTGAGCTAAAAACTGGTCATAGTCCTGGCGCAACTGCGCCATGTGCGCGCGGCAGAATGGTCAGGTGAAACCGCGGTTAAAAACCAGGAGGACGTTTTTCTGGCCCCGGTAATCGGAGAGGCGCAGCGGCCGGCCGCGATAGTCTTGCAGCTCAAAATCGGGCGCCGGGGTGTTCAGGCTAACTTTCGACATCTATGTATTTACTCACAGGCCGCGGCCTGGCGGTCACAGCGATTCGGGCATCATTCAACAAGGCCAACTATAGCAGCGCCACAGCATTTCGTCAATATATTGTTCATATTTTGTACATATTACAAGTTGTGCTGGGCTGGACGGGGCAGGCGCCCGCCCTCGCGCTTCGTTCCTTCAAGCGTATTGTCCCGCGAGTTATTTGACAGCCAGTTCTGGCTCGCTATAATAATGAATGATTAGTCAGTCATTAATTGTCAGAAAGGACCGGAGCATGGCACGAACGCGAGACCCGCAGCGAAGAGAGCAGTTTTTGCAGGCCGCGCTGCGCCTTTTTGTGGAACGCGGGGTAGGGGGCACGTCGACCGCCGCCATTGCCCGCGAAGCGGGCAGCGCCACAGGCACGCTCTTTCTTTATTTCCCCACGAAGCAGGATCTGATCAATGAATTGATCCTGGAAATCAGCCGCGAGCAGTCAGCCTTTATCCGCTCGCTGCTCACGCCGGAAATGGAAGCGCGGCAGATGTTTTACACCATCTGGCGCGGGTCGATCGACTGGTTCCTGGAGCACAGGGACAACTACCAGTATCAACAGCAGGTGCGCGATTCGGTCTTGTTAGACGAGGCGGTCATCCAACAAACGGCCGTGAATCTCGGCTATTACTTTCAGGCAGTCGAGAAAGGCCGGCATAGCGGGGCGATTAAGCCTTATTCTGTGGAACTGGTCGGAGGCTTTTTTTACCAGGGCATCGTAGCCGTGATGAACTTGCTGCGCGACGAACCGGATGCGGCGCGGCGCGAGCAACTAATCAACGACGGATTCGATATCTTCTGGAATGGCATTAAGGAGTTTTCATGAACTACCGCAGCGTCTTAGTCACCGCCCACGGCGGGCCGGAAACAATAGAGATCGTAGAAAAGCCGCTGCGTCCGCCGGAACCCGGTGAAGCGCGCGTGCGCGTATTGGCTGCGCCTGTTACCCAGGATGATGTTGCCGTACGGGTGGGCAATCGACCGTGGTTGGCCGCTTTGCCCTTCGTGCCCGGCTACGCCATCATCGGCGATGTCGAGGCAGTAGGGCAGGGTGTGATGCGCGTGGCAGCGGGCGATCGTGTGGTCGCCCTCTGCAACTTCGGTGGGCATGCGGAGGTCATCTATCTCGACGAAACAAAGCTGGTCCACGCGCCAAAAGAGTTAGACCCGGCACAAGCGGTTGTTTTGCTGCTCAACTACCTGGTCGCCTACCAGATCCTGCACCGTGTGGTGCGCGTGGAGGAGGGCGACAGTGCACTCATTGTCGGCGCCAGCGGCGGCTGCGGCACGGCCTTCCTGCAGCTGGGAGAGCTGGCCGGCCTGCGCATGTTCGGTTTGGCATCGGCCGCTAAGCACGAGATAGTGCGCGTCTACGGCGCGACGCCGATCGATTACCGTAACGAAGATTTTGTGCGCGTCATTCGCTGCACGGAAGTAGAAGGCCTTGATTTTGTCTTTAACGGCATGGCCGAGGATTATCTGCGCCGCGGTATGGCCGTATTGAGGCGGGGCGGGGTGTTGGTGCAGTACGGCGCGCCGCAGAGCAAGGCCGCTTTCGCCTCCTTCCTGGCCCAGTTTGCCTATTACAACCTGCTGCCCAACGGCAAGTCGATCAAGGGCTATGGCACACATCGCCTGGGCACGGAACTGTTCGCCGAAGATTGGGCAACGCTCTTCCAGCTGCTGGCGGAAGGCCAGATCAGCCCGGTGATAGCCGGCTGCTTTCCCTTGAGCGAAATTCGGCAGGCGAACGCGCTGCTGGAAAGTGGCAAAGTGACCGGCAACCTGGTTATCCTGCCAGGAGCATGATGAGCACGGGCAAGCCAATGCTCGCGCTCGTCGCCCGCCTGCATCAGGTGATGCCGGTATTGACCGTCCTGGCCACGGCCGTGGCGCTGCTGCAGGTCAACCAAACAGCCCCAATTCTTCACTAATCATTGATCTCCCGCGTTTTCCGCGTCCCTTCCGCCTTCATACGCGTCCTATTGACCAATGGTCATTAGTCGTTCCCTGTTGATCAGGTCTGTTCGTCGGGTGCGCCCTGGCCGTCCTGTCTACCGGGAACGCCGCGGCCAAAGGATCCGGACAGCATGCTGTCAATCCAGGTATCCAGATCCTGGCCTTCCGGCAGCGGCGTGTCCGCCAGAGCGCCTTTCAGGGCTTGCTTGGCCTCGTCGAGCGAGACGTTATGGACTTCGAGCACGTCGCTCAGGGTCTGGCCGTCGCGCAGCGCGGCGCCGAGTTCTTCTTCAGACAGACCGGTCAGCTCGCTTACAGCCGCGAGCGCCGGGCCTAAACCGCCGAACCCGCCCTGCGGGGCAACGCCCGTCTTGTTTTCCAGCAAGCGGATAACCAGGCCGGCCGAGTTGGTCGTCAGCATGGCCATCAGCGGATTTTCACCGCTGGCTGCCATTTCAGCCTGGCGCGTGGCGAATGCACCCGGATCGCCGCCAAACCCGCCGGGTCCTCCGCCAAACCCGTCAGG
>JBJYWX010000123.1:11544-38681 GCA_046259695.1 Promineifilaceae bacterium (SeqCode) | reverse complement strand
CAGGACCACCGCCGGGTCCGCCACCCACGCCACGCGGAAAGCCGAAGGAGAGTCGGCCACTGCCGCTGTTAGCCGCATCGCTGCTGCCACCGAGGCCGCGCCCAAACCCGAACTGCAGCGTGCCGTCATCCAGCATCGTCTGCAGCTTATCTTCCGTGAGCTGCATCGCCGCGATCGCCGCGATCTGATCGCCGTTCATACCGCTTTGGATCTGCTTCAAGACGGCGTTTATTTCCGCATCGGCGGCCGTGCTGGATTGGTTCAGGCTTTGCAAGACGCGCCAGTAAGGCAGCAAGGTTTCGGCCTGTTCGGCCGTCAGCGCCAGGTCAGACTCTTCCAACTGCAGCGTGCCGATAGCGAGCTGCACATCGAGCGGCAGGGCATCGCGATAATCAGGTGACAGCGCCGCCCTTTCCCCGGCCTGCGCCGCAGGCGTCGTTGATTGTTGATTGCTGCTGCAGGCCATCAGGCCGGCCGCACTCATCAAAACGGTTATAAGAATTAAAAAAGTCCTTTTCATTCAACCACCTTATTTATTGCCACATGGGTCGTGGCCTGGATCTACTCGTAGCGCAGCGCCTCAATCGGGTCCAGCTGCGCCGCTTTATTGGCCGGGAAATAACCGAAGAACACGCCGATCAATGCCGCCGAGCCAAAAGCCAAGAGGATGGAACTGGGCACAATCACCGTCGGCATGTCGCCTGTGCGGCCAAATAGGAGCGCCCCGGCTACGCCGAGCACCACGCCGATCAAGCCGCCGACCAGGCTGAGCATGACCGATTCAGTCAGGAACTGCAGGCGAATATCATTGGGCGTCGCCCCAACTGACTGGCGGATGCCGATCTCGCGTGTGCGCTCAGTCACGCTGACCAGCATGATATTCATGATGCCGATACCGCCCACGATAAGCGAGACGCCGGCTACCCAGGCCAGCAGGTTACGGAAAGCGGCTGTGGTGGCCGCCTGCGTATCGATGATGCTTTGCTGCGTCTGAATGGTGAACGGCAGTTCATCAAGGGAAACGCCTTTGCTGTTGGCCAGCTTTAACTCGATCTGCTCCATGACACGATCCATATCAGCATTTTCATCGATCTGGGCATAAATCAGGCGCACGTTGTCACCCATAAAACGGGCGAACTGCGAGGGCACGAATTTGTCAAAGATGACCTGGATCGGAACGTACATCTGCGAATCAAAGTCCGTGTTGCCGACCGTTCCTTTTTCCCCGGCCACGCCGATAACGCTCAGCTTCGTATTGCCGGCGGTGACCGATTTGCCGACAGGGTCGGTATCGCCAAAAAGATCGGCGGCCAGGCTGGCGCCCAGCACGGCTACCTTGGCGCTGCGATCGACTTCTTCCTGGTTAAAATAACGGCCGTCGGCGATGGGCACGGCGCGCACGGAAGGGAAATCGGGCGTGGTACCCAAAATGGTAACATCGGTCAGGGTGGTGCCGTCGGCCTTAATCG
This sequence comes from Promineifilaceae bacterium (SeqCode), assembly GCA_046259695.1. Lineage (GTDB taxonomy): Bacteria > Chloroflexota > Anaerolineae > Promineifilales > Promineifilaceae > JAACFF01. Next base: position 37,212 of record JBJYWX010000123.1, on the reverse strand, counting down.
TCTGTGTCGAGGGCATCTCGACCACCGTACCCAAAACGCCGGCGACGCTCTCGATAATCTTGGTGTCGTCGAAAACCAGCTGCGGCTGGTTGCTGTTGCCGCCGCCGGGGCCGCCACGGCCGAACGCCGCCTGGATAAAGACTAGGTTCGCGCCCAGACCCTCAATGCGCGCCGCGATCTGCGCCTCCGTCCCCGCGCTGATCGAGATCATCACGATCACCGCCGCGACGCCGATGATGATGCCCAGCATGGTCAACAGGGAACGCACCTTATTGCGCAAAACGCCTTCCCAGGCAATGCGTACCGTTTCCCGCGGGCTGATAATGCCGCTGACCCCATTTACCGAGGAGTCAACCGGCACCGGCCGCGCCTGGGCGCCTGTTTCTGTATCCGCACTAACTGCCATTATTATTTGACCTTTTGTCTGAGGCGAGCTTGCCATCCAACAGCATTACCGTGCGCTCCGTGCGCGCGGCGATTTCATCTTCATGCGTGACTACCACGATCGTCCGGCCGCGCTGATGCAGGCCCTCCAGGATCGCCATAATTTCATAGCCGGTTTTGGTATCCAGGTTGCCGGTCGGTTCATCGGCCAGGATCAAAGACGGGTCATTCACCAACGCCCGGGCAATCGCCACGCGCTGCTTCTGGCCGCCGGACAGCTCGTTCGGTTCATGGTGGGCGCGGTCGGCCAGGCCGACCGCCTCCAGGGCATCCATTGCCAATTCTTCCCTTTCTTTGGGCGACAACTTGTTGTGCCGCTTATAAACCAGGGGCAGCATCACATTGCGCATGGCGTCGGTCCGTGCCAGCAAGTTAAAAGACTGGAAGACAAAACCGATGCGCTGGTTGCGAATAGCCGCAAGCTGCACTTTACTCAGCCCACTGACATCCTCGCCCTCCAGGAAATAGTGACCCGATGTGGGACGGTCCAGGCAGCCGAGGATATTCATCAAGGTACTCTTGCCGGAACCAGATGGGCCCATGATGGCCATGAACTCACCGTGGCCTATTTTGAGGTTAACCCCGTCAAGGGCCTTAACCTGAATATCGCCCATGCCATACTTTTTGCACAGGTCAACAATCTCGATCAGCGTCTTGCCGTCCATTTCGCCCTCCCCGGTCACTAGTTCGTTTCTACCAGGCCGGTGGTCACTGTTTCACCCCTCTCCAGCCCGGACTTAATTTCCGCGAACGAGTAATCCATCAACCCAACTTCCACGAAGCGCAGTTCGGGCTCGCCATCCGCGCCGATGACAAAGACCGCGTATTGTCCTGCTGAAACTTCGCGCAGCGCCTCCACCGGCACCAGCAGCACGTTTTGCGCCCGGCCGCCGATCACTTCCACCGAGGCGTTCAGCCCAACCGGCAGCGTCTGCGGCTTAGAGAAGGAGTCTTCATCCAGGCGCACCAGCGCGCGCACTACGGAGACGCCGTTCAGATTATTCAGCATCGGGTCGACTTCGGTTACATGGCCGGTAAACGTGTCGTCAGGCATGGCGTCAAAGATCGCATCCACTTCGTAATCGACTGCGATCTTGTCCAGGTCTGTCTCGTCGAGATAGATCTCCAGGAGCGGCTGACTGAGATCGGCCAGGGTGATCAGGCTGCCGGAGCCGACGATCTCGCCGGGATTGGCCGTGATCTCCATCACCGTGCCGTCCAGCGGGGCCAGCAGTTCGGTGTCGGCCAGGGCATCTTGCGCTTCCTGTAGGGCAAGCTCAGCCTGGGCCAGGCCGACCTTTTCATCTAACTCGCGATTCAGGAGCGCCTGCTTATAGCTCAATTCAGCCTGGCGCACGGCTGTTTGTGCCGCCGCGATTTCCTCGCTGGCGGGTCCTTCCTGCGCCGCTTTCAGCGCCAGTTCGGCGCTCAAGACGCTGCTCTGCGCGTTAGTTGAGCTACTGTGGTTGGTGCCGGCGATGGCCGCATTGTAGTTTATCTGGGCGACCTGCACGTTTTCTTGGGCGCGTTTCACGGCACTTTCGGCCGAATCTCTTTCGCGGTTGATGTTGTCACTGTACGGCTCCCCGGTGCAGTTAGGGTACTGCTCGCCCGTCCGGCATGACGGATCATCAATATAGAGTTCCCAGTCGCGGCCGGGATCAAAAGCAGTATCGTACGCTTCTTGCGCCTCAGCCACCGCTTCCTGCGCCGACTCCAGGTCCATCTGTTTGAGGGTAATCTCGCTGCCCGATGCTGACTCCTGGCCCACGGCGGCATTGTAACCGGCCTGGGCCGCCGCCAGGTTAGCCTCCGCCTGGGCGATTTCGTCCTCGTCTGGCTGCCAATTCAGCAAATCATCCAGGGTTATCTGCGCCTGCTCCAGGGTAAGCTGCGCCTGCTCAACGCTGAGATCATTGAAGCTCACGCCCGTCTCCGTCGCTTCGGCGTTGGTCTGCATCGTCGCCTGCGTCACCTGCAGTTCGGCGGAGGCAATTTGCTGGCGGGCGGCCGAATCATCCAATTTGGCCAGGACGTCCCCGGCAGCCACTTTGCTGCCGACACTGACAAGCAGTTCCTTGAGCACGCCGCCGCTGTTGAAGCCAATCACGATTTCTTCGGCAGGAACGACCGTTCCCGCGCCGGTGGCCGAAATAGTGATGTCTCCCTGCCGTACCGGGGCTGTCTGCAATGGCTCCTCTTCCTGGGCCTGTGCCGATTCGCCAAACGGCAGGGCCTCTGACAATGAGCTGCAGGCCGTAAGCACAACAACGCCTGCCAGCCATACAGCCAGCAAGCCTATCCATTTTCCACGCATTGGTACGCCTCCGTATTTCTTTCCGTGGGCAGTATAAGACGCGGTTGTTAAGGAAATGTGAAGGGGTCGTTGCGTTGGTATTAAGAAGGCGCGGAGGGGCGGAGAAACGAAGGGGCGATGGGTCGCGGACGGGCGCTGCAGGGCGTGAAAAGGCGCGGAGGTTCGATTGTAAACAGGGGCAGGGGCGGAGCCGTAGCCAATGGATGATAGTCAGTTGCCAATTGCGCAGCTCTAGAAACCGAGTTTTTGGCAAAAACTCGGTTTCTAAGGCAGCGGGGCTTATCTATCGCCCCAGGTATCCCAATAGGTGAGTTCAGCCGCCGGGGTGCGCTTGGCCGGCTTGAATGTTTCGCCCTGGTAGTAGGCGACGGGCAGGAGGGCGGTCTGGGTCACGTCGCCGGGGATACCCAGCAGGTCGGCGACCTCTTGTTCGTAGCGCAGGTGCAGCGTCGTCCAAGCGGCCCCCAGGCCACGGGCGCGCAGGGCAAGCATGAACGACCACGCAGCAGGCAGGATGGAACCGTAAAGACCGGCCTGGGCCAGCACGCCGCCGGTCTCGGCGCGCCCGTGAATGCAAGGAATGACCATGACCGGCACTTCGCCCATATGCTGGGCCAGGTAGACGGCCGATTTTGCCACCCGCGCGCGCTGCTCATCATATGTCGCGCCGCTGCCGCTTGTCGCCTCCTGTTCCAGGCTGGAGCGGGCGTAGATGGCGAACGAGTCGCGGTACAGCTCACCTATGCGCGCTTTTTTGGCCGCGTCCTGTACCACGAGGAAGCGCCATCCCTGCGAATTACCGCCCGTAGGGGCCTGGATGGCGATCTGCAGGCACTCCCGGATGATCGCCGGCTCCACGGGCCGCTGAAAATCAAGGCGCCGGCGCACGGTGCGGGTGGTGGTCAGTAATTCATCAATTGTGTTGGTGTCCATTGGCATCTCCTTCAGATAAAAGGTGGCAAGTGACAAGTTACAGCTAGCAGGTGGTTCTAGAAACCGAGTTTTTGGCCAAAAACTCGGTTTCTAAGGTTAATCATTAATCGTTGGTTGTTGATTGTTACGCCCTGTCTCTTCTTGCGCGGCGATCCACAATTCGGCGGCCGTGAGCGCATCCAGCAGGGCGCGTCCTGGTTCGTCGGTGGCCATGTATATGTTTTCGCGCCCGATCGTGCGCGCCACGCCGGTGCGCTCCAGCTGCAAGCGCACGCTCTGCTCGACGCCGGTAAGCATCAGTTTGCTGTCTTGCCCTTGCAGTTCCCGCGCGTAACGTTCAATAACCTGCAAAAAAGTACTGCCCACTTCTTTCTCGCCGCGCAGACCGATAATGACAACCGCATGCTGCGATTCGGCCGTTACGTCCGGGAGCTGCGCCGCGAACATCGGCGCAGCAGCATAAAACAGGCTGCCATAGGGCATCAGGGCGATCGCGGTGGCAGGCGGCACAGCCGGCGGCGGATCGCTTTCCCTGGGCAGCGACCCTTCTTTGAAGGTCCACTCCTTGACCATGACCTTATTCGACTGTTGGAAGACAAAGAGCAGTACCGCCAGGGCAATGCCGACCAGGACCGCGTACTGCAGCGGGATAAGCAGCGCCGAGATGAAGGTGATCAGCATGATGGTGCGCTGCACCCAGCCCGTCTTCCACACCATCTCCACCTGGGCCGGTTTCAGGGTACGGAAGCCGACCACGATAAGCAGGCCGGCCAGCGCGGGCATGGCGATGCTGCCGATAGCACGGCCGAAGAGCAGGATGCAGACGGCCATCACCAGGCTGGCGGAGAGATTGCCCAAGCGCGAGCGCGCGCCGGCATTGGTCACGATCGCCGTCGCCGACATCGATCCACCCACCGGCGTACCCTGAAACAGTCCGGAGAGGATGTTGGCCGCGCCCTGGCCCACAAAATCGCCCGAGGCATCTGGGTAACGGCCGTCGGGATTAGGGACCGACATGGTGATGCTGACGCCCTGCATGAGGCCCACGAAGGCGAGGGAGAAGGCGGGTATCATCAAGCTGAAGAAATCGGCGAGGGGCGGCAGCAGCGGCCGTGGCAGTGACGCGGGGATATCGGCGATATCGCGCACCTGGGCCACGGCATCCCAATGAAAAAGAGGGACTACGAGCGAGGCGGCGATAAGGGCCGCCACCAGGCCTAACGATTTCAGCGCCGTTTTCTCCAGGGTAATGATCAAAAAGATGGTCAGCAGCCCGACCATCACCGTTTCCAGGTGCGCCGCCTGCAAGTTCAGCGCCAGATCGATGGTTTTTGCCACCTTATTGGCGCCTACGCTGTTGTAGCCGGTGAAATTGTCCAACTGGCCGAGGATGATCAACACGGCCACGGCGTTGATGAAGCCAACCATGACCGAGTTAGGCACAAAGCGAACCAGGGACCCCAGCTTAAAAAGCCCGGCCAGCAGCATAAAAAGGCCGGTGAGGATGGCCAGGGCGAAGAGCATGGTATTGGGGTCGTGCGACTGCGTCACCTGCGGCACGCTGGCTACTACCAGGGACATGGCTCCCGTCGCCTGCACGGACATGAAGACGGAACTGGTGAAGAGCGCGCCGCCGAAGAGGCCCATCATGTAGCCATAGATGCCGTAGACAGGATTAACGGCCGCCAGCAGCCCCGAGGCCATGCCATCGGGAATGCTCTCGATGCCCAGCACCAGCCCCGCGGACAGGTCTTCGCGAATTGTCTGCGGATTGACGTAATGGCGGTTTTTGCTCTGCTCGAACATGGTGCGCTGCCGGAAAACGATCGTTAGAATTCTAGCAGCTACCGCCTTCAGCACAAGACACCGGCGAAGATCATGGCGCGCCGCTGCACTTCCTGGCGAGCTCGCCGCTCCAGGACAAGTCGCGCAAGGTCAACGGCCGCGGCGATTTTGATTGATGCCATAAGGAGATTGGACATGCTCGAGCCTTTTAATCTGTACGAGAAGCTGGACCTGATTAACGCGTACTGGTCACCCAAGATCGTGGGTGAACTCAACGGGCAGCAGGTGAAACTGGCCAAGCTCAAGGGGGAATTTGTCTGGCACCACCACGATCACGAAGATGAGCTTTTTATGGTGCTGCACGGCCGTCTGACCATCCAGTTTCGCGATGGCGACCTCACCATGGGAGAAGGGGACTGCCTCGTTATCCCGCGCGGCCTTGAGCACCGGCCCGTGGCCGAGGAGGAAGTTTCCATCCTGCTTTTTGAACCGGCGGGCACGCTCAATACGGGCAACGTGCGTTCGGCGCTCACGCACGAAGATCCGGAGCGCCTGTAAATATCTCCTAGAAAGCCCAAACAGGATTGTCACGCCCGCTTCCGGGAACCGTTCCAGCGGACGCAAGACTGATATCGTGGAACGAGGCGATTGACGCTTCTGGATTAATGCAAAAAAAGCCGGGATTCCGTGCGGAATCCCGGCTTTTCATACACATCCCATCGCCCCTAACGATGGTTTACACAAACGCGTACTCAGAATCGTACAGCGCCGCCTTGATCTCAAGGGTATCGCGGCGGATGCTGTCGTCGCGCTCCACTTCCCTGGCAATTTTCTCATACCCGTATAGGATGGTTGTATGATCCCGATTGCCCAATCGGGCGCCAATTTGCGGGAGGGAAGCATCGGTTTCCGTACGCGCCAGGTACATAGCAATTTGCCGCGGGTACGCTATCGTACGGCTGCGGCTGGAACTGGACATGGCGTCTTCGGTGACCTGGTAATAACGGCAGACGGCATCCACCACCTGATCGACGGTGACACGGTCTGTGCGCTGCACCAGGTCGGCCAGGGCCATTTTCACCAGGTCCACATCGACCGGCTGGCCGGTCAACTGCGAATAGGCCATCACCTTGTTCAAGGAGCCTTCCAGTTCGCGGATATTTTTGCGCACGCGGTGGGCGATCAGCTCGATCACCTCATCGGGCACATAAACGCCGGAATCGTCCGCCTTGGACTGCAGGATCGCTTTGCGCATCTCCAGGTCCGGGAGCTGGATGTCGGCCATCAGTCCCCATTCAAAACGTGACTGCAGGCGCTCTTCCAAGGTAACCATTGCCTTCGGCGGCCGGTCGCTGGAAATAATCACCTGCTTGCCCTGGCTGTGCAGCTCATTGAAGGTGTGGAACAGCTCTTCCTGCGTGCTTTCCTTACCGGCGATGAACTGGATATCATCGATCATCAGCACGTCCGGCGTGCGGTAACGCTCGCGGAACTCGGCCATCGTTTTGTTACGAATAGACTGCACCAGGTCGTTGGTGAAGGTCTCGGAGGAGATATAACAGACAACATGACCCGCTTCTTCGCAGCGCTGGCCAATGGCATGCAGCAAGTGCGTCTTGCCCAGGCCCACGCCGCCGTAGATGAAGAGCGGGTTGTAGGTCTGGCCCGGGTTTTCGGCCACGGACAGCGCCGCGGCATGGGCCAGGCGGTTGCTGGAGCCAACGACAAAGCTGGCAAAGGTGAAGCGCTTGTTGAGATTAGCGCCGCTGCTTCCATTGGGCAGGGCAGGTTGGATAACGGCCGTCTCCCGCAGGACGTGGGCCTTCTTAGGCGCGTTTTTCTTCACGGGGACCTTCTTGCCGTCGGCAAAAGTCGCGGGCCCGGCAATCAGCTCATCCGACCAAACCACAAAACGCAGCGTCACTGGCCGGCCCACGATGGCCGACAGCGTGCGCAAAATCGTATCATGCAGGCGGTTTTCGAGCCAATCCTTGGCGTAGTCGTTGCGCACGCCGATGATATATTCATCGTTCTCCTGACCGAGGAGGCGCGCATCCTTCAACCACGTATTGAACGTCGCCTTGGTCATCTGGAGTTCCAGTTCGCCGAGTGTTGCTTTCCAGGCTGTTTCAGGTGACATGATTTCTTCTTACTGCGGACCCTATCTGCTCGTGGTAAACAGGCGTCCCTTATCCTCGGTCATTAACCCGCTTTTGCAAAAAAACTGTCTGTTGATCCTTTAATTACCCGCGGCGTCCACAGGCATGGATGCTATGTGCGACCAGGAGATTGAACGATTTTCTCTTTTCCGTTCGAGGCTTTTTGAGCGACTCAACCAGTGCTCCCTTTTGTGCCAGGTAGTTTGGTATAAAAAAGCCTGCCTTCGATCCTTCCTAAACATTCGCAACGGGACTTTCATTCTAACATTTGGCTATGTCTGGGGCAATGCAAAAAGGCTTAAAAGCTCAATTCTTTTACAAAACGGCCAACCTTAAAAAATTCGGATTTTTTAAGGTTCGCCCCTTGACGGGTGACCCACATGCCTAGTTGTAGGGGGTAGCTAGGGAACTAGGCACCATATGTGGGGGTATGGTTTTTCACTATGTCAACACCACGTCCGGCAGTTTTGAAGCTGATCCGTACTACTATCCCTGATATTGGGCCTCATAAAACGGCTTTCAAAACATTAGGCGATCGCGGGCGCGGGTGGCACCCGCTCATGCCGCAAAATACGTCAAATGAGCCTGAATTAACGGCCGATTTTTCGCCGTTTTGAGCCGCAAATGGGATAATTTCGTGAATCACATTTGTTTTTTGGTTGTGCCGGTCTTTTTAAGAGTGGCCGGCCGATTGGAGCGGACAAGATGACAAAAAAGATGACGGTTGGCATTATCGGCTGCGGCAACATCAGCGGCGCCTATATCCAGGGCTGCCGCCAGTTCCCCATCCTGGAAGTAGCCGCCTGCAGCGACCTGGAGATGGCGCGAGCAAGAGAGACGGCGGAGTCTTATCATATTCCGCGGGCGCTGCCTGTGACCGACCTCCTGGCCGATCCGGCGATTGACATTGTGCTCAATCTGACGATTCCCGCGGCCCATGCTGCGGTTAGTCTGGAGGCGCTCAGCGCCGGCAAGCACGTGCACAGCGAGAAACCGCTGGCGCTGAACACGGCCGATGGGCGGGCGATCCTGGAAACGGCCGTGCGCCAGCGCCGGCGCGCCGGCTGCGCGCCGGACACCTTTCTCGGCGGCGGCCTGCAGACCTGCCGCAAACTAATCGATGACGGCTGGATCGGCAAGCCGCTAGCCGCCACGGCCTTCATGATGAGCGGCGGGCCGGAATCGTGGCATCCCAATCCCGCCTTCTTTTACGAGGCTGGCGCGGGTCCGCTCTTTGACATGGGCCCCTATTACCTGACGGCGCTGGTTCACCTGCTCGGCCCGATCTCCGATGTTTCGGCGGCGGCGCGCATCTCCTTCACCGAGCGGATCGCAACCAGTGAGGCGCGCTTTGGCGAGCGCCTGCCGGTCAGCACGCCCACGCACGTGGCCGGCCTGCTGACCTTCGCCGCCGGCCCGGTGGCGACGATGATCACCAGCTTTGATATCAAGGGTGGGGCGGAGCTGCCGCGCATTGAGATTTACGGCTCGCAGGGCACACTGAGCGTGCCCGATCCTAACACGTTTGGCGGGCCGGTGCGGCTGCGGCGCGCCGGGACGGATATCTGGCAGGAAGTGCCGCTGACCCATTCGGCGACCGTGCGCCGCGGCATCGGGGTCGCCGACCTGGCCTACGCCATTGGCAGCGGACGGCCGCACCGGGCCAGCGGAGACCTCGCTTACCATGTTTTGGACGTGATGGAGTCCCTGCTCATTGCCGCCGCTGAAGGGCGGCGCCTGGCTGTCAACAGCACGTGCGAACGGCCGGCGCCTTTACCCTTGGGCCTGCTGCCCGGCACGCTGGACGCGTGAAATCGGTTTTGTCAGGTGCCAGGCGGTTCAGAAGTGCCCGGCACCTGAGAGTTGGTCACCCGGCATACGTCGCACAAACCGTAGACTTCCAGCAGGTGCCCCTGGACCTCAAAATTGAACTGCTGGCCAAGCGTTTCGGCCAGGGCGCTTTCCTGGCAGCGATCGAAGTCGATTACTCGCTGGCATTGGATGCAGATCAGATGGTGGTGGCTGCCGCCGTCCATCAGCACGTAGTGCGCAGCGCCCGTACCCAGGAAAATAGGGCGCACCAGCCCCAGGTCGCAGAGGAGCTCCAGGGTGCGGTAAACGGTCATGCGGCCGACCTGCGGCGCTGCTTCACGGAGGCGTAACGCCAGGTCATCGGCCGTGATATGCCCGCGGCAGGCGACCAGGGCAGTTACAATCGCCCGCCGGGCCGGCGTCAGGCGGTGGCCTTCCGCGGCCAAAGCATCCAGCAAAACCTCAGCACGATCGCCCATCGATTCTTACTCCCTTCGAGAAATCCTCTACCAGCCGCTTCACGCCCAACGCCACACGTAGCCGCGCTGCGGGGCAAACAAAAAGACGAGCACAAAAATCAGCGAAGCCACTAGGACCACCGCCGCGCCGGAAGCGATGTTGAGATAGTACGATAAGTAAACGCCCGCCACACCGGAAAAAGCGCCGATCGCCGCGGCCGTAACCATCATCGCCGGCAGGCGGCGCGTGAGCAGGGAGGCGGTTGCCGCGGGCGTGACAAACATGGCCAGCATCAAAGCGATGCCCACGACCTGCAAAGAGGCCACAATGGTCACCGCGATCAGGATCAGCAGCAGGTAGCGCAAAAAAGTCTGCGGCAGGCGCAGCGTGACCGCCAGCACCGGATCGAAGGTGATGACCATAAACTCCTTGTAGAAGAGCACGATCGTCAGCAGCACGATCGCGCCCAGGACAGTGATGACCCATAGATCGCCCCGCGACACACCAAGCAGGTTACCAAACAGGAAATGCGCCAGGTCAATGGTGTAGCTGCCGGAAGCGGAGAGCAAGGCCACGCCCAGGGCGAAAAACGCGGCAAAGACGACGCCTATCGCCGTGTCTTCTTTGAGCGTGCCCCGATCGGTCAAGAAGCCGATGCCCAGGGCCGTGAAAACGCCGAAGATCAGGGCCCCGACTGCCAGCGGCCAGCCGAGCAAGAAGGCGATGACCACACCGGGCAGGATGGTGTGCGCCAGCGCATCGCCAAAAAAGGCCATGCCGCGCAGCACGATGTAGACACCCAGGACGGAGCAGACCACGCCGACGATGATTGCCGCCAGCAGTGCGCGGACAATGAAGCTAAATTGCAGTGGTTCGAGCAGGAAAGTGAGCATGGGGCAGGAGGCAGCGGGCAGGCCCGCCCTGGCACGGTTCCGTCATTCTCCGTAGTCGCAGCAGGTATCGGCCAGGACCATCTCGCCGCCCTCGCCGATGCGGTGCATGTGGCCGCCGTAGGCTGCCAATAAATTAGCCGTATCCAGCACCAAGCGCGGCGGCCCATAGGCGATCAGGCGCCTGTTAAGCAGCATCACGCGGTCGAAGCGTTCACCGGCCAGATTCAAATCATGAGTCGCCACCATCACGGTCACCCCGTCGGCGCGCAAGCCGTCTAGGATATCAAACAGGCTGTCCTGGTTGGGCAGATCGAGGCCGGACAGGGGCTCATCCATCAGCAGCAGTTCCGCCTCCTGGGCCAGCGCGCGGGCGATAAAGACGCGCTGCTGCTGGCCGCCGGACAGCTCGCCAATCTGTTTGTCCTTCAGATGGGTGGCGTTGACCCGCTCCAGGCTGTCGTACACCATCTGCCAATCTTGGCGTTTGGGGCGGTTGAAGAGGCCGATGCGCCCCACACGGCCCATCATCACCACGTCCTTCACCGTCGCCGGGAAACTCCAATCGACCTGGCTGCGCTGCGGCACGTAGGCGATGCAGATATGCTCGTCCGGCACGTGCCCGTACAGGCGCACTTCGCCACTTGCCGGGGACATCATGCCGACAATCAACTTAAAAAGCGTGCTCTTGCCGGCGCCGTTTGGCCCGACGACAGCCACGCGCTCGCCGTGCTGTACCTGGAAGCTAATATCTTCCAGGGCGTAGGGGGACGCCTGATCATCGCGCCCCGTCGCGCTGCCGTTGTAGAGCGCGTACACGTCGCGCATTTCCAGAGTAGGCATGTACGGGTCGTGGTCAATGCCCCGGTAGTTGATTTGGTGGACAAGTTCGCTCATTGGCAGGTCAGGTGAGTTCTTTTTTGATATTTTGTCTCAATATCTTCTCGTAAATTTTAGCCGGTGCCGGCGAGATGTCAAGCACGCAGACGGGTATAATAGCGATAGGTGGAGCGCGTTGTCGCCATAAAACTATACAAAATATTCATAAAAGATTGACAATATATGCAACATACACTATATTACCGAACGAACGGTAGATAAGTAATGCAGAGCGAGTGGATTCGAGTATATTTTATGGAAGCAGCATCAACGACAGCACGGGAACGGGTTCTCCAGCAAGCGGCGCAGCTTTTTAGCGCCCGCGGCTACACGGCTGTTTCCATGCGCGACATTGCTGATGCTCTGGCCATGCGCCAGGCTTCCCTTTACTATCACGTACCCGAGGGCAAGGAGCAGCTCTATGTCGAAGTCGCCATGCGTAATCTACAGCGCCACCAGCAAGGTGTCGCAAGCGCCGTCGCCGCCAGCCGCGACAGCTCTCTCGACGCCCGCCTGCTGGCTGTCGGCGAATGGTTCATGAATAACGCGCCCTTACGCCTGTTAAGCATGCTGGAAACGGACATGGCCGCGCTTTCCAAAGCACACAGCGAGCTTCTGGCACGGCAGGCGTACGAGATGCTCTTTGCCCCTGTCGCTGCGCTCTTTGCCGAAGCACAAGAGCGGGGAGAAATCCGGCCCATTGACCCGGCTCAACTCGCCGGTTATTTCCTATCGCTCATGGACGGCATCAGTTACATCGTGACCTCCGGTCACGCCGGGACAGCCGGTCACGCCGGGACAGCCGGTCACGCCGGGACAGCCGTGGACCACCACCTGGTACACGACGCCATTGACCTTCTATTGAATGGGCTCTGGCTCGTAGAGCGAGCTGGAGAAGGAAACGGAGCAGAACAACAACAGACACAAGGAGGCATTCTAGATGACGCTTCAGCTGGATAGTTGGGAGAACCGCCTTTTAAACTTAGCCTACGCGCCGCTAGAAAACTGGGTCGTCGAACACCGGCCGGTGGAAGGCGATTCCTTGGCGCTGGAACGCGCCTATGCCCACTGCGAAACAGTCACCAGGCAGCACAGCGCCACTTTTTATATGTCCACGGCCCTGATGGCCCCTGAGCAGCGCCGGGCGACGCGCGCCCTCTATGCCTTCTGTCGTGTCAGCGACGACCTGGTCGACCGGCCGGTCGGGGGCGTAGCCGACGCCAGTCACTTTGAGCGCTGGCGCCAGCGCTCACTCAGCAGCAGCCCTTCCCCGGAGGAGCTGGTTGCTTTCGCCTGGGCCGACGCCCGGGCCCGTTTCCAAATTCCGCGCCAGTACGCCGAACAGCTTCTGGACGGCGTAGCCACAGACCTGGCCGTCAAGCGCTACGAGACCTTCGCCGATCTAGCTGATTACTGCTACGGCGTCGCCTCAACTGTGGGCCTGATGTCGATGCATATTGTTGGTTTTGAGGATGAGAGCGCCATCCCCTACGCGGTCAAGCTGGGCATCGCTCTGCAGTTAACCAATATTTTGCGCGATGTTGCCGAGGATTGGAGCAATGGCCGCTTCTATCTGCCGCTCGACGAGCTGGCAGCGTTTGGCCTGGCGGAAGAGGATATCGCCGCGCAGCGGCTCGACGCGCGCTGGCGGGCATTTTTGCGGTTTCAGATCGAGCGGGCACGGGCTCTTTACAGCGAAGCCATGCCCGGCCTGGCGCTGCTCAAGCCGCGCGGCCGGGTCGCCGTCGCCGCGGCGGCCGAGCTATACAGCGCCATCCTGGAAGATATTGAGGTACATGATTACAACGTCTTTAGCCATCGCGCCCACATCAGCAGCGGGCGCAAGGCACTGCGCTTACCCGGCATATGGTGGCGCAGCATAACCAACAGCTACGCGAGAACGTGATCACGGTTCCGCCTGCGCGCGAACAGGGACGGCCGTAATCTGGATAAGGAGAATACCATGGCGGAAAAGGTAATTATCATTGGCAGCGGCTTTGGCGGCTTGGGCGCCGGTATTCGTCTCGCCGCCAGAGGCTATGATGTGCAGATCTTTGAGAAACGGGATAAACCGGGGGGCCGCGGTTACACCTACAAGCTGGACGGTTTCAGCTTCGACGGCGGTCCCACGGTCATTACCGCGCCCTTCATGTTCGACGATCTGTTTGAATTGGCGGGCCGTAAGCGCGAGGATTATATCGAGTTCGTAGAGCTCGATCCTTTCTATCGCATCTTCGACCACACCGGAAAGGCATTCGACTACAACGGCGACTCCCAATTCATCTATGAGCAAATCCGGCGCTGGAATCCGGCCGATGTGCAAGGGTACCAGGATTTTATGGCCACAACGCAAGCTATTTTCCAGAAAGGCTTCGTCGAGCTGGCGGACAAGCCGTTCCTGCATGTGAGCGATATGCTGCGCGTCGCGCCTGACCTGGTCAAGCTTGGCTCCTATCGCAGCGTCTACGGCTACGTCTCCCGCTTCATCAAGAACGACTTTCTGCGCAGTGCCTTCTCTTTTCACCCACTATTGATTGGCGGCAACCCGTTTGATTCCTCCTCCATTTACGCCATGATCCACTACCTGGAACGGGAGTGGGGCGTGCACTTTGCCATGGGCGGCACCGGCGCCTTGGTCGATGCCCTGGCCCGGCTTTACGAGGAGATCGGCGGCCATTTCCAGTTCAACACTGAGGTAGCCGAAATCCTGGTCAATGGCCGCCGCGCGACAGGCGTGCGCCTGGCCGACGGCAGCGTTCACCATGCCGATCACGTCATCTCCAACGCCGATGTCGCCTGGACCTATTTGAACATGATTCCCGCCAAGGCGCGCGGCCTGCGCAACAGCGACACGCGCTACCGGCGTTTCACGCGCTACAGCATGTCCCTGGTCGTGATCTATTTCGGTACCCGGCGACGCTACACCGACTGCGGCCTGGCGCATCACAACATCATTCTCGGCGAGCGCTACAAGGGCCTGCTAAGCGATATTTTCGACAAGAAGGTGCTGGCCGACGATTTTTCGCTCTACCTGCATATGCCCACGATCACGGATCCCTCACTCGCGCCGGAAGGGCACGAGACTTTTTATGTTCTTTCACCCGTGCCGCATCTGGGTGGGGCGATTGATTGGAAGCAGGCGGCGAAACCATATCGCGACGCCATCATGCAGTTCCTGGAAGACAACTACCTGCCCGACCTGCAACAAAATATTGTCGTTGAGCACATGATCGACCCGCGTCATTTTGAGACGGTGCTGAACAGCCATTTGGGCGCCGCCTTCTCCGTGGAGCCGGTGCTGACCCAGTCAGCCTGGTTCCGCCCGCATAACCGCTCCGAAGATTTCGACAATCTCTATTTCGTAGGTGCGGGCACCCATCCCGGCGCCGGGCTGCCCGGCGTGCTCTCCTCCTCGATCATCGCCGAGTCGCTGATTACCGGCGCGCCTACGCGCGGGCGCGAATCGAGCCCTGAGGGCAGTTTGAGCGCGCGGCCGTCCATGGTAGGAGATTAGAATGGCTGCGGACGAGCAACAGCAAAAAGCGCCGCCGACGGCCGATGGCCCAACCGGGCTGAAGATCCTCAAGGACCTGATCCGCGATCGTTCCCTGCTCACGGCCATGGCCGGCATGCATGAGGCCCTGGGCAGCATCTTCCAGATAACCCTGCCCCGCTTCAAGCCGGTCGTCGTTTCCGGCCCGGACTTTAATCGCCAAGTATTGGTCAGCCAGCGAGATAAATTTAGCTGGCGCGGCGAATCTGACCCGGTCGTCAAGCTGCTGCGCCGCGGCGTGCTCGTCGTCGATGGTGAGGAGCACGACCGCCTGCGCGCCTGCATGGAACCCGCGATGCGGCGTGCGCCCTCACTCGCGCACATACCGGCGATGATCGCCTATACCGACCAGGTGCTGGCGGGATGGCCCGACGAGGGTGAGGTAGATATGCTGGTGGAAATGCGCAAGGTGGCGCTGCTCATCTTGTTGGGCACGCTTTACGGCACCGACTTCAGCCCCGATCTCGCGGAACTCTGGGAGCCCATTTTGAAAGCTATCCACATCATTTCGCCCGGCCCCTGGATCGTGTGGCCGGACATGCCGCGCTTCGGCAGCCAAAAAGAGCTGCAGAAGCTGGATGATTATCTTTACGGCCTGATCGACCGCCGCCGCACGCAGGGCGGGCCGGAAGATGACTTGCTGGGCCGCCTGATCAACGAGCCGGGCCTGAGCGACGATCTGATCCGCGACCAGCTGCTGACCATGCTCATCGCCGGGCACGACACGAGCACGGCGCTGCTGGCCTGGGCGCTTTATCTATTGGGCGCGCACCCGCAGACCCTGGCGCGCGCGACGGCTGAAGCGCGGGCAGGAATCGTGGCCCAGGAGCTGGGAGATGACACGCAGGCAGAAATGCCTTACCTGGACCAGGTGATCAAGGAGACCCTGCGCCTTTTTCCGCCCATTCACGTCGGCAATCGCTTCGCCAGGGAAGATCTTGATTTACTGGGCTACCATGTGCCGCAGGGCACACGCCTGATGGTTTCCAACTACCTGACGCACCGCGATGAAGCGGTGTGGGAGGAGCCGGATGCATTTTGCCCGGCGCGCTTTGATCGCGCGCGGCGCGGGAGCGAGGAAGCACGACGGCAGCCGCTTTCCTACACGCCCTTTGGCGGCGGGCCGCGTAACTGTATTGGGGCCACGTTCGCCCAGGTGGAAAGCCGCGTCGTGCTGGCGCGCATCCTGCAGCAGTTCGACCTGCAGCTCTCGCCGGGCCAGAAAGTACGGCCGTACATGGGCGCGACGCTCGAGCCGCGGCCGGGTGTGAAGATGGTGGTGCGGGCGCCGGCGATCCGGCGGGCGGGAAAACAGCCAAAAGTTAACAGTCAACAGTCAGCTGAGACAGGGAAAGCACGGATGGAGACGGATGTCCGCAGGTAAAAGCAGCTATTTGCCGCGTTCTTCCACGGTTTTCCGCGCGCGTCCGCGTCCTGTAACATGGCGTCTCTATTGGACGCTGGGTTTTTCGCTGGCCGTGCTGCCGCTGCTGGCGCGGGCGGAGCGCCGTTACCGGGATCTGCCGCTGCTGCCGCAGCAGGCAAGCGCTGGAAGACTGCCCTCGCTGTCGATCATTGTCCCGGCGCGCAATGAGGCGCGTAACCTGCGGCGTCTCCTGCCCTCCCTGATAGAACAGGAATATCCCGGCCCGTTCGAGATTATCGTGGTTGACGACCATTCGAGCGACGAAACAGCGGCCGTCGTGCGCGAGTTTATGCGCCGGGAGGAGGCCTGCCTGCGCCTGCTGCCGGCGGCCGAGCTGCCGGACGGCTGGCTGGGCAAACCGCATGCCAGTCATGCGGGCGCGCGCGCCGCGACCGGCGAGTGGCTGCTCTTTACAGATGCCGACACGATCCACACCCCGGTGAGCGCGGCCAGCGTCGTGGCTTTCGCCGAAGGGCACGGGCTGGATGGCCTGAGCGCCTTTTTGCAGCAGGAGACGGACGGCTGGTTTAACAGCGCGGTGTTGATGGTGGCGCTGGCCGGACTCTTCGCCGCGCAGCGGCGCTCCGATCCGGTGCTCAACGGGCAGTATTTCCTCGTGCGCCGCAGCGTGTATGAGGCCAGCGGCGGCTTCGCGGCGGTGCGTGCGGAGATGATGGATGACCTGGCCTACGGCCGGCACCTGGCGCAGCAGGGGTATGCGGCGCCGATATTCCGGGGAGAGGCGCTGGCCGGCGTCCATATGTACGAAAACCGCCGCCAGATGTGGCATGGCATTAACCGCCTCGGCTCGGGCTCCCTGCGCTACAGCGGCCCGCGGGCCTTCGTCCCGGCCCTGTTCGTCACCGGCGTCTTGATGCCGCTGTGGACGCTGCTTTTTAATCGCCGCTATGTGCGCGTTATGCCGCGCTTATGGCTGGTCTGGACAGCGGCGATCCTGGGGTTCGTGCCCTGGGCGAAGCGCTTTAGCGAGCGCAGGAGCGAGGGGGCGAGGGCGCGCAGGCGCCGGCAGGCTGTGGGCACGGCCGTGCTGGCCCCGGCGGCGGCACTTTTCGTCCAGCTCTCCGCTCTCTGGGGCATGGCTTCCCGCCTCCTCGGCCGTGGCATCTCCTGGAAGGATAGAAAAGTATGACGGCCAACTCTACACCGTCCACTGACTACTGGCTTACTGACTCACTGACTACTGACACCTGATCATGACCTATTTCGGATTCCTGGCCATTTTCCTTTTTATGCCCATCGCCCTTTTGCTGGTCGTAGCGCTCTGGGATCGCGCCCGCGGGCGGGCGATCCCCGCTGAACTGCACGCCTGGGCCCCGGCGGCGGCTATCGCCCTGCACGTGGTAATCGCCCTTACATATACCACCATCTGGGATAACTATCTTGTCGCCACACGTGTCTGGTGGTACGACCCGGCGCTGGTGACGGGCATCACCATCGCCTATGTGCCGGTTGAGGAATATACTTTTTTTGTTGTCCAACCGATCCTGGCCGGCCTGTGGATCGTATTTCTGATGCGCCGCCTGCCGGTCACGGTTGACCTGGCGGCCAAGGGAAGGCGCTACCGCTTTTGGAGCGCCGCCACGGCGGCCGTGATCTGGCTCGCTTCGGTGCTGCTGCTGGCCAGCGGCTGGCAGCCGGGCATCTACATGGGCCTGGAGTTGGCCTGGGCCGTGCCGCCGATCGCCCTGCAGTTTGCTTTTGGCGCCGACATCCTCTGGCGCTACCGCCGGCTGGTGGCATTGACTATCTTGCCGCTGACGCTCTATCTGAGCGCGGCTGACGCTCTTGCCATCAGCGGCGGCATCTGGACTATCAACCCGGACAAGTCAGTGGGGCTCCTTCTGGGCGGCGTTCTGCCGGTTGAAGAGTTTCTCTTCTTCCTGCTCACCAACACCCTGGTCACCTTCGGCATAATCCTGGTGATGGCCCAGGCCAGCCACGAGCGCTTTGCGGAGATCCGCGCCTGGCTCACCCGGCGCCGCCTGGGAACGGCCGGATAAGGAAAATGAAGGATTCGGGCCGCGCGAAGTCCACATCCCCTCCTTACTCTTCGGCGCTGTCGTTGCCCTCTATGTGTATACCGACCGTGGCCCGGACACAATTCGCCCCATCACCTTGGGCCTTCTTTGTAAGGTCACGACTTCTCGGTGGCGTCCCATGGCCAGTCGACCAGATCGAGGGCGAACAACCGGCCGTAGGAGACAGCTGATGAGGCGTGATAAGGACTTAGCAAACTGCTGTCCAGTGAACAAATGATTACCGAGTACTAGACCATGTCAAATCGCGAAATTGAAATCATAAACCTAGAAAAACGATATCCAGATGATGTTTTGGCCGTAGATGGCGTATCTTTACATGTCGATGCCGGCCAGATTTATGGCTTTTTGGGACCAAACGGAGCTGGCAAGAGTACGACAGTCAAAATCTTGACCACCCTGGCCCTACCAACGGCGGGCACAGCGACCGTTGGCGGTTATGATGTCGTCAAAGAAGCGGGTGAAGTACGGCGCATTGCCGGTGTGGCCCTACAGGACGTGGGGCTTGATCCGTTGATGAAATCGCTGGAACTCCTGACCCTGCAAGGACGGCTGTTTGGCGCCGGCCGGCAAGAAGCACGTGTCCGCGCGGAGGAGCTACTGCGCCTGGTGGGGCTCGAGGAGGCAAAGGAGCGCCAGGTTGGCACCTACAGCGGCGGCATGAAGCGCCGACTGGACTTGGCGTTAGCCCTGGTACACGAGCCGGAGATACTCTTTCTTGACGAGCCTACGACTGGTCTCGATCCGGTCAGCCGCCGCGACGTGTGGCGCGAAGTGCGGCGCTTAAATGAAGAATTGGGCATGACAATCTTCCTAACCACGCAGTATTTGGAAGAAGCGGATGAATTGGCCGATATGATTTCGATCATCGACAAGGGGCAAATCGTCAAAACCGGCTCTCCAGCGGCGCTAAAGGCGTCACTGGGCAAGGAATCGCTGAATCTGGCTTTTGAGAACCGCGAAAATGCTGAAGCCGCGAACGAATTATTAGCGCAAACGGCCGAGCGCACCCAACTCGACCGCGTCACGCTGCGTGTATATCGTGCCGACATCGCCCGCGCCATCCCTCATATCATGGAACAGCTGCATGACGCCGGCCTGGATCCAGTTTCCCTTACCCTAACCCAGCCTACCCTTGACGATGTCTTTTTACAGGTTACGGGCAGCGCCTACGAGGCCGAGGCCGCAGCATCTCAAGCACAGCCGGGGTCAATGGCTGTTTCCGATTAAGCATCAGGCGTGTAACGGAGTATTACATGGCAACACAAACAACAACCGCGGGGAATTATCCCGACATGGCCAGGAAGGGCACGGCATTTTACACTCAAATCATCCTCGTAACCTGGCAAAACCTGGTGACCATTTTCCGGCGACCGGCGGCGCTCATCCCGCCCATCGCTATTAGCCTATTCTTCCTGGTCATCTACAACTCCACGCTGGGCGAAGCAGCCAGTTTTATTCCCAGTCTCGGTTCTAACAGTTACCTGGGTTTCATCCTACCCTTATCGATTGTCAGTGCTTCGCTGTCCGGTGCGGGCATCGCCGCGCAAAACCTGGTGCGCAACATCGAGAGCGGTTACTTCGATAAGCTGCTGCTCACACCCATCAAGCGTTCCGCGCTGCTCACCGGTACTATCCTTTCCGGGGCTGTCATTCTCGGCCTCCAGGCGGCGCTGGTGCTGGGTGTGGCTGTCCTTATGGGCCTGCGGATTGAGACTGGCTTCTTGGGCGGGCTGGCCGTAGTCGCTATGGCCGTACTCCTGGGTCTGGGTTTCGCCGGATTTACCATGTCCGCCGCCCTGGGCAGCGGCAACGCTGCGGTCACCCAGAGCGCCAGTTTTGTCTTCTTCCCGCTGACCTTCCTGGCGCCAACCTTCGTGCCCTTGGAGCTGCTGTCCGGCTGGCTGCGCATCGCCGCCCAGTTAAACCCAATCACCTATGTGCTGCAGGCAATGCGAGCCATTATCAACGTGGGTTGGGTCTGGCCGGAGATAATGACCGGCGTTCTAGCCTGCGTCCTGCTGGGCGCGGCCATGTACTTATTGACTCTCTGGGCGCTGCGGCGGCGCACGAAGCGAAACTAAACGATGTTTCCCTTGGCCTCGACGACTGCTTTCTTTTTGCTGGCTGCCATGACCATTCTGTGGCTGCTGAGCCTGCTCGTCCGCGATGCCAGCATTGTCGATGTGTTCTGGGGCCTGGGCTTTGTCGCTCTCTACTGGTTGGCATACGCCCAGAGCACCAAGGGGAACATCATTTTCGGCCGCCAGCACCTTACAGGGCTGCTGGTCACGTTGTGGGGCCTGCGCCTGGCGCTGCACATCTTGCACCGCAATTGGGGCCGGAATGAGGATTTTCGCTACGCGTCTTGGCGTGCCGAGGCGGGATCGACATGGTGGTGGCGCAGCTATTTCAAAGTATTCTTGCTGCAGGGAGCTATTTTGTGGTTCGTCTCCTGGCCGCTGCTGGCCATTCTTAATAATACTACCGCGCCTTTGGGCTGGCTGGATCTGGCGGCGCTGCTGCTTTGGGTGGCCGGTTTCTTGTTCGAGGTCATCGGAGACTGGCAGTTGAGCCGATTCAAACAGGACCCGGCAAACGCGGGCCAACTACTTACCAGCGGTCTATGGCGCTACACGCGCCATCCGAACTATTTTGGCGACGCGGTCATATGGTGGAGCTTCTTTCTATTCGCCGTCGCCGCCGGCGCGTGGTGGACGGTATTCAGCCCACTGCTGATGACTTTCCTGCTGCGGCGCGTTTCCGGTGTAGCCATGTTGGAAAGAAAGCTGCGCGAAACGAAGCCCGGCTATGCCGTCTATATGTCGCGCACAAACGCCTTTTTTCCGGGGCGGCTGCAAACAAACAGCCGGGTTAGCGAATGACCGTTATGAAGTACGAGCATAGATTCCTGGTCACCGCGCCGCTGGCGGCCGTGGCCGGCTTCCATCGCGACACGCGCGCCTTGAAAACACTGACGCCGCCGCCCTTAATGGTACAATTTAATCACATCGAACCACTCGCGGAGGGCTCCCTGGCCGACTTCACCCTGCGCCTTGGCCCGCTGGCCATTCGTTGGGTGGCGGTACACAGCGAGGTTAGTTTATTAAACGGCTTCGTCGACACGCAAAAAGAGGGCCCATTTGACTTCTGGCGCCACCGCCACACTTTCCGCGCCGTCAACGATCAGAGCTCGGAAGTGATCGATTCCATCGAGGCGGCGTATGGCGGCCCGATCAGCCGCTTCATGTGGCTCAATTTGCCCGTGCTCTTCGCCTACCGCGCGCTGCGGACAAAGCGAGCGCTGGAAGGGCAGGGTACGGGACTGGATAGCTAGCAAGAGGAATAAGATGGATCGCAGACGCTGGATAATTCTCACGTTGGGCAGCCTGGTCGTGATCCTGCTGCTGGCGCTGGGCGGCTTTGTCGGCTGGGCGTCAGCGGCCCTGGGACCGATGCCCGAGGCGCTGGCCGCGCTGGAATCGGACGCCGCCGTGAAAGTGGAGACGGAACCCTGGTACGTCTTTACGCCACAGGAAAACGCGCCTGAGACCGGCGTCATTCTTTATCCCGGCGGGCGGGTGGACCCGCGCTCTTACGCGCCGGCGGCGCGCGCCCTGGCGGAGATGGGCACCCTGGCCGTGATCCCGCCCATGCCCCTTAACCTGGCTTTCCTGGACGCCGGCGCGGCGGCGGAGGTGATCGCCGCTTTCCCGGCGATCACTACCTGGGTCGTGGGCGGGCATTCGCTGGGCGGGGCCATGGCCGCCAGTTTTGTGGCCGATCATCCGGACGCGGCCGACGGGCTGCTGCTCTGGGCCGCTTATCCCAGCGGCGACGCCCTGGCCGCGCGGGAAGAACTGGCCGTGATATCCATTTACGCCACCAACGACGGCCTGGCTACGCTGGACGAGATCGCGGCCAGCCGTGCCAACCTGCCGCCCAACACGCAGTGGGTCGAGATCGCCGGCGGCAACCATGCCCAGTTCGGCTGGTACGGGGACCAGCCGGGCGACGGCCAGGCCACCATTTCAAGGCCGGAGCAGCAGGCGCAGATCATCGCCGCCACGGCCGAGTTCTTAGAGACCCTGGCCTTGGAAGCGGCCGGGCGATGAGGGCCAGCGGCTGCCTGCTTTTTTACCCTCAGTGCGTTCCCCTGTGAAAGATAGCCCGCGCATCGCTGTTATCGGCGCCGGCGTCGGCGGGTTGACCGCGGCGGCGCTGCTGCTGAAGGCCGGCTACGCCGTTACCGTACTCGAGGCGCACGTCTACCCCGGCGGCAGCGCGGGCACTTTTTTCCACAAGGGCTACCGCTTCGACGCCGGGGCGACACTGGCCGGCGGCTTCTTTGCCGGCGGCGCGGGCCCGGCGGGCCCGCACGCGCGCGTGGCGGAAATGCTCGGCCTCACCTGGCCCGTGACGCCCGTGGATCCCGCCTGGGTCGTGCACCTGCCCGACCGGGCGATAACCCAGTGGTCCGGCCGCGCGGCCTGGGAGGCGGAACGACAGGAGAAGCTGCCGGGAACAGAATCATTCTGGCATACGCAGGAAAAGTTGGCCCGGCTCTCCTGGGATATTTCGGCGCGCGATTTCCCCTGGCCGCCGGGCTCGCCGCGCGATGTATTGGCCCTGGCGCGAGCGTTGCGGCCATCAACCCTGGCCGCCGCGCCTTACCTGCTGCGCACCGTGGGGGATATGGGCGGCCCGTCTGACCCGGTTTTCAGCGCCTTTCTCGACGCCCAACTGCTCATCTCGGCCCAGACCACGGCCGAAAAAGCCAACGCTCTCTACGGCAGCGCGGCGCTGGACCTGCCGCGGCGCGGCGTCTACCATGTCAGGGGCGGCATCGGCAGCCTGGCCGGCACGCTGGCAGACTGGTTGCAGGAAAACGGCGGCGTGCTGCACACCCGCCAGCAGGTCACGTCGCTTACCGTGCGCCCGGACGGACGGAAGCTGCTGCGCACGCAAAAGGGCATGGAAATCGAGTCCGAGCTTGTGCTGGCCAACCTCACACCCTGGGGGCTGGCCGCCCTGCTTGGCGAGGAAGCGCCAGACCGCCTGCGGCGGGATGTGGCGCAAAGGCCCGCCACCTGGGGCGCCTTCACGCTCTACCTGGGATTGGCTGTGGACAGGCTGCCGGCCGGTATCGCCGATCACCACCAGGTCATTCTCGACCCGGCACGGCCGTTAGGGGAGGGTAACTCGGTTTTTATCTCCCTCTCCGATGCGCAGGACGAATCGCGCGCGCCGATCGGCCACCGCGCGGCGACGCTCTCCACGCACACGGCCGTGGGGCCGTGGTGGGAGATCAAGGAAAGGGATCCAGCCGCGTACGAAGCGCGGCGCGCGGCCTATGCAGAGCGGATGCTGGCCGCGGCCGAGCGGGCCGTTCCCGGCCTTCGCGCCGCGGTGCAGCTCTGCCTGCCCGGCACGCCGATCACGTTCCAGCGCTACACGCGGCGACCGCAGGGGATGGTCGGCGGGTTCGCCCAGGAATCGCTCTTTGCCGCCCGCGGACCGGCCACCGGCCTGCCCGGCGTCTGGCTCGTCGGCGACTCCATCTTTCCCGGCCAGTCAACGGCCGGCGTCACCACCGGCGCGATACGCGTGGCGCGCGAGGTACTAAACAGCCTGTAACGCAGGCTGAGATAGGGTCAGCGCAGGCCGGTGCAGCCATTTAGGCCCGGTCTGCGCCGACCGCTAAGCCCGGGCTGTTACAGGCCCCGGCTTTCGAAGCTGGAAGATAGGGGGCGAGGGCCGGATACCGCCGGCTTAGAGCCGGCACCCTGCAGCAGGCCTTTCATCTGCTTATACATAAACAACGTCGCCCGGCGCGGGCTGAGACGGTAGAAAATGTTCATCATCTTGGCGTCCCTGCCGACATATATCTGGAACTCGTTCCGTTCCATGCCTTCAATAATTGCCGCCGCGGCCTCGTCAGCGGGAAGCGCCGTAAAGCTGCTTTCCGCTTCCGCCTGGTCGCGTCCTGCGATGGCGACGCCAGAATTTTCGCTGATGTTGGTGGCGATAGCGCCGGGGAAGACGGCCGTGACATGCACGTTCGTTTCCAGCAGCTCAGAATAGAGCCCTTCCGTCAGCAGCTTCACGGCCGCTTTCGAAGCGCCGTACAGGGTCTGGCCGGGCACGGGAAAGAAGCCGCCCATGCTGGAGACATTCACGATATGCGCCTCCGGCCGCTGCAGGAGGTGGGGCAGGAAGGCCTTGGTCATGTAGATAACGCCGTACAGGTTCACGTTCAGGACGCGGTCGATATCGGCATAGGCCAGGTCATTCAAGCGCACAAAAGGTTGGATGATGCCGGCGTTATTAATCAGGCCGTCCACGGCACCATGCGCCTTTATCGCCTCCCTGGCAAACGCTTCCACCGCGGCGCGATCGCTGATATCCAGGACATGCAGGGAGATCTTTTCCGCGTTATTTGCCGCCAGCGCGCGCGTCTCTTGCAGATTCTTTTCGTTAATATCCAGCGCGGCCACAGTCGCGCCTTCCTTGACCAGCGCGAGCACCAGCTCGCGCCCAATACCACTTCCGCCACCGGTTACCACGATGGTTTTGTTTTTCGCTTGCATTTCAAATACCTACTTACTCTATGACTCACTTTTAACTAAAAAGAAAGGGCCTGGAGTCACCCTCCAGGCCCAGGGTAATTATAGGACAACGGCGCCTATTATGGTAAGCGTCTCATCCTGCTGTGGCACAACCGGCCCGGTTGTGATTACCGACTTACAGACTCGCAACGTGGCCTTTTGTGGCACAACCGGCTCGGTTGTGAATACCGACTTACAGACTCGCAACGTGGCCTTGTGTGGCACAACCGGCCCGGTTGTGGTTGCGCACTCATATACTCGCAACATGGCCTGCTGTGGCACAACCGGCCCGGTTGTGGTTGCGCACTCATATACTCGCAACGTGGCCTGCTGTGGCACAACCGGC
>JBJYWX010000123.1:5233-11444 GCA_046259695.1 Promineifilaceae bacterium (SeqCode) | reverse complement strand
CGGTTGTGGTTGCGCACTCATATACTCGCAACGTGGCACGTTGCGCCACAAATTTGCCTGGCTGCGCTTATGCTTTTAGTAGTGGGAAAACGTGGGGTGGGGGACTAGTTCGAGGTAATCAGCAGCAGGTCGGGTTCTTCCCCAATCGGCCTTTCCAGGTGGCTGTCGTAATCGGGTAACTCGCGCTGGTAGGCCTCGGCCATCAAGGGCGAGGAGATGATCATATCGGCCGAGGCGCGGTTGCAGGCGATCGGCACATTCCAGACCACGGCCACGCGCAGCAGCGCCTTGACGTCGGGATCATGCGGCTGGGCCTGCAGCGGATCCCAGAAGAAAATGACAAAGTCAATTTTACCGTCGACGATCTTAGCGCCCAGCTGCTGGTCACCGCCCAGGGGGCCGCTTTTCAGCTTATGGATCGGGAGATCGAGCACCTGCTCCAGGATCGCGCCGGTCGTGCCCGTGGCATAAAGGCAGTGGGCGGCCAGCAGGTCGCGATTATACTTTGCCCAGGCCGACATCGCCGGCTTCTTACTATCGTGCGCCACGAGGGCGATACCCTTCTGTTCTGATACAGACTGATAGTGCGTCATAAGGTCATACCTCCGTGATATCTGTCCAAAAACAAGGCCAGACGTGCCTGCGGAATCCCGCACACGCACGTCTGGCCGTTTCAGGCGTTAACAAATAGCAGCGGAAGATGAGCGCCGGATGTGATCGGCGCCGACTCTCATGATCGCTTCAGGGAATCTTCATATTCGGCCGTGGGGGGCAACCCCCTGTGGTTGCCCTGGGTGTGGCCTTTCTTATTTCGAGGCTGTTTTCTTGCGCGAGGCCTTAGGGATTCTTCGGCTACGCCGTCAGAATGACAGCAGCAGCTTGCCGTAGGTACGGGGACCTAGGGGCAGGTACGGGGGCCTGCCCCTACGTGATTGTCGTTTGCAGCGGGGTTAGCTCCCTTCGGGGAAGATGCCCGTTCCCGTTATCGGATTATAAACAGGCGCTTCGCGGTCGGAGTCCTCGACGAAGTAGGCGAAATAGACCAGGATGGCGTCGCTGCCGCAGACGGGGTCATCGTGGCCGCTTACATCATAGCCCAGCAGCCGCAGGCTGAGCTGCAGGCCGCCGGCGTCCTGGTAGAAGACGCGCGCCTTGTTGTCGTAGCTGTCGCTGTCGGTGACCACGGGCTGGCCGGTGGGCACGTTGACGATGTGCAGGTCCACGTCGGCCACGGATCCGGCGCCGGAGCCGAGGCTGCCGTCGTGCCGCGTGTCGTACCAGTAGGCCGCGGCCTTGATCACGTCGATGTCCTGCGACAAATGGCCGCCGTCGCCGATCGGGAAGTCCCAGATTTCGCCGTCGGAGATGCAGCTGTAGCCGTTGAAGTAGTACCAGGGCGGATCCATGCCGGCGCTGTTGAACATGCGCATGCGCAGCCGCCCGGCGCCCCAACGGTGGTCAAGCCGGCTGTTGATCTTGCCGTTGACGCCCTGGCGGTCGCCCATCAGCAGCAGGTTGGCGTACAGCGAGCCCGGGTTGTCGATGAAGTTGCTGTATTCCTGCTCGTAGAAATCCATGAAGTCGGCCGCGGCCCCGGCTACCTGCGGCGTGGCAGCGCTGGTGCAGCAGATCACGCCGGTCTGGCTGTACGAGCCGCTGGTATTGAATTTGTTGGCCCGCGTGCCATTGGCCGTGATATCGACGATGGAGCGGTTCTGGCCCGCAGTGGCATGCCCGCCCCAACTGCTGGAATTGCCGTCCATGTTGTCATAAATGGGCGCGGTGCGCACGGTGTTGGGGTCGCCCTCGTAGCCCCAGAGGTGGGCACCGACGGTGAAGACGCCGATCGCCGAGCCGGGGGCGGTGACGTTGCAGTCGCTGGGCGAACCGCCCAGGTTGTGCGCGGCGGCCAGTACGGCGATGCCGTCTTCGTAAAGCCGGTTGGCCGCGCGCGCCGTGTCGCTGCCGCCGTAACAGTCGGGAGATTCGATGTACCCCCAGGAGTTGGTGACAATGTCGGGCACACCCTGTGCCGCGGTCAGCCCGCCAATATGGTCCAGGGTCTGGACGGCGCCGCCGCTGAAGGCGTAGAGATGGGCGACGGCCTCGCGCGCGTAGCCGCTGACGGTGGGCCGCACGGCGGCGGGCACGCCCGGGATCTGTCCCTGTTCCAGGTCGCCCAGGGCCAGGCCCGCCGCGCCGGTGGCGTGGCTGCCGGGGCTGGCGAAGCTGTTGACCGCCTGGCAGCCCATGTTGGTGCAGGCCCACTTGCCGGTGGAGCCGCCGCCGGTAGCGTAGCGGAAGGAGGAAGCGGGGCCCGACTCGCGGAAGCCGGCATGGTCGTCGTCGTAGCCGCTGCCCGACTCGACGACGGCGATGACGATGTTGTCGGCCTCCGATTGGTCGCTGGCCCCATTGCCGTCATAGGTCTGGTCGATAAACTGCTTGATCTGCAGGCCGTGGCGCACGGTGACGCCGGTAATGATCACCGGCGGCGATTGGAAGATGGGCGACTCCTGGGCATTGGGCAGGGCCTGCGGCAGGACGTCGAGCCATACGACACCGGGCGCCCGCTGCGCGTACTGGAGCACGTCGGTAATGTGCATGGTCGCCGCGATGCAGGGCGCATTGGCGCAGGCATAGTCGATGCTGCCACCGCCGGTCAAGATTTCGTTGACAAACGGCCGGCGCAACAGGGCCAACTCCCGCTGCTGCTCCGCGCGCAGCCGGTTGAGCATCTGGCCCTCCTCGTAGTCGGAACGCACCTGGCCCTCGGCGATCGCCCGCTCCAGACCAGTTTGCAGGGGCATGAGGTTCTCCTCAAAACTGACCATTACCTGCACCTGATCGTCAGGTGGCCGGTTGGCGATCAGGCGCCGCAGGGCTTCGCTGATCGTGGGCGTTACCGGCCGTTCGACCGGCTCTACCTTCTTGTCGAATTCGCCGGGCTGCATGGGCCGCCGCTCGGCG
Organism: Promineifilaceae bacterium (SeqCode); assembly: GCA_046259695.1. Lineage (GTDB taxonomy): Bacteria > Chloroflexota > Anaerolineae > Promineifilales > Promineifilaceae > JAACFF01. The sequence goes on along the minus strand of JBJYWX010000123.1, from coordinate 8,474 downwards.
GTGAAGAGGCCGCTCTCTAGTAACATCGGGCTGTCTTCATCGCCGGCGCCGGCTCCTTCGCCGATGACATAGCGCCGCCCCTGGGCGTCGTTGAGGATATCAAAGAGGGGCAGGGGGCCGTCCATCTCCGCCAGGGCCAGCAGCGGGTGGCGGTAGTCCGCGCTGCGGCCAAAAACGGCCGGCAGCAGCACGTCGCCGGGCTGGGCCGCAGCGAGCCGTGACCCATGGGCGTAGGCCAGCAGCGCCAGCAGGGCCACCATGGCCGGCAGGAGCACCAAGAGCGCGCGGTATCGTTTGCGGTGTGACATAAAGCATCCTCCGGAGAATTCACGAATTGCTGGTCGTGTCTGGGCCGGCATGGGCAGCCGGCCGGCGGATACGAGCGCACTTAGAGGCGGAGCACGCGAGGGTTCAGGCGGCGGATAAGGACACGCAGGGGGATATTATAGCATAATATTGCGTTGAACGTAAGGGGGCGGCAGCCGGGCAGGCACGGGGGCCTGCCCCTAGATCTGCCCGCTTTGCTTGGCGATGAATTCGGCCTGGTCGGCCGTGAGCCGGTTCTCGCTGACGAGGTAGTCGAGGTACGCCTGGTGGTTGGGACCGTTGGTAGCCAGATCGGCGATGAATTCCTGCCGCAGCACACCGGCGGTTTCCCGCAGCTGGGCGTTGGCCTCTTCCTGCAGGCGCAGTAAACGGCCGAGACGGCTGTTGATCTGGAAGATGGCGATGATCAGGCCGATGCTGATCAGTAAGGGGATACAAAAGGCCAGGACACTGAAGACGCTAAAAGCGCCGAATAATCTCTCTAGCTCATTGGGGGACATGACGGGCTCCTTTTTCGCTAACAGATCGCTATGGGGGAAAGTATAGCATAGGTTGCAGGTAGCAGGTGGCAGGTGGACAGTGTTCAGTGTTCAGTGCGACTGATTACTGCTTACTGACTACCGATCACGGACTACGGATTACTGACCCCTATGCGACAATCTCCTCCGCCGCGTGTTCACGGCCGTGCGCGGTCAGACTGAGATACCCGTTGTGGCGCTCGATGTAGCCGGCGCGTTCCGACAGGCGCACCACGCGTTGCGCGAAGGGTTCCTCCCACTTGAGCTGCTCGTGCAGGTGGGCGACGCTGCATTCTTCCACCTCGTCGGCCGCCCCCTGGTGGTTGAGTAGATGGATGGTCAGCGCCGTCTGGGCGAAGGTCCAGCGCTGCGTGCGCCGGCGGCGGGCCAGGGCGACCATGCCGCGCTCGGGGGCGAAGAGGAAGACGATGGCGAAGAGCAGGCCCAGCACCGTGGCCATGGAACCGGCGATCGAGGCGTCAAAGTAGATGGCCCCCCAAAAACCGGCGATCGCGCCAATCCCGCCAAAGAGGGCGCTGAGGCCGATCATGCGCGGCAGGCTGTCGGTGAGCAGGTAGGCGGTCACCGGCGGAGCGATCATCAGCGCCACGACCAGGATGCTGCCCACGGCGTCAAAAGCGCCAACGGCCGTGATCGAGACCACGGTCATCAGCCCGTAATGGATCAGGCCCGGCGCGAAGCCCAGCGCCGCCGCCAGCCCGGCGTCAAAGGTGGCCAGCTTCAGCTCTTTGTAAAACAGGGTAATGAAGAGGAGGTTGAGCAGCAAAATGCCGCCCATCACCCACAGCGCCAGCGGGCCGAGGTCCTGCCCGGCGACGACAAAACGGTTGAAGGGGGCGAAAGCGAGTTCGCCCAGCAGCACGGCATCCACGTCGAGGTGGATGTCGCCGGCATAGCGCGAAATCAGGATTACCGCCAGGCTGAACAGGGCGGGGAAGACCAGGCCGATCGCCGCGTCTTCTTTCACCAGCCGCGTGCGGTGCAGCAGCTCCACCAGGCTCACGGTCAGCACGCCGGTCAGCGCCGCGCCGAAAATCAGCAGCGGCGAGGAAAGGTCCTGCACAATGAAGAAGGCGATGACAATGCCCAACAGCACGGTGTGGCTGATAGCGTCGCTCATCATAGCCATGCGCCGCAGGACGAGGAAAACGCCGGGCAGGGCGCAGGCCACGGCCGTGACCAGGGCGATGAGTTGGATTTGGATTTCGAACGAGTTCATAACAATGATTATTGGAAAACAGTCAATTAGTAATGGCTAAGGTCTGCGCCGCCTGCAGCCCGTCCTCGGTCAGCACCCAGCCGCCATTTACCTCTTCGGCCAGGCCCTGGCGCTGCAGTTCGCGCAGCGATCGCTCGACGCCGCCGCGCCCCTGGTTCATGGCGCGCAGCACGTCGATAGTGTGCGGGTGCTGCTGCGCGTGCTGGCCGGCGAGCTGGTAGAGCCCTTCCAGCATCGCCCCGGTGCGCAGCGCGCGGCGGTTGCGCCGCCGGCGGGCCCAGTTCCAGACCAGGCCACGGTTGGGCGCGAAGAGCAGCGAGATCAAGACGATCACGCTGATGTTGAGCACAATCACCGGGCCCGTAGCCAGGCCGAAAGCGGTGCTGCTGATCACGGCGCCGCCGACGCCGGCCAGCAGGCCGAAGATTCCGGCCAGGGCGACCATCACGCTCAGCCGGTCGGTCCACTGCCGCGCCGCGGCGGCGGGCGCGACGATCATGGCGCTCATCAGCACCACGCCCACCGCCTGCAGGCCGATGACGATCGCGGTGACCAGCAGGGTGGTGAGCAGGACGTCCAGGGCGCGCACCTGGAAGCCGAGCGTGGCTCCAAATTCGCGATCGAAGCTGAGCAGCTTAAATTCCTTCCAGAACAAAGCCATGATCAGCAGCGCCGCGCCGCCGATCAGGCCCATGAGCAGCACATCACTTTGCAGCAGGGCCGCAGCCTGGCCGAACAGGAATTTGTCCAGGCCGGCCTGCGTGGCGTCCGGCCAGCGCTGCACGAAGGTCAGCAGCAGCAGGCCAAAGCCGAAAAAGACGGATAGGATGAGGCCCAAGGCGCTGTCTTCCTTGATGCGCGTGTAGCGCACGATGCTCAGCACCAGCAGCATGCCGATCCAGCCGGCCACGGCCGCGCCGAGCACGAGCACCAGCGAGGCCTTGCTGCGGGTGAGCATAAAAGCCAGGACGATGCCGGGCAGGGCGGCGTGGCTGATGGCGTCGCCCATCAGGCTTTGTTTGCGCAGCACGGCAAAGCTGCCCAGCGCCCCGCTGACCAGGCCGATGATGCCCGCGCCCAAGGCCACGGTGCGTAAGGTATAGTCGAAGAAGAGATCGGTTAGGATGTTCATAATGAAGGTTGCACGTTGCACGTT
>JBJYWX010000123.1:0-5133 GCA_046259695.1 Promineifilaceae bacterium (SeqCode) | reverse complement strand
GTTGCACGTTGCACGTTCGCTACTTGCTACTTCCTACTTACTTGCTACCTGCCACGTGCCGCTTGCTCACTTGCCACTTGCTACCTGCCACTTGCTACCTGCCACTTGCCACTTGCTCACCTGCCACGTTTCCTCCATTCTGGCCCAGAAAGGCGATACGGCCGCCGTAGGTGCGGCGCAGATTCTCCTCGTTGTAGACCTCGGTTACCGGCCCGCTGGCGATGCTGCGCACGTTGAGCAGCATGACCCAATCAAAATATTCCGGCACTGTCTGCAGGTCATGGTGCACGACGACCACGGTTTTGCCCGCCGCGCGCAGTTCCTTGAGGAGGGTGATGATCGCCCGTTCCGTTGTGGCGTCCACGCCCTGGAACGGCTCATCCATAAAATAGATCTCGGCGTCCTGCACCAGAGCGCGAGCCAGGAAGACCCGCTGCTGCTGGCCGCCGGAAAGCTGGCTGATTTGCCGCCCGGCGAAGTCGCCCATGCCTACCTTGCTCAGCGCTTCCAGGGCCATCTCACGTTCCGCCTGGCCGGGGCGCCTGACCCAGCCCAGGGCGCGGTAGCGGCCCATCATCACCACGTCGAGCACGCTGGTGGGGAAATCCCAATCGACGCTGCCGCGCTGCGGCACATAGCCCACGATCTGGCGCTGCTCGACGTAGGGCTTGCCCTTGATCAGCACTGTGCCAGCGACAGGCTGGATCAGGCCCAGGATGGTTTTGATCAGTGTCGACTTGCCGGCGCCGTTGGGGCCGACGATAGCCATCAGCGTGCCCTGCGGCACAAACATATCCACGTCCCACAAGACAGGTTTGACCTGGTAGGCGACGGTGAGGTCTTCGACAGAAATAACGGTCTCCGGCCCCGCCGGGGCGACGGCCGATAGGTGAGCAGGTTCAATCATTTTATCTTTTCCCTTGGAAACTGTGCCGGTTTATTGCTCGCCAAGCAGGGCGCCGACGATGGTATCGATATTGTGGCGCACCATGCCCTCGTACGTGCCATCCGGCGTGCCGGCCGTGCCCATGGCGTCGGAGTAGAGCGAGCCGCCGATGGCGACGTCGAAGCCCTGGGCGCGTACGGCCGCCTGCACCGCCTCAATGGTGCGCGGCGGCACGGATGATTCGACAAAGATGGCCGGGATCTGGCGCTCGGCGATAAAGCGCGCCAGGGACTGTACATCGGCCGTGCTCGCCTCGGACGCGGTACTGATGCCCTGCAGGCCGCGCACCTCAAAACCGTAGGCATGGCCGAAATAGTTAAAGGCGTCGTGCGCCGTGATCAACACGCGCTGCTCCTGCGGCACGCGCGCCGCCTGCTCGCGCACGTAAGCATCCAGTTCTTGCAGCCGGGCGCGGTAGGCGGCAGCGTTGGCCGCGTAATCGGCGGCGTGCTCGGGATCGGCTTCCGACAGCGTCTGCTCGACGACGCCGGTCGCGTCCAGCCAGAAGCCGACATTAAACCAGACATGCGGGTCATGGAACCCAGCGAACTCGGGTGGCGCCAGTAGCTCGTCCGGATCGATGTCCCTGGTCACGGGGACAGTGATTCTGCCAATATCGGCGATGCGCTCCAGCACCTCGCCCATGGCCGCTTCCAGGTGCAGACCATTATAGAAAATAATATCCGCATTATAAAGGCGGTTCACGTCGCCGGCACTGGCCTTGTACAGGTGCGGATCGACGCCGGGCCCCATCAGCCCGTCAACGTTTACATGATCGCCGCCCACGTTCTGCACGATGTCCGTGATCATCCCGGTCGTGGTGACGACCTGCAGTTTGCCGTCCGCGGCGGCCGCCTCGCCGCCCATGCCGCTGCAGGCGGTGGCCAGCAGCAGGGCCAATAGGCCCAGCATACCTAGTTTGCGCATGAAAATAACCTTTCTCGTTTCAATTTGGGGCTGCCCAAGGTTCCAGACCGCGCTCGCGCAGGGTAATACTAACTAGGAATTTAGGCAAGCCTAAATCATTATATAGGATTTTTAGCGGGTGTCAAGAAAGAGGTTGCCGGCGGGAAGGCCGGCTCAGGCGCCGGCCCAGCCGAACTGGTCGGCGACGAGAATGACGGTGGGGATGGCGAGCAAAGCCAGGAGCAGCCAGAGCAAGACGCGCCGCCTCTGATCAGGCAGTTCCTGCGGCGGGAAGCGCTGCGTGACGGCCGCGTAGGTGGCCAGGATGGCCAGGAGAACGGCTGCCGCGCTGCTGGCAATAATGGGGGGCGACGGCGCGCGGCCGCTGGCCGAAGCGACTATCAAAACGAGGGCCAGGGCGGCAGCAGCCGCCTCGCAGCGCAGCACGACCGCTTTCGCGGAGGCCAAACGGCCGTCTTTGATCAGCCGATTGCTGGCCCACATGGCTGTCAGGCCGGTCAGCAAGGCGCTAACGCCCAGGGCTAAGGGATAGACCAGAAACTCGATCAAGATTAGCCCTAACGTGAACAAAAAAATGGTAGCAACCAGGCTGACGATCTGCGCCGGCAGCCAGATGAGCAGCCATTTAAGCAAAGGTGTGTCTTGCATGGCAGTTCGCCGGCGGCGACCTGAACGCTGCCGGCACCTCAACGGGGATTATAACGCTCCGGCGGCAAACACTACAGCGAGAAAGAGATACACGGCGGCGTCGGCCGCGAAGTGACAAATCCAGGGCCAGGTCATGCCGCCCGTCTCCAGCATCGCCTTGCCCATAAAAAAGGCGAAGAAAGCGGCCAGCAGGACGCCGGCGACGCCGCTGGGGATCGATCCCGCCAGGTGGCCCAGGCCAAAATAGAAGACGGTAATGGCCAGGGCGTGGCCTCCCCCAACTACATGAACGAGCTGCGACAGGTAGGAAGCGCGAAAGACGACTTCTTCATAGATCGCGTTGGCCGCGGCGAAGAGCAGCGTCGCCGGCAGCAGGGGCAATGCATTGGCCAGAGCGCCCAATCCCAGGCGAGGCAGGGTGGGCAGCAGGGTCACGGCCAGAATGGCCGTGAAGGATACGAGGGCGAAATTTCGGCCGAACGTTGTCCAGGGCACGGCCGATTTTATGCCCAGCCAGCGCAGCGGCGCCGCCGGCGCATCGACCTGGCCCCTGACAAGATAGAACTCCGCCCGCTTCAGCCCCATAAGCAGCAGCACGGCGATAATCAGAACCGTGGCTCCAAGTTTGAGGAACATCGCTCCACTGTTGGCCTGCCAGAACGTAGGGTTCTCTACGTCAAACCAGCCGCGCCACAGAGCGCTGCTGCTGGCGAAGGGAATCAACAGCGCTGTAACCGTATTTACCACAAGCACGATCAGAACGAAGCCGCGCAGCGGCCGCAGCGGCTGCCATATCTGGGCGACCAGCAGCAGAACTGCCAGGATGCCGCTCTGGACCCAGACCAGCGTGGCCGGTTCTACAGGCACAAACGCCTGCCAGAAACCGTGAACCGGCAGGGCGAAGAAAAGAGCGGTGTAGGCAAAGAAAAGCAGCGTGCGCCGCTGCGCTTTTTGCGGGACAGCCACGCTTCCTGGTTCAAGAGACAATCTGTTCACAAAATGCCCCCGGCTTGCCCCTCCACGATGAGTTTGCCAATGCCACCCTCTATGGTGATGACCAGGTTTGCCGTGTCGCCGCCATAGAGGCTGTTGGTGTAAGCTTCGCCATCCCATGTCAGATGATGGGCGTAAACGCTGCCAAGCTCGACCGCCGTCTGGATGCGGACACCAGCGGTCTGAGGCAGCACCAGAACCACATCGCCGATGCCGCTCTTAACGAAAGTCTCCATACTTTGCTGCCATTCGCCACTTAGATCCAGGACGAGTTTTCCGACGCCGCTGTCCACCCTAAGGTGAGTGAGCAGCATGCCGGCGGGCCTAAGCAGCGCCTTGCCGGCGCCTAATTTCACTTTCAATTCAGCCGGCAGATTCTCGTTCAGGTGAATGGTCCATTCGCAGCGTCCCTGGCGCATGGCCGGTCGGCGGGTGGAACTTTGCTTCACTATGAGGCTGCCCAGGCCGGCGGGATTAACGCTGTAAGACAGCTCCGGCGGATTCCAGTCGGCATCATCGTAAGTAAAGCTGCCCTCCATGGCCGCCTGCGCGCCGCCCAGCAAGTGCAGTTCCCCAACGGCCATCGTGATCTCTATGGTTAGGGCAGTAGCTCCACCGGTTTCTGTTTTCCTGGTTTCGGTCTTCAGCATGCCGGTTATGTGATCGGAGAGGCCAACATCAAAAGGGCCGGCTTCTTCGTCAACTCCCCGGTAAACGAGGAAGGCCACGCCCAGACCGATGGCCACAGCCAGAAGAACCAGAATCCCCAACCATGCCCACAGCGGCAGCGGGTTTCCGCTGCTCAATGACCGGTATATGGCCCAGATCAGAGCAATGATGAAGATCGCCGTAACCAAGCGGGAGAAAGTCTGAATGGCTCTCAGAAGCCGCGGGTTCTTATGATTCCCTGGCAGCAGGCGATTTACGACCCGCCCAGGTGACTGATTCGTACGCATAGACCGCCTCCAATTTTGTTCGCGGGCCACTTCGTAGACTCTGAATCTGAAATACTGCCGTTCTTTCTCCAAAGAAAAATAAAGCAATCCAATCCGAAATTGCATAAGATGGCGAGGGCGGGGCTGGCGCGAGTTTGGACGAACAGCCAGGTAAGGATCACCAAAAACCCGACTTATACCCCGGGACGTTTCCTTGCTTGCCAGATCTGCCACAGCATAAAAAGGGTTACCAACACGGCAAGAAAAATTGACGTGCAGTAACCGCCGACGCCGATGCCGACAAAGGCCTTAAATTCCCCTTCAAGGTTAGAAGCCGCGGCAAGGCCCAGGGCAATCGATGAGCCAATGATTGTGCTGGCCACCAAGATAACGATCAGGAGCAGGCGCAGTATGTTGCCGGACTTTTCAATCTGTTCGTCTAATGGGGACGTATCGAGGAAGACCTCCAGGCGGCCTTTCTTATATTGGTTCAGCCAGCTTGTCGTGGCTTCTTGTAAGGAAGGGATTTGACCAGAGACCTCACGCAGCGCATAAGTCACTTCCCGCTTTAAGGTCTCGCTGGCTTTCTCGACTGTGATTTGTTCCCTTACCAGTTGGCGCACGGTATGCATCCCCTGCTCAATCAGGCCGCTGCCGTCAAATAGGAGCGAACTGATCGTTTCC